>JAKEER010000679.1 GCA_022616615.1 Acidobacteriota bacterium
GGTGAGTATCGAGTAATCGTCCAGAAGGATGGTTTTGCATCTGTCGCCAAGCCTGGCCTCGAGCTGCACGTTCAGGATGTCATCACTCTCAATTTCTCAATGCAACTGGGCTCCGTCACACAGACGATCACCGTCGAGGGCGGCGCGCCACTCTTGAACACTGACTCAGCCACTGTCAGCACGGTCGTGAGTCGGCAGTTCGCCGAGAACCTACCCCTGAACGGCAGAAGTTTTCAGGCGCTGATCGAGTTGACTCCAGGTGTCGTAGTGACTCCTGTGTTTGGTGGTGAAGGGGGACAGTTCAGCGTCAATGGTCAGCGTTCCACTGCAAACTACTTCACCGTGGACGGTGTGAGTGCAAACGTGGGGATCACCTCCTCGGGAGTCCTATCTCAATCAGCAGCAGGATTAACCCCAGGGTCGAGTGCGCAAGGGGGGACAAACAGCTTGGTCTCTGTGGACGCTATGCAAGAATTCCGGATTCAAACATCCACCTATGCACCAGAATTCGGCCGCACCCCAGGGGCCCAAGTCTCCATTCTGACTCGATCGGGTACCAATGAATTCCATGGGGCCCTCTTCGAGTACCTGCGCAATGACATTTTGGATGCCAACGATTGGTTTGCTAACAGGCTGGGTCTGGAAAAAGCTGCCCTTCGCCAGAATGATTTTGGAGGCGTGGTAGGGGGGCCAGTAGTCAAAGATCGAACATTTTTATTTGTCGCCTACGAAGGGCTTAGGTTGCGCCTGCCACAGACCGGTATTACAACGGTACCCTCTCTTAGTGTCCGACAAACAGCTCAGTCATCGCTTCGGCCGTTTCTCGATGCTTACCCTCTGCCGAATGGCGCCGACCTTGGCAATGGTCAGGCAGAATTCAATGCAACCTATTCCAACAAGTCGTCCCTCGACGCGACCAGCGTTCGTATTGACCACAGGTTGACGCAGAAAGTCTCACTATTCGGCCGTTACAACTATTCCCCGTCTGAACTCGAAGACCGTGGCGGAGGCAACAACGCCAACACTCTGAATACCATTGTCTCGAACCGGTTTAGGATGCAGACCGCTACAGTCGGCACCACATGGACAATATCCCCCGCATGGGCCAACGATTTGCGCTTCAACTACAGCAGAAACCGTGCGGCCGGGCGGTTCGACTTGGATACATTTGGCGGGGCCATCATACCGACCGACTCGGTCCTCTTTCCCGCTTCCTTCTCGAACCAAGATTCCCTGTTTGGGTTCGCGGTCTTTGGAGGAGTGCAGTCGTTTTGGTTCTTTGGTAGAAACACAACAAACATCCAGCGTCAGATCAACGTGGTCGATAGCCTAACGCGACTGTACCGGACACATTCTCTCAAGTTTGGCATGGACTACCGTCAACTCTCACCAATTCTCGACCCGCAACGCTACTTTCTGCAGCCACTGTTTCTGGACTTTGCCTCCGCCGCCTCCGGTTCGCCGTTATTGTCCGTCGTGGGTACGAACAGGCGTGGCGTAGCACACTTCCATAACGTAGCTGCCTATGCTCAGGATACTTGGCAAGTGAGCTCGCGTTTGACGCTCACCTATGGTTTGCGCTGGGAGTTGGACCTCCCTCCGACCATAAGCGATGGCGACCTCCTTGCTGTGGAGAACGTCGACGACTTGGCTACGTTGGCCGTTGCTCCATTGGGTGCCGCAGTTTTCAAAACTGAGTATTCAAATTTTGCTCCACGGACTGGCTTGTCTTTTCTCCTGCGCCAGCAAGGGGGCTGGGAGACTGTGCTGCGAGGTGGATTCGGGGTTTTCTACGACTTGGCGTCTCAGCGAGCGGGGGATGCAATCGGAAGCTTTACGTTTCCTTTTGGGGCGAACAAGTCAGAGTTTGGGAGTTTCCCTCTATCGTCGGCTCAGCAGCAGCCGCCACCTATTTCTCTTCAGTCTCCTGCATCCGTTATTGCGCCCGACCCAGATCTAGAATTGCCATACAGTTTGCAATGGAACACGGCAGTCGAGCAGGCATTAGGAAGGAGCCAGGCAGTTGCGGTCTCTTATGTCGCTTCGGTTGGCCGGAAGCTCATACAAGCAGAAGTCTTGTCTAATCCTAATCCGCAGATTGTTTTCGCACAATTAGCGCGAAATGTATCCACCTCCGACTATCACTCGCTGCAATTGCAATACCAGGCCCGGATGTCCCATGGGTTGAACGCCGTGGCATCTTACACGTGGGCACATTCCATCGATACAGCCTCGGGTTCCAGTTCTATCGGGCGGGGGGACTTGTTTGTGCCAGGGACTGACCCGAACGCCAACCGAGGCTCCTCGGACTTCGATGTGCGTCACTCGTTCTCGCTGGGAGTTAGCTACGACATCCCTGCGCCTCAAGGCAAGGCAACGCTTCGTGCAGTCTTGGGCGATTGGGGAATTGACACCACTCTGCGAACACGATCAGCCACTCCAGTCGACATACAAACAAATATCTTTCGGCTCGTTGCCGGAATATCGTCATCGGTGCGACCGGATCTTATTCCGGGAGTTCCAATCTATCTCCGCGGTTCCTCCTTCCCAGGAGGGAGGGCGATTAACCCTGCTGCGTTCACACCCCCCCCTCGTGACCCCGTAACACGTATCCCGTTACGCCAGGGAACACTCGGCCGAAACGCAGTACGTGGATTTGGCGCTAGCCAATGGGACTTGGCGGTGCGACGTCGATTCAATCTAAGTGAGCAGTTGAAGCTGAGTTTTCGGGCCGAGTTCTTCAACGTCCTCAATCATCCCAACTTCGGGCCACCTGTGAATCGTCTCGGCCTTCCATCTTTTGGGCGCTCCACGAGCATGCTTGGTCGCAGCCTCAGTCAAGGATCGCAAGGTGCCGGAGGCTTCAGCGAGCTCTTTCAACTCGGTGGGCCCCGGTCGATCCAGTTTGGATTGAAACTGAGTTTCTGACTGCCGGCGATTCGTCATAATGTTTAGATGCAGGTTGGAGAAAGGCAGAACGGTCGTGTCTCGAGCGGTCATTTGGTGTTTACTTTCGACCCTTCCCCTCACCATCTCCAAATCAGCGAGCGCCGCCCCACAAAGGCCGTTTACAGCCGACGACCTGCTCAGGATAGAAGAGGTCGACAACGAAGTCGCTGTTTCTCCTGATGGCCGGTGGCTGGCCTTCATCGTTAAGCGCTCCAAGATGGTGTCGCCTCGGTCGGACTATTCCTTGGGTCATTGGGATCGGGCTGATGTTTGGCTCTTCTCGGTTCAGAGTGGGAGAGCCCAGAACCTGTCGCACGGTGTGACCGACGGCTCAGGCTTCTGGGCACCAAAGTGGTCTCTCGACGGCCGACACCTTGCCATGCTCTCAACCCGGGGTGGCAACGTCAGAGTGTGGGTGTGGAGCATGGATTCGGACGAGCTTTACCCGCTAACCGAGCGAGGCACGGGGATCTGGCTACCGAAGGACTTGAACTGGGTATCCGAAGACCAGCTAGTTTTTTCTCTCCTGCCGACCGGCGAGCAGCATAGAGGCATCGCATCTCGAACTCGTGTGGCAGTGACGACGGAGCGGGAATGGCAAAAAGCCTGGAAAGGCTGGGAGCCAACAGCAAGCGTTCTAGAGAGCGGTCTTGCCACAACGTTGGAAGGTCGCGAGCAGTCGCAAATGGTTGTCGTGAACGTGACGACGAAACAGACGAAGGTACTCGCTGAGGCTCCTTCTTTTGCAACGATCCGTGTTTCACCTGATCGCCGGTATGTCGCGTTCCTGAAACAGATGGGCGTTTGGCAGCCGGTTCCGCATCGTCCAGTGAAACATCTAAGTGAAATCATATACGGACTCGCGGTGGCAAATATTCAGGGGGAGCTGTCAGCTAGCGAGATGACGGGGCCGGGTGAGGTTTTCTGGGGTTCGATAGGCTGGTCCCCCGATAGCAGGGAGTTGGCCGCGGTTGGGTGGGAGGTGGGCGCGCTCGACGAACAGGGGAAGGTGTTCCGCTGTACGGTGGAGGCCAAAATCTGCCGAGTTGCAGCGACAACCCCGACGCTTGATGTTGACTCACACTTGCGCAACACAGTGGAAGGTCCTGCGCCGTATTTCTGGTACGGGCTGAGAGATCTTCTGGTTTACGCAACCGACAGGCTATCCGAATCCAGTGGGACTCCCTTGTCGATATGGTGGAGGACGGACGAATCAGGCAAGGCAAGCCCATTTTTCCCACCCGAAATAGCCCCGGCATCGCAGATGTTAGCTTCCACACAAGGCGACCTCATCGGAATCAGCGACGGAAGCCTCTGGCGAATCGGTGGGGATGGGGGGCGTCTTCAACAGCTCGCGATGGAGTTCTCCGGCAGTGTCACTTCTTTTCTGTGGCCCCGATCGGCTGGTGACTTGGTAGAAGACGAGGTCATCTTTAGTGCGGTTAGGAACGGTACTCAAATCCTCTGTCATCTCACTTTGAGTACCGGGACCCTGACGCCGCTTGAGAAGCCAACCGCTGACGCAAGGGTTGTGGCCTATCAGTCCACGGCGAAGACGGCTGTCTTCGCTGCCAGCGATCGTACTGGGACGTATTTGTGGATACAAAGATCGCCTCGCGGAAAACTCTTGATGGCCTTCGAAACTAACGAGTTCCTGCGCGAGATCGCCGCAGCGAATTACAAAAAACTGATCTATCGGAGCCTGGACGGACAGGAGTTGACTGCCTGGGTTCTTTTGCCCCCAAATTACAAGAGCGGCAAGCAGTATGCCACAGTGACTTGGGTATATCCTGGCTTGGTATACGGCAATGACCCGCCCGAATGGTTGGCGCGCATCAATCAGACTTCGCCTGTCAACCCGCAGTTGCTGACCGCCCATGGCTATGTGGTGCTACTCCCGAGCATGCCCCTGGGACCGTATGGCACCGTGGCTGATCCTTACATGGAGTTGACAAAGGGCGTTCTATCGGCCGTGGACAAGCTGATTGAACTGCGCATCGCCGATCCCAAACGACTAGGTGTCATGGGTCAGAGCTACGGAGGATATGCTACGTATGGGTTGGTCACTCAAACGAATCGTTTTAGCGCCGCAGTGAGCCTGGCAGGATTCTCAAACTTGATCAGCATGTACGGCACCTTCACAACAGGGCTTAGATACGAATCGGGTAAGTCTGACTACCCATTACGGACGTTCCGAATTTGGAATGGGGAGACCGCATACATGGGGAATCCTCCATGGAAGGATTTAGGCCGATTTCTCCGGAATAGCCCGGTTTACTACGCAGAAAGAGTGACTACACCGCTGATGATCATGGCGGGAGATCTGGATCCTGTGGTTCCGATCGAGCAGGCAGAAGAATTCTTCACTGCCTTATACCGCCAAAACAAAAGGGCTACGTTTGTTCGCTACTGGGGCGAAGATCACGTCTATGAGTCTCCAGCGAACATTCGGGACATGTGGCAAAGGATTTACTCGTGGTTTGACGACTTCCTTGCTGTCCCCACGTCCGACCAGGGAAACAAAAGTGGCATGCGGGAAGCCCTCCCACGCCTGAAATGAAC
>JAKEER010000001.1 GCA_022616615.1 Acidobacteriota bacterium
CAGCGCGGGTTTGGCCCACCGATCTACAGCCATAGGTCTGTCTTTAGCCTCCAATTTCGGAACAAACCAAGCCACTACCAAATAGGCGCCAGTTTGCCTTGCGAGGGCACTACCCGTGAATTGAGCTCGTACGCAAACCCGGCTGATGACTCAGTTCAATGCTGTCCACCACATGGAGTCTCCTGAAAAGAGCCATTCGCCTCCGCACCCTGGCGGTAGAGCCGCGAAATACGTGACTGTAGTTATGAAACGAGGTGGCAAATCCATGGAAGCACCAAGACTTGGTAGACTGCCGCCTCAAGTGGTTGAAAAATCACTCCGAAACCTCTTTGGAAATCAAAAACAGATAAGACAGTATTCCAACGACGGATATAGCGCCAGTGATGCTGAGGGCTAGAATGAAAGACTGTGTGACGTGGGCGATGTATCCCGTCAACGCAGGCGCGATGATGCCGCCCACGTTGCCGCCAAAGTTCTGAATGCCGGACACGGTGCCGACGATGCTCTTAGAGCAGACCGCTTGCGTCAATGTCCAGGTGTTGGGCGAGGCGAGACCCAGGCCGCACAGAGAAGTTGCCAGTAACCAGACCGACGTCATCTTGTCTTCCACCATACCCGCTGGGACAATGAGACAAGCGATCGCCAGGCCCGCCGCAATGAAACCCTTCCGGACAACGGGTTCCCGCCATCCCTGGCGGATGAGCCAGTCGCTGGCCAGCCCGGCCAGCATGATGGTGACTGACATGGCGAGGAAGGGCACGGAGCTGTAAAAGCCCATTTCCTTCGCCGTGAAGCCCCTGCCCAGCACCAGATAACCCGGCAGCCAGGTCAGATAAACGTACCAAACATAATCGTAAGCGAAGAATCCCAGGAAAATTCCGAAGACCGTGCGGTTCCGAAACAAGTGGAGACTCTTAAGAAAGGAAGGAGCGGGCGCTTTGGCAGTCGTGGTTGCCGCCGCCGAAACTCCTCGGTGCTCCCACTTTTTGAGAAACGTATTCCACGGGAGCAACCAGACGAGCGGAATCAATCCAATGATTCCAAAGAAGAGTTTCCAGCCGTAGGCGGCCAGAAAGTAACCCGCCGCGATTGAGACCAGCGCTTGCCCCAAGCGAACTCCCATCAGATAGGCACCGGTAACGGTTCCACGCTCGCGGTCGGGAAACCAGTTAGCAACGGCACGGGCACTGGCAGGGAACGCGACGGACTGGCCAGCGCCGAGCAACACCCGTGCCGCGATCAGGGCAGCCAGTCCATCGGCCAAACCGGTGAGTGCTGAAATCGTGGACCAGAAGGCGTATCCAATCGCATAAGACCTTCGCACACCATACAGGTCTACCAGCCAGCCCGCCGGCATCTGCATGAATGAGTAGACCCAAAAAAAGGCTGAAAGCAGGACGCCCATCACGGCCGGCGATAGCCCCAGTTCCTTAATCATGTATGGCGCCACGGCCGACAAGGCGCCACGCTGGGCATACCCGAAAATCATGCCGGTAACCAGCAGTGCGGCGAGCCACCAGCGCTGCGGAGAGTCGCGCAGGTTCTGGGAAGCCGGTTCGACGGGGTGGATAGTCGGCGTCGCGATTTTCACAGGGTTTCCTCGTTGTGCAGGGCCGGCGTGCACCAAGATCGGTGGAGAGCCGCGTGTGGGCTTGTGATGCCAATGAGAAAACCTATAATACCGGAGGGTGATGATGGGTCGAAGGGTTTTTTCTTACAAGGCTCCGAGTCAACCGCGGCGAGATGAAAACTGTAGGGAACGGGCGCCGTCCCGTTCCCTGTAACGACATGGGAAATCCAGACGGGGAACGCAGCGGGAGTTCCCTACAATAACCAAGGGCGCGAATGACCCTACCCTCAAAACTGAGTTTTTCCAGTAATCAAGTCCTTTACGGCTCGAACCCAACCCAGGGCATCGTCGCTCTGGAGCTGGAAGACGATAGCCACATCCGCCTCTACCGAAGGGAACAGGGAAAACTTCTGTCTGAGCTTCAGGAGTTTCGTCCGGTCCTTTGGCTTCAAGATCCGGATCTACTCCGAAATTTCAAAGGCGAAGTGGAAATCGCGGAGCTCTGCGGAGACCTCTTCTATCGAGTGCTGGCTGTCTTCAAGTCCTGGAAGGAGTGCTTGTTCGCAAAGAAATATCTTTCCAAAGTGACTGGAAGGATGCCTTCGGACAGGTCAGCGCCCTATCTCTTTCTGAACGATCCCATCCATCAGCATCTGCTTGTCACTGGCCAGACCTGCTTTCGCGGTATGGCGCCGAGTGATCTGAATCGCCTGCAGATCGACATCGAGACCTACTGCAGCGCCGGGTTTGAATTTTCAAACCCCGAACGGGAGGAAGACCGCCTCATCGCTATCGCGCTCGGCGACTCCTCTGGTTGGGAGAGTGTGCTGTGGGGCAAGGAGTTGACGGAACCCGAGATGTTGGAGCGGTTGAACGGCGTCATTCAAGAGCGTGATCCCGACGTCATCGAAGGTCATAACATCTTCAAGTTCGATTTGAGCTACATCAAGACGCGGGCGAGGCGATACGGAATTGCCTTGAAGTGGGGGCGCAATGGCAGCGAACCAGCGGTTTACAACTCGCGTTTGTTTATTGCCGAGCGCACCATCGATTATCCCAAGTGGGAGATTTACGGACGCCATATCGTCGATACCTGGATTCTGTCGCAGTTCTACGACATCAGCAGCCGAGAGCTGGAAGGGCTTGGCCTCAAGGAGATGGCCCAGCATTTCGGGCTGGCGTCGGACGATCGCACGTATGTTGACGGCAGCCAGATCAGCCGCGTGTATGACGAAGCCCCTGAGTTGCTACGCCACTACGCGCAGGACGATGTGCGGGAAACACGCGCGCTGTCAGGGCTGCTCACCCCGAGTTATTTCATCCAGGCCCAGATTTTTCCCTACAACTTCCAGGATGTCGTCGTCCGGGGCAATGCCACCAAGATCAATGCACTCTTCCTTCGCGAATACCTGCGCCAACGCCATTCCCTGCCGGCCCCGCCGGGCGAAACCAAGGAATTCGCCGGCGGCTACACTGACATCTTCAAGGAAGGCGTCGTGAGGAACGTGATGCACTGCGATGTCACGTCGCTCTATCCCTCCATCATGCTGTCACGGAAGGTGAAGCCAGAGGCCGACGCGCTGGGTGTTTTTCTTCCTCTGCTTAACGACCTGCGTGCCTTTCGTGTGGAGGCCAAGCGCCTGGCGCAGCGGGCCGCAAGTGACGATGAGCGGGCTCACTACCAGGCGCTGCAGACGACGTTCAAGATCCTCATCAATTCCTTCTACGGCTACCTGGGAACTTCGTTCTCGAACTTTGCAGATTTTCGCGCGGCGGGCGAGATCACCGAGACCGGCCAGCAGATTCTCAAGCACATGATCGGCTGGCTGCAGCAGCAAGGTTGCGAGGTGATCGAGCTCGATACTGACGGCATCTACTTCGTTCCTCCAGCGGCTAAGAGCAGTGCGGCACAGGCCGAGGCGCTGATCGCCGAACTGGCGGCAACTTTGCCCGAAGGAATTGAAGTCGAGCTCGACGGGCAGTATTCGGCGATGTTCAGCTACAAGATGAAGAACTACGCCCTGCTGAATGCGTCGGGCAAGCTGACAATCAAAGGATCGGGCCTGCGTTCCCGCGGCCTGGAAAAGTTCCAACGCCAGTTTCTGCGCGACTTGATCCTTCTGTTGCTGACCGATCGGGAGGAAGAGATTCCTAAGCTCTATGACGAAACGCTCGCTCGGTTCGAGCGTCATGAGTTTCAAGTCGAAGACTTCTGCAAGACTGAGACGCTTTCGGAATCGCTGGCAAGTTACCGGCAAAAGGTGGAACAGGGAAAGCGCAACCCGTCGGCGCTTTACCAACTCGCCATGCAGTCGGGCCGCGAGTACCGTCCGGGCGATCCGCTCTCTTATTACGTCACTGGCATCAAGAAGAACATCACGGTGTATGAATGCTGCAAACTGGCCAGCCAGTGGGACGCAGCGCACCCTGATGAAAATGTGGCTTACTACAAAGCCAAGCTCGAAGAACTCTATGAGAAATTCAGAGTCTACCTGTCTAATCCAGAGCCACCGGCGCAGGGAGTGTTGAATCTGGGCTGAGCCTGTGCGTCATTCCCGCTTTCGCGGGACTCTGCGAATTGGACGTTTTTCTGGCTCCCCTCCTGAGATCAGGAGGGGATGTGCCGCGCAGCGACAGCGGTCGCGCAGCGACAGCGGTCGCGCAGCGGCACGGGGGTGGTCGGAGGGATGCACCGAGTCCGGTCATTCAACCGTTTCGTATCGAGTAAGAGCCTTTGCGGCACGAAGCGTTTGAGTGGAGGTTTCCGCAACGGTCGGTCGCACCACCCCGGCGCAGGCTGCGCCAGCGCCCGCCCCTCCTCAGCCGAGGAGGGGAGCCAAAATGTCCAGTCTCCAGATTCCCGCTTTCGCGGGAATGACGTCAAGAGAGATCGCAGACCTCTCGAGAAGCTCGATATCTGCGCCGAACGCTTGCCTCCACTGCGATCAGACTGTTACCACCTCCTCGGAGGATGCTGACAATTGGTTGTTCCCTGCGCGAGGCCGAGCGCTTTGTCCTTGGGCCACCGACGTCGACGGGACTACAGATTCGAACCGGGCAAAAGGCGGAACTCCGCGTTCATTTGGACGATGCCGTAGAACGGCTTAGATTCGACAACTTGAACGGATGCGCGAGGGCCAAGGGCAAGACGTTGCCCGTGATGGCGATCTCGAACGACGGTCTCGACAATGTAGACCCCTGCGGGGACATTCATCTGCAAGGTTATCTCGAGTGTGAAGGCGCCGGATCTAGGGAGTTCCAGCTGAAAAGCATCGTTGGCGGTGGCAAAGAGGATCTGTCCATTTTCGAGGGCTCGGAGGCGGATGAAAACTACCTCCGAGTATTGTTCAAACCCCTCGCGGACAAAACCGCCGACAACCAAACGGACAGGCTTCCCTGAGGGCACCGGGTCGTCAGTGCCTATTTTCACTTCACTGAGTTGAATTGAACAGCCGTCCTCGGGCGATATGCGTGCAGCCTCCTGATTCTGAATGTATGCGTCAATGCACTCTGAAGGAGATCCGAGGCGAGCAACGATGCCCTTGTTAAGCAGAATCGCCTGGGTACAGAGTGACGCAATACGATTGAGTTGATGCGAAACAATGACAACCGGTATCTCTGAACGTACCATGGACTGAATCCTGTCGAACGCCTTTTGCTGGAAGGCAAAGTCGCCAACGGAAAGCACTTCATCGATAAGAAGTACTTCAGGGTTCAGATGAGCTGCGATAGAAAAGCCAAGTCGCGCATTCATGCCGCTGGAGTACCGTTTGACTTGCGTGTTTATAAAATCACCAACGCCAGAAAACTCAACTATCTCGGCGAACTTTCTATCAATCTCCGAGCGCTTCATTCCCATGATCGAACCTTGAAGATAGATGTTCTCTCGCCCTGTAAGATCAGGGTGAAAACCTGCCGCCGTTTCTATCAACGCACCAATCCGCCCACGAACTTCGCAATAGCCGCGCGTCGGTTTGAGGATTCTCGTCAGGAGCTTGAGGGTGGTTGATTTGCCGGCGCCGTTTGGCCCAATGATACCCAGGGCTTCGCCAGGTTTTACCTCGAAGGAAACGGCCTTCAGAGCCCAGAAGTCTTCACGGTCAAGTTCAGGGGCGGAGTCTCGACTTAGGAAACGTCGTGCGAGAGAAGGAACCCAATCGCGCAGACTGTCATACCGTTCCCCCCGGCGATACTTCTTCCAGACGTTTTCAAAAAGCACGCGAGAGCGAGCAGGTTTAGATGTTTTCAGCGAACTTGAATTCAGCACGATGAAAGGTAATCCAACCAACGGCAAGAACCAGAAAGGATACAACCACAGCAAACGTGAAGGGCCCCGCTGGGGGTAGTTCGTTGCGAATGAGAACAGACCGGTAGGCGTCTATAATAGGCGTCATGGGATTCAGCCTCAGCAGCATTTCCAACTTCCCGCCAATTCTTTCGACCGGATAGACCACTGAAGTCGCGAACATCCACACCGTAATAACACCTTCGGAGAGATACTTTACGTCGCGAAGAAACAGGTTACCCATTGCCAGAAGAAGAGCAATGCCGGCTGTAAATGCAACTTGCACGACGAGAATCAGCGGAAGAAGCAGGAAGTACCAGGTAACACCGGCACGATAATAAATCATCAGTCCTACAAGCAAAATGGCTGCAACCGCGAAATCCACAAGAGCAACGAGGATAGCGGAGAACGGAAAAACTTCCCGGGGAAAATAGATCTTAGTCACAAGATTCGAGTTTGTCGTTAGCGACGTCGCCGAGAACCTGAGTGAGCTGGCGAAGAAGTTCCAGGGTAAAAGTCCTGCGTAAACATAGATTGGGTATGGGATCTCCAAGTTCAGAGGTGATACGCGAGTGAAGATAACTGTAAAGATGGCTGTGTTTAGCACCGGCATGAAGATAGCCCAACCGAATCCCATGACCGCCTGCTTGTACCGGATCAAGAGGTCTCGCCGAGTCATCTGGAAAAGCAGCTCTCGGTATTCGATTTGTTCCAAGAGCATCTCGCGAATGTCGGTGATCAAGGCTTTCTTTTTGCTCGGCATGGATTTGGCCTTAGAAGATTTCCCTCCGCAATTATTGAACATTGCAAATTATAGTGACAGCTCCCGTGTGTGTATGTTCGCTGCGGTCGTAGGCTGAATTCGGCTCCCCTCGCCCCAACGCGGGAGAGGGGTTGGGGGTGAGGGGGAATCCGATAGCGTGGATCAGCACGCGGAAGCAGCGCTGTATGAGGAGTCTGGAGCTCTGCAGGATCAATCAGCCGCGTGCTGGCCCCCTCACCCCATGAAGGCTTCTCAAGCCTTCATCCTCTTCGCGCGTTGGGGCGAGGGGAACCGAGGTCGATTGAGTTCCTCGAGAAACCACCAGCTTCGTCACTATATTCTGCGATCCTCAGTAAGCGTTAGCGGATTTGTTTAGCGGGTGGCATCGCCCGTGCTGGTGGCAGGCTTGGTCGAGCAGCACTGTGCGAGGACCGGCTCGCTACCGCTCGCGGTACTGTCAGTGCCCGGACTCTGAGGCGAACAGTACCGCGAGCGGTAGCGAGCCGGTCCTGAGGTGCGCAGAGGCAGCGTCACCCCGCTAAACAAATCCGCGTTAGCTTTCGATGAACTCCTACCCACTCCCAGGACAGGAAACTTGGGCTGGCTTTGATTCTGAATTGAGAGTCTCCGCGAGATACGGCCGCATCTTCTGAGCGAGGTCTGCCACATCAGTGGTGAGACACCCATGGTGATCTCCACGAAGCGAGCAAACTTCCACTCCCGACGTGACACCGCGCCAACCGGCGACGGGGTCGCCAGGAAACTGCGTCAGATGCGAGCTGCTTCGAAAAAGGAGGATGCGGCCAAAGTACTTGCCCGGTACGTAGTCTTCGATCGCTTGGTGAAGTGCATTGACCCGTGCAGCCTGCTCATCCACCAAGGCTGGGGTAGACGTCGAGGAATCGCTCTGGATCCGATTGAACAGACGGTCAAGAATGTCAAGAAACTCGATCGCGAGAGACCTTGGCTTCTTGAGAAGGAAATGGATCGTTGCCCAAGATCCCTCACGGGAGGCTTCCCGTAAGCCGGTGAAGAAGATCCGCAGTCTACCCTGCACCCCGATGAAGAAGCTTCGCAGTCGCCGGAAGCATTTGCGTCGCGTATCGGGCCGGAGTCCAAGTAGCAAGGCAAGAAAGCTGAGGGCCTTCGAAGCAAACCTGAGGGAAGCGTTCCGTTCCCGAGCATCGATCAGCAGTAGTGCTTCGACTTTTTCGTTACGCTGCTGAAGTTGTCGTGCTATCTCAAAGGCGATGACCCCGCCGTTGCAGAACCCCCCCAAAAAGTAAGGTCCCGCCGGCTGAACGGTGAGTATCGCCTGAAGTCGATCAGCAGCCATAGCCTCGATACTCTCGGGGATGGGACATCCATCGAATCCATGGGGCATCACGGCACAGAACGGCTGATCCTCGCCTAGGTGCCGAGCCAGGTTGCGGCAGTAGAAGCCGCCGTTCTGGGCGTCCCCATGCAGGAAGAAGAACGGTCGCCTTGAGCCTTGGGGATGGATTGCTACCAGCGCCGTTTTGAAGTTCTCGCGATCTTCCTCCATCAACGCTTTGGAAAGCCGTTCGACCGTGATCCCGTTGAGCAGTTGAAAGACTGAGAGCTTTTGGCCCCAGATCTCCTCGATTTCGGAAAGCATCTGGACAGCAAGGAGCGAGTCCCCTCCCAAATCAAAAAAATCGTCGTGGATCCCTACACTCGGCAAGCCGAGAAGTTCCTTCCAGACCAGGCACAAGCGCCCTTCCAGAAAATCACGGGGAGCCACTTCGGGCTTGTCGCTAGGTGGGGTCATGTCCGGACACTCCAGCAGCGCCTGACGATCTACCTTTCCGTTAGGAAGCAAGGGTAGTGAATCCAAGACGACAAAGGCCGAAGGGACCATGTAATCGGGCAGTTTTTTTCGAATCACGCCCTGCAAAAGCGGTGCGCGCAACGTTGAGTGTCCATCCGGCGCCACGTAAGCGACCAGGCGTTTCTTGCCGGGACGATCCTCTCGAGCCAATACGACTGCCTCTTTTACACCGTTGATGTTTAGGAGGGCAGCTTCGATCTCGCCGAGTTCGACCCGATGTCCTCTGATCTTGACTTGGGAGTCCTGGCGGCCAACGTGAAACACACAGCCATCTGGCAGCATGTATCCTAAATCTCCAGTCAAATAGATTCGCTCGTTGCCGCCTTCAGGATAGGGAAGAAACGCTGCCTTGGTGAGTTCGGGCCTCCGCCAGTACCCAACGGAAAGAAAGCCGCTCCTGATGGCGATTTGGCCAACGTGCTCAAATTCCACAGCGTCGCCCTTTTCGTCGAGTATCAGGACTTCCGTGTCTTCTGCGGCATAGCCGGCCGGCGCAAGATGCGTCTTGCAGTCGCTTCTCTTATCGAAGAAACATTCCAGCACCACGCCCGTCTCACCGCTCCCCATCCCGACATGCAAAATGCAATCGTCGCTGAAGTGTTTCTTGAATCGCTCGACGTCCTTCTGATACATCGTTTCGCCTCCCAGGCGGATGAGGCGAAGCTTCGGAAACGTTTGATGGCCAGCGAAAGTGTCAGTCAAATGGCGAAAAACCGTAGGTACGGTATGGAACATGGTAATTTCATTATGCTCCAACCACTCAGCCAGCCGTGCCACCCCCAATTCCTTGAGGTCGAAGGGCAGCAAAGTGGCGCCGTTCAACATGGCGCCGAACGTATTGGTGACGGACGCGCCAAAACTGTAAGAGAAGAGAAGAGCAATCCGATCATCCGCACAAATCTGCCGGCCATTAGTGTGTCGCATTACGTTATGCAGCAAATTCCGGTGCGTATGCATGACTCCTTTGGGCTTGCCTGTTGACCCTGAGGTGTAGAGCACATAAGCGAGGTCGTCCCCCTGAGTCGCGACTTTGGGACACTCGTTGGAATTCAGCGGACTGATTTCGTCCAAGTTGACGAGTTGGCGCCGGCTCCCAGATAACGACCTGGCGAGAGACAGATTCCTGGCGTTGGTGATGATCAACTCAGCCTGGGAGTCTTCGAGAACGTTGTGATTTCTTTCGTGCGGGTAGGTTGGATCCAGAGGCACGTAGAATTTGCCGGCCTTCAAAACTCCAAGTATGGCCGCGGGCACCGCAGCTTCATGTTCAAGCAGAAGCGGGATGGGTTCGGCTCCCGTGTTCCTAAGAGAAAGAATTGCCGCAGCAACACCGTTGGAAATCAGCTCCAGTTCACGGTAGGTCAATTCTCTGTTCGCGGTTCTTATCGCTACACGATCAACGTGGAGCTTGGTTCGATCGCCGAAGCAGTCAAGCACAGACCGTTCCGTCCATTCTTTCTGAAATCTGACGAACGAGCTCAGTGGGGAGACCAGCCGCCTTTGCATCGAAGACTGGATGGACAATACGTCCGACAAAGGTGTGGTGAGTTCTTTCATTCCTTCTTCAACAGGTAGCCGGCCTTAGCCTTCAAACAAAAGCGAGACCGCCGGGCCAGAAGTAACCCTTGGTTGCTTGTAGTAAATCAACGTCTCGTAATCAATGCTGACCCTTCCACGCTCCTGGTATTTCTGAAAGAGCGCATACAATTCACCCAGCATTGGACCGCAACTTGGATGTCCGATCTCAGGGCAAACGGAGTAGGAGAGAGTTTGCCCTCTCAGGCCATCGAAATCGAACGTCCAGCTTCCTTGCAAGGCCCTCCTTTGATACCCGTTCGCCAGCAGAAGGCCTTCCATGTCAGCTTGTCGCTGCTTTTTCTCCTTGTGATCAATTCCATATGTCAACAACAGCTGTTCATATCCTGACAGAAACGGAGATGTAGTTTTTCTCTTTAGCCAAACAATCACGAGCCAGCCTTCTGGCTTCAGAATGCGGGAGAATTCGGAAAGGGCCGTTTCGAAGTCGAACCAGTGAAGCGCCCGTCCCACGGCTACGAAATCAACGCTGCTGCTGACGAGCGTTGTGGACTCGGCGCTCCCCGCAACGCTGCGGAACCGGGAATAGCGTTTGAGAAGAAACTCCGCAGCTTCTCGCATCTCCTGGTTAGGCTCAATGCCGTAAACACGATTGCCATTCTTCAGGAACCGTTCGGCCAACTGGCCGGTTCCGGAGCCGACATCGGCAACAAGACAACGAGGAGCGAGGTGGCACTCGGCTTTCAGGAAATCAATAAGAACAGAGGAATAACCGGGACGGTATTTAACGTAGTTGGCAACGCGGGTTGAAAAACGCTGCGTCGAGTTTTCTACTGCGTTGCTGTGGACCATGGACATTCGTTTTGCGCCAAACCATCACCGGGCAGCTGGGCTGGGGTGACTGAGTTCATAAAATAAGCTGTCGCCGTTCAGACAAGTCTCCCGTAGTAGGTCGTCGTATCATAGTCCAAGCAAACTCTGCCTTGTTCCTGATAGTCATCGAAGATCGACTGAAGTTCTTCCAGCATCAGATCGAAGCAATCTGATCCAGGTGCGGGGCTTTTCGAAGAAGACAACAAACGCCCTTTGAGACCCTCGAAATCAAACAATTGGCGGTTCTCGAAGGTTGCGTGGCACACGTTGCCACCAAAGAATTTCAACGTCTGACTGTGATCTGGTCTGATCTTTTTGACATCAGTTCCAAATGTCATCAAAAGCTTCTCGTAAGCGGCATGGAAAGGGGTGGAGGCTGCTCGCCTCCTGTTCCAGACCAGGACCACCCAGCCTTGAGGCTTCAGAATCCGCGTAAACTCAATTCGCGCCATCTGAGGATCAAACCAGTGAAAGGCTTGACCAGCGGTCACGAAGTCGATGCTCTGATCTTCAAGAGTCGTCGATTCTGCCCTTGCCGCGATGCTTTTGAAGCGGGAATACTGCCTGAGATGCCGTTCGCCGGCTTCACGCATCTCCCGGTTGGGTTCAACACCGTAGACCCGATTCCCATTCTTGAGGAATAGCTCAGTGAGAAGACCTGTTCCTGAACCGATGTCGGCAATGACCGAGATCTGAGTGAGCCAGCACTCACGTATCAGCAGAGAAACAACTCGCTCTGGATAGGCAGGGCGAGACCTAGCATAATCGCCTGCTTTGCTTGAAAAAACTTCAGTAAGGTTTTCAACAGCCCTTTGTTCGGAGGGAGAGTCGATCACAGCGTCAGCCCAGGCCGATCAGAGGCCAGTATTGAGATACCATCAAAAGCACGATGAAGAATTCGATGACTGTCACACAGACGCCAAAACGGAAAAAATCGCGGCCGCTGAAATAGCCGTAGGAGTAGCCAAGAATCGAGACAGAAGACTGATAGACGAAGATCTTGCAGGCTCCCGCAAAGGTCCAGATCATGGAAAGCGCGAGCGGGTCGAGGTCGCGAGCCCTGGCCAGATTGATGAGGGGGGGATCGAGGTGCTTAGCATGGCAACCTCACTGCCCAGAAAAAAGTGATAGAGGGTGGCCGTCCAATAGGTCACGATTGCCAAACTGTAGTTATCGGTGATGAGGGAGTGCATCCACGGAAACATGAAGCCAGTAAGCGCATCGATGGCCCGAGTCTTCATCAGAACCTCACCTAGACTCAGTGCTGTCGCTACAAAGAATACCGGCGTATAGTTCAGCCGCTTGATATCCTTAGCTTGCAATACCCCCACATAAGGCAAAGTCGCCATGAGGCCTATTCCAAGACCAATCACGGCTGGAGAAAGGTGATGGACGAAATCTGTGACCCAAAGTCCGATGGCGGTGAGTATCAACAGAGCGGCTCTTTTCTCTATCGCGCTCCAGGGTCCCATTTTTTTGATTTCTTCTCTGAAGAAAGCCTGACCCTCAGCAGGCATTTCTTTCTCTGCAGGAAAGAGCCACAAGCCGAGCCGCCAAGTCACCAGAATCGTAATGACCGTGCAAGGCAAAAACGCCAGGAACCAGCGGCTCCAGAGCACCTCGATCCCGGCCATTCTCTCAAGCAGTCCGCGCACCAGGATAGATGAGGTCCCGCCAATGACCATCTTGTTGAACAGACTCGCGGTGTAGGTAAGGACCAGGAATATGCCGCGACCAAGATTGCTCCCGGGGCCCAGACCAAAAGCCTCCATCAAGCCAAGAGCTACCGTAGCTTTGATGACGACGCAAGCGGAACCGGAGGGCACTACGAGCGTCAGTAGGAAAGAGACCAGCACAAAACCAAGCAGCAGCCGCGAATAGGTGGCCCCCATGCCGGCCAGGATCACGTAAGCCAACCTCCGGCCCAAACCTGAGGCCGTTACCATCATTCCAATCAGAAGCGCTCCGAAAGCGAACCAGGGGCTCTCGGAAGCAAAGCCGCTGAAAGCCGTTTCAAACTTGACGACGCCCAGCGCCCAAAATAGGTAACACCCGAGGAACCCCGTTTGAACGTAGTCGAAGGCTTCCGTAATCCAGGCAATGATCATGAAGGAAGCTATGGCCAGTGCCTGCCTGGCGGCTACATCGAGATTGAGAGGAAGAACCCAAAGCAGCAGAGGCACGACGACAGCCAGCACCCGCCCCACGAGAACCCGTTTGGGAGAAGCAATGGCAGGCATAACCATAGATTGGGCCGGGGACGATCGGTCTGCTTGGTGGGGCCCTGTTTCCCGTTGGGATGTCATTACTGGTGCTGGACTCGTCATCGATGTTTGCAGCTTGCGGGCCGTGATTGCATCCCTTCGACTAGAAGATGAACTTGAGGGCAAACTGAATCTCACGGGAATCACCAACTGTGCCAAAAATCCTTCCAACACTGGCTGCCTGGGTGAAGCTGGGCGGCCTGCCAGAGGCAGCAGGGATGTAGTTGAAAATCAGCTCTCCATCCTCGGAGTTGGACGGCAAGTCGAAGTTAGCTCGATTGAAGAGATTAAAAACTTCTGCTCGAAACTGGAGGCTGCGGGTTTCACTCAGGCGAAAGCGCTTGACAACAGAGAAGTTCACCGTTTTATGATTCGGTCCAATCACAATATTTCGGCCGGCTGTTCCACGAAAGCCAACCTGGGGAGTGACAAAAGCTGCCGGGTTAAACCACAGATCCGGAGTTCTGCCTCCGACCGGCGCCAGGCTTGCACCGGGGACTAAGTCAGGGCGGGCCGCATTTTCTTCGGTTCCATCGCGGTCTGGATCCCCGCTCACCAACGGGGTAAACGGAACGCCAGAGCTCAACATGATGATCGAATTCAGCTGCCAGCCCTCGACGAGGTGCTTGGCCCAGCCTGTCAGGTTCCTCCCGAAAGAGAGCTCATAAGAGGCGTTGGCAGCGAAGGTGTGTGCTACGTCGAAATCTGAACGCGCCCGGTTGAGCCTTCGATGATAGGGATCGAGGATGCGTGCCTGACCATTAGAGAACTCGAAACGCCCCCCAATTGCGGAAGCGTCGTCCATGGATTTGCCGTATGTGTAGGAAAGCTGAAATTGGAGACCTTGACTGAACCGTTTCAGAACTCCGGCATTCAGTGAATTGTGGATGGAATTAAATCCCTGACTTGTCGTGCGGACTTGTTCAAAATTTGGGTTCCTTCGCCTGCTGCCCTCAGGAAAAAACTCCCGTCCATCTGGCAGGAGCTGCGGAAAGGCTATATTTGCGTCTCCCTGCCCCGCCAGATTGACGCCACGTGATCCCACATAGGACGCTGAGAGTACAGTGCCGAGCAGTTCTCGCTGTACGTTGAGGCTGTACTGCATGACGTAGCTGGGCTGGAGATCAAATTGAAGAGCCTCTGTGGCACGATCAATTCCTTTGAATAGGGCAGAGTCTACCGGCAATGACGTGATGGTTGTCAGCCTTCCCCGATTGACAAAAGGAAGTGAACGAAAAATGGGAGAACGGAAAATGTGGAACAGGGGCTGGTCGTAGAAAATCCCAAAGCCACCCCGGATTGCCGTCTTTCCGTCACCGAATGCGTCGAGCGCAAAGCCGACTCGCGGGGCAAAGGCATGACGCGCAGGCTGGAAATAAGGAGCATTAAGGGTGACGGCCGTGTCCAGGATGCTTCTCAGATTGGAAATCTTTCCATTTACTTCATCTGGAGTTGACACGAATTCATAGCGGACGCCCCCATTGAGGCTCAAGCGCCGGTTGACTCTGAAGTCGTCCTGTATGAACACACCAGTGAGCCATTGGCGATACCCTCGAACGAAGTCCGAATCGAGACTCGCACCTTCGAGGTCCCTTACGTTAAACCTGAGCAGATCCGGCAGCGAACGGAACCGCAGCAGGCCGCGGACTCGGGTTTCCGAGCTGCCGTTGTACTGGAAGCGTTCAAAACTGGCTCCCAATTTCAGGTTCTGCCGCCGCTGCGCGATCATCAGATTGTCGGCAGCTTGGAAATTATTCAGAAAAAAGCTCTTGGGATTGGTGCGATCAGTCCCGATTTCTGTCAATCCAGTGACGTTGACTTCCCCCAGATCTTTGCCTTTGATGAATTGCAGAGTGCGTGAGTTCCTGGGTACGAGCTCTGCGGGTGCGCTCCGATTGAAACCAAAACGAGCTTCATTGAAGACATTCGGCGAGAGAATTTTTCTCTCTTCCAGGGTGATCACCTGTTTGCGATTCACTGCAAAGTTCGGAAACTCTGGAAAGTTGCGAGGCAATGTCTGCCCGGAGTCATCGAAGAGATAGCGGACGGAGATCGAGTCAGAGACGGAGAAGTTGTGATCCAGTTTGATAGTAAAGAAATCCCCATCTGATGCGCGGTGAGTGGTTCCCGCAAACTCGGCGGTTCCATCCCCGAAAGCTCTGCCGTTGGGCTGCGGAAAAAGATCAAGAATCGGCTGGCTCCGCGGGTCTACGGGAATCGGGGCCTGGCCAGGCAGTTGGCCCCGGCGGGAATCCTGGTCTGGCACGATAGCGACTCGAGTGACGCCTTTGCGCTCCCGCAGGCCCTCGTAGCTTCCGAATAGAAAGGTCCGGCTCTTGACGACAGGTCCACCCAAACTGAAACCGAACTGGTTGCGCCTGAACGGGGGCTTCTCACGATCAAAAAAGTTTCTGGCGTCAAAAACGTTGTTTCGCAGAAACTCGAACATCGACCCATGGAGCTGATTGGTCCCGGACTTCGTCACGGCCAAGAACACACCCCCAGCAACGCGGCCATGCTCGGCGCCAAAATTGGTCGTCAGGACTCTGAATTCCTTCACAGTCTCGATGCCCACCAGTAACCCTTGTGCGCTGCCTGGCGTATTGTTCAAAGCATCATTGATGATCGTTCCGTCCAGCGCAAACAGGTTCTGGCTGGGCCGCGCACCAGCCACAGCGAAGCGAGTGCCCCGGCCTGTATTTGCAGATTGAACGCTGCTTCGACTATTGACAACGCCTGGCTGGAGCAGGATCAACTGAGCCATGTCGCGGCCGTTGAGTGGAAGCTCGCGGATTTTCTTGCTGTCCACCAGAAAACTAATGACAGAGTGGCCCGTTTCGACGTTACTTCCTTCGCCAGCAACGAGGACCTGCTCAGCAATAGGCCGGACCCTCAAATTGAAATTGATCACGACCTCCTCGGCCACCGTGAGTGTCACATCGGTCCGTACCTCGGCGCTGAATCCATCTCGTTCAGCTCTAACCTCATAACGACCAACAGGGAGTCCGTTAGCCAGATAGTTTCCATCAGCGTTGGTGGACAATCGCCGATGCTGCCCAGTTTCCAGGTTCGTGATGATGATCTCTGTTTCCTGTATCACAGCATCCTGCTGATCGTTGACGCGCCCTGAGATTAGACCGCTGGTGCTCTGTGCCGTTAATAACAGGCAACGAGCCAGAGCAAGCAAAAAACAGAAGATCGCTATTCTGCTTGGCAAAGCTTGCCATTGAGATTTCCCTAGCATAAAACCAAACCCCCGGTCGGTCTTAGAAAGACAAGGCGACGATTCTCATGTGTGGGCAAACAGGTCAGTTCCAGACCTGTAAACTTAGGAAAAAAAAGCAGTTATCGATTGGCGCCAATTCAAGAACAAAGTGCACGTTTTCTTCCACGTCTCAGAGTGAACCGATCCTGTTTCTTTTCTTCAGCCTGAACGCATGTTTCTGCACAACTGAGTAGACTTGCCTTCCCTATTGTGGAAAGTCAGTTCCTCTTCTGGCTACCATGATCGAGCATTGATTCTAGACACGCGCTATGGCTTACGCTTGGGCAGGAATCTGGGATTCACAACCGGGGCGGTGCAGCCGTGTGAAATGATCTGGGGTGATGCTAGTCATGCAAGCCTTGTCTTGAACCCGCGCCACCTCTCCGGCAAATGCAGTGACCATCAGATTATGTTTTCTTGATTCTTGACAACCTTCAGACTTCTTTCTTAACATTCAGGCCCGTTTTCTCTGGATTCATGCACCGCAGCATGGGTAACCCTGGGTCCACGCAACGCCGCGTGAGCATTCTCAGCCAGGTTTCTTCATTTCACGACCCGATCCAAATTTCAGTTCGGACACAACACATAAGGAGCAACCATGACCCCTAAAGAGCTCGTCCAGTTTGTAAAGGACAAAGGCATCAAGATAGTCGATCTTCGTTTTGTCGACATGCCGGGACTGTGGCAGCACTTCTCCATGTCTTCCGGCGAACTCGAAGAGGCGATGTTTGAAGAAGGCGTGGGCTTCGATGGGTCCAGTATCCGCGGGTTTCAGCAGATTCAAGAAAGCGACATGCTACTGATCCCGGACGCCAGCTCAGCCTATGTAGACCCATTCAGTTCGTATCCACAGCTCGACATCATTTGCAATGTCAAGGATCCAGTCACGCTTCAGCCCTACACGCGGGATCCGCGCTACATCGCGCAGAAAGCGGAAAAGTACTTGAAGTCAACGGGTATTGGCGACACAGCTTACTTCGGCCCTGAACCCGAGTTCTTTGTCTTTGACGACATCCGTTTCGATCAAGGAGTAAATCATGGATTTTACTATATCGATTCCAATGAAGGTTTTTGGAATGCGGGCCGGGAGGAGAAAGGCAACAATCTCGGTTACAAGATCCGTTACAAGGAAGGCTACTTCCCAGTGCCGCCCATGGATACGCTGCAGGACATTCGCAGCGAGATGATCCTGACGATGGAACAGATTGGGATTCGCGTCGAAGTGCATCACCACGAAGTAGCCACGGCGGGCCAATGCGAGATTGACATGCGTTTCGACACGCTGACTAAAATGGCCGACAACCTGATGAATTACAAGTATGTGGTCAAGAATGTGGCCCACAAGCACGGGAAGACAGCCACGCTGATGCCGAAGCCTCTTTTCCAGGACAACGGGTCCGGAATGCATGTTCACCAGAGCATTTGGAAGAGCGGCAAGAATGTGTTTTATGAAGCGGGGGGCTACGCCGATCTGAGCAAGGCAGCAATCTATTACATTGGCGGCGTCCTGAAGCATGCGCCCGCGCTGCTGGCCTTCTGCGCGCCCACCACTAATTCTTATCGGCGTCTAGTGCCCGGTTACGAGGCGCCGATCAATCTGATCTATTCACAGCGCAACCGCAGCGCTGCGGTGAGAATTCCCGCCTATTCCAGGAGCGAGAAGGCCAAGAGAGTCGAGGTGCGCTTCCCCGATCCTTCATGCAACGGCTACCTGGCCTTTGCGGCGTTGCTCATGGCGGGGTTGGATGGCATTCAAAGCAAAGTCATGCCGCCCGACCCGATCGACAAGGACCTGTATGATCTGGAACCGGAGGAGAAGACCCACGTGAAATCCACGCCCGGCAGCCTGGAGGAAGTGCTCAACTCTCTGGAAGCCGATCACGAGTTCCTATTGAAAGGCGATGTTTTCACGAAAGACGTGATCGAGACCTGGGTGGAATATAAGCGCAGCAAGGAAGTAGATGCCATCCGCCTGCGTCCGCATCCGTACGAGTTTTCGCTGTATTACGACATCTAGTGAGGAACGCTGGCTACAGCTGAGCATAGAAGCGGAGAAAGACCTTTGTCCCCCTTACGGGGGTCTTGGGCATGAGACCCCCAATCGACTTCGGTCTCCGTCACCCCAACGCGGGAAGAGGATGAAGGCTTGAGAAGCCTTCATGGGGTGAGAGGGCGAGCACACGGCTGATCTAGCCTGCAGACGATCCAAACCCTCATCCAGCGCTGGGTTCCGCGTGCTGATCCACTCTATCGGATTCCCCCTCACCCCAACCCCTCTCCCGCGTTGGGGCGAGGGGAGCCGAATCCAGCCTGTGGCCGCAGCGAATAGGCACACACGGGACTTGTCACTATAGTTCGCGATGTTCAGTAATTCAGACAGAAGGGTTCGCGGGGATGCTCGCCCTCCCACGCCTACGGCCCGTCGCAATTTTTAACGGCTTAGCGAGCGGGGGAAACGCCCGCCGCTGTGCAGCTGGTTGCGACTCACCCTGCCGATAAGCCCCCCACACCGCAGTTCCAGCCTTCAGCCCTTCACCCAGCCTTGAGTCCCAGATACTCCTCCTCATAAAAACGGATCAAGGCAATCAGCAGCGCCAGCGTCAGAGGTCCCGCCACAAGCCCGATAAAGCCGAAAAGCTTCAGCCCTCCCAGCACTCCGAGAAGGACAACGACCGGGTGAATGTTGGACTGTCCGCTGATCAGGCGCGGCTTGAGAACGTTATCCACGTTCATCACCAGAATGCCTCCCCAGAGCAGCAAGCCAATGCCGCGCGCTGTCGCGCCTGACAGAATCAGGAAGATGGCTGCTGGAGCCCAGATCACGGGAGTTCCGATCAGCGGCAGAAACGACAGAAGGATCATGATGCTTCCCCATAGAATGGCGTTGGGCACTCCGAAAACCAGAAAGCCCAACCCTCCCAGAGCTCCCTGAATCAGTGCTGTCATGACTTGTCCGTAGACGACAGCCCAGGTAACGCTCTTGATCTCCTCAATCAATTTGTCTTTGAGATTGGGCGCAAGCGGAATCAGGGCGCGCACTCGCTCAAAACTGCCGCGGCCAGACTGCAATGAATAGAACATGACAAACAGCATGACAAAGAATCCCAACAGCCACTCGGAAATCGATCCCAGGAAGTCGGGCGCAGCTCTCACCAGAAGCCCCCTGACCTGAGCGATGAGCTGGTTCTTATAAACATGCAGGTCAGCGGGTTCGCCCGTAACGCGCTGTATCCACCCCTCGACTTTTTCGAGGTAAGCATCGCGATTCGGAGACTCGGTCACCATCGACACAGTGGCGCGGATTTCTCGGACCAGCTTGGTTGCCAGATAAACTGTGGGTAGAATGACGGCGACGAGAATCAGCAAAATCATCAAAAGCGCGACCAGAATGCGGTTGCGGATGTGAAGCTGCACCCGTCTCTTGAGAGGGTGAAGGATGTAAGTCAGCAGAAGACCAAACACCAGATACTGGATGAAGGGAAACACCAGAAGAAAGGCCCCAAGGAAAGCGGTGCAGATGGTGAGAACGAAGAAGGTATGCTCTTTGGTCATCAGCAGCTCAATGCTCGGTTTAGTAACTAGGCTGACGCATGTGCGGAGGCGAAATGAAGACCCCCTGCCGCAAAAAACGCGGCGTCCCCCTTGGAAAAGGGGGACAAATGTAGAAACTCCAGCTGCTGCAGTCCCGCACATCGAGCGGCAGAGCCGCTGGCTCGCTGCTGGTTGAGAGGCCAAAAACGCGCGAAGTCTATCATTTTTAGGAAGGGTCTGCCATGCGGCTTTGCCAGAAGAGCGCTCTGGTTGTATTGATAATGCTGATTGCCTCGACGGCGTTATGGGCAGGGGAGAAAGGAAGTATCTCTGAAGCGAAAGTGCAGCGTGTCCATCGTTCCGCACTGCTTGTTGACACACACAACGACATCACGAGCATGACCGACCGCCAGAAGCGCGGTCTGCGCTACATCAGCTGTCTGCCTTTTGGGATCCGAGGCCCCTTTTGTTCTTGAGTGTGACGGCTCGCTGCCATAAGCTGGCGCCGTCGTCACCGCTTCCTAGGCCCTCGGCAAACCCGAATTCTCTGCGTGATGGTCTTGATGGTTTCCGGCACCCAACCGTCTCACCAGCTCCTTGCTCGACAATCAGGCTGGATTCTAGTTGTGGCTGGCGCGGCGTTTCTTTCGGCGTGCGTTTCTGAGAAAAGGTTGTCACCCCAGTCTGACACAATCGAAGCACCCCATTACACCGATTCTCGTTCCTGCCGGCCTTGTCACGCCGAGATCTACGAGAGCTACCAAGGCGTTGCGATGGCGCGGTCGTTCTATCGCCCCTCTGTGGGCAGCGTCATTGAGGATTACGAAAAGAACAATCACTTCTTTCACCCTGCCTCCAACCGTCATTACCGCATGCTTCGCCGTGATGGCAGATTCTTCCAGCAACGCTATCAATTGAAGCAGCGGAGGGAAGTCAACTTCTTCGAGCAGGAGGTCCATTACATCATCGGTTCAGGAAATCATGCGCGCAGCTATTTGAACGTCTCTTCTGGGGGAGTTCTAACGCAGCTTCCCGTGACGTGGTATCCGCAAGAAAAGCGCTGGGGCATGAGCCCGGGTTACGACCGCGCGCGCCATTACGACTTCTCCCGCAAGATCGACTATGGTTGCCTGTTTTGCCACAACGCAAATCTGAAGCTTCCTGAAGGCGCCGATCGCTATGGGCGAGAGAATCTCTTTCCGCAAGAATTACCGAGTGGCATCGATTGCCAGCGCTGCCACGGTCCCGGATCGCAACACGTGGCCGTGGCTGGCGGCGGGAAAGGAGTCGAGGCGATTCGACAGGCGATTGTCAATCCCGCCCGACTGAGTCCTGAACGCCAGATGGATGTCTGCCAGCAATGCCATCTGGAGACGACCAGCGACGAACTCCCGCAGGCTGTGCGGGCTTTCGGCCGCGCGGTCTATTCGTTCCGCCCCGGCGAGGCGCTCAGCGATTACTTGGTTCACTTCGACCATGCGCTTGGAGCCGGGCATGACGACAAGTTTGAAATCAACAGCTCCTCTTACCGCTTGCGACAATCAGACTGCTTTCAGAAAAGCCGTGGACGGCTGACATGCACTTCCTGTCATAATCCTCACCGCACGCCGCGTGGACAAGAGGCTGTTCAGCATTTTCGCGAGAGCTGTTTGAAGTGCCACAACCAACTCTCAGCTCGCGCGCATCCCCAGGGCGCGCCCAGTGACTGCGCGAGTTGTCACATGCCCAAACGGCGAACCGAAGACGTGGTCCACGCCGTGATGACCGATCATCGGATTCAACGGCGGCAAAAACGGAATTTGCAGACGCCGCGAAAGGAGGATCATGCGCCCTACCGCGGCGAAGTGGTTCGATACTTCCCGGCATCCACAGCAGATGCAGGGTCCGAACTGTATTGGGGTATTGCTCAAGTGAAGCAGAAGTCGAATTGGCACGGGCTGGCTCGGTTCCAGGCTACCGTTCAACGGGAGCAGCCAGCTGCTGCTGAACCCTGGGTGGAGCTGGCGCTGGCTCAGATGGAGAACGGCGAACTGGAAGCGGCGAAACAGGGATTCGGCCGCGCGCTTGGCTTGGACTCTGGACTGGTTTTGGCGCGCTACAACCTGGCACGCGCTTGCCAGCTCCTTGGTCAATTGGATGAGGCGGCGGCGAACTACCGGACTGTTTTGCAGATCGATCCGGACCACGCCGAAGCGCACAATAACCTGGGTCTTATTCTCCAAAGCCAAGGTCAGGTTACCGCAGCCGGGCAACATTTTCAGAAGGCCTTGCAGCGCAGCCCTCTGTTCGTTGATGCGCACAACAATCTGGGCAATGTCTTGGCGGAAGAGAAGCAGTGGAGCGAGGCGATTGCGAGATTTGAAGAGGCTTTGCGCATTGAGCCGTCCAGCGCGGATGCTTACAATAACCTTGGCAAGGCCTGGGGAGCGCAAGGGGAACTCGAGCAGGCCATCCGCTATTTTCACGAGGCGGTCGATGCCGACCCAAAGCATTGGATCGCGCATCTCAATCTGGCGAAGGCCTTGCAGGCTGCCGGCAAGCCGCGTGAGGCTGAGACGGCCTACCGGCGAGCCAAGCGGCTTAATCCGGGAATTGAGTGACGAGTGATGAGTGATGAGTAATGGGTCATTCCCGACTCATCACGCATCACTCGTCGTCACTCATTACTCATCACTAAACAACCATGTTCGATGAGACAAAGCTGCAGATCGGCGATCCTGCGCCAGAGCTAAAGTTGAAGGATCAAAGCGGCAACTTGGTCTTCTTGCGCGACTATGCCAGCAAATGGGTGGTGTTATATTTTTATCCCAAGGACGACACACCAGGTTGCACTCGGGAGGCCTGCAATTTTCGAGACAAGTCGGAACGTTTGGCTCCATTCAACGCTCAGGTCATCGGTGTCAGCGTAGACAGTCGCGAGTCGCACGAGAGTTTTGCAAGGAAGTTTAAGCTGAACTTTCCACTGCTTGCCGATCCGGCCAAGAAAGTCACCAAAGCTTACGGAGCCCTGGCCTTTTATCGGTTGGCGCGGCGCATGACTTTTGTCATTGATCCGCAGGGCAAGATTCGAAGGATTTTCAAGAACGTGAACCCGAAGATTCATGCTGAGGAAATCGCACAGGCACTAAAAGAGTTGCAGTCGCCAGCTCCAAATGGTTAAATCCCCAGTCAGTTCCATGTTGCTGTCCTTCTAAGAAGATTCATTTGAGTTCAGGGCGCCGCTAGCGGCCCCAAGGGAGAGCCAGCGATGAATCTGCAGAGTCGCGTGACCAACATCCTGACCAAGCCGCAGCAAGAATGGCCGGTCATCGCGTCTGAATCAACCGATGTTGCCGCCCTCTACAAGGAGTACATCATCCCGTTGTCTGCCATCCCAGCCGTCTGTGGTTTTCTGGGAATGACGATGGTGGGCGTCACCGTCCCTTTCATGGGAAGGATCCGAACGCCTATAGTCAGTGGCATTACAGGCCTGGTGATTGGATTTGTGCTTTCTCTGCTGGGAACTTACTTGGCAGCGTTCATCATTGACAAGCTGGCACCCAGTTTCCAATCCAGCGGCGGAATCGTTCAGGCCCTTAAGATGGTGGCCTTCGCTTCAACCCCGTCCTGGGTCGCCGGAGTCCTGCAGCTCGTCCCTATGCTTGGAGCACTGGCGCTGCTGGCGGGTCTTTACGGCATCTACCTCTGCTATCTGGGCCTGCCAACGGTGATGAAGACTCCTCGAGACAAGATCATTCCCTACATGGTCGTTTCTGCTATCGTGATCATTGTCATCTCGTTTGTGATGGCCTCAATCTCCGGCCTTTTCATAGGCGGTTCGCGCCTCATGTCTTGATGCCGGACAAGCCGGAACGGGAGAGAATGGAAAACTGGACAATTCAAGACTCGATTGACTATTACAACATCAAGAACTGGGGGAAGGATTACTTCTCGGTCAACGAAAAAGGTCACGTCACCGTTCATCCCGACAAACGTTCTGATCACGCCATCGATCTGAAAGAGTTGGTAGACCAGCTTCAAACACGCGGCATCGCGCTGCCAATCCTCATCCGGTTTACCGACATCCTCAAGCACCGGCTCGCCGAAATCCATGACGCTTTCAAGGCTGCCATTCAGGAATATGAGTACCAGGGGAAGTACAGTTGTGTTTATCCCATCAAAGTGAACCAACAGCGCCACGTAGTGGAAGAAATCCTGGATTTCGGCAGCGCCTATAACTTCGGGCTGGAAGCTGGCTCTAAGCCCGAACTGCTGGCCGTCCTCGCCATTACCAATGGCAAAGATGTTCCCATTATCTGCAATGGGTTTAAGGACGATGAGTTCATCGAAACAGTTATCCTGGCGCAGAAGATTGGGAAGAACATCATTCCCGTGGTGGAAAAGTTTACTGAGCTTGAGTTGATCGTTAAATACGCTGAGAAGCTGCAGGTGAAACCGCAGATTGGCGTGCGGGTCAAACTCGCCAGCCGAGGTGCCGGCCGGTGGGAGGCTTCAGCGGGTTATCGTTCCAAGTTTGGTCTCACCGTGACTGAAGTGCTGGCGGCGCTCGACTATCTACGCCAGCGGCAAATGGAAGATTGCCTGAAGCTGCTCCATTTTCATATGGGCAGCCAGGTGACGAATATCCGCAAGATCAAAGATGTCCTCACGGAAGCCGGGCGAGTCTACGTGGAGTTGCAGCGGGCTGGCGCGGGTTTGGAGTATATCGACGTGGGCGGCGGGCTGGGCATTGACTACGATGGGTCGCAGTCCAACTTCGAGTCGTCGGTGAACTACACCTTGCAGGAATATGCCAACGACATTGTGTTTCGGCTGAAGTCCATTTGCGACGAAGCGAAGGTGAAACACCCCACGATTATTTCCGAATCAGGGCGGGCCGTTGTCGCCTATCACAGCGTGCTTGCCTTCAATGTGCTGGGTGTATCCGGCTTCGATGGCTTCGTGACTCCCGATACCGTGCCGGAGAACGCGCCGCAGCCTTTGACAGACTTGTTCTGGACCAGCCGGAACATTAACAAGAAGAACTTTGTCGAAGCGTATCACGACGCTCTTCAGCTTCGCGAAGACCTCATGAACCTGTTCAATTTGGGATATCTCAGCCTGCAGCAACGCAGCGTGACCGAAAGCCTTTACTGGACGATCTGCAGCCGGGTGCTGAAGATGGTCGACGAACTAGAGTATGTTCCCGATGAGCTGAAGAACCTCGAAAGCCTTATCTCCGACACGTATTTCTGCAATTACTCCATCTTTCAATCCATGCCTGATAGTTGGGCTATCCGCCAGCTTTTCCCGGTGCTGCCCATCCACCGGCTGACCGAGAAGCCCAGCCGGCGCGCCATTCTGGCCGATATCACCTGCGACTCCGATGGCAAGGTGGACCGGTTCATTGACCTGCACGACGTGAAGAAGGTTCTGGCATTGCATCCGTATACCGGCGACGGCTATTACCTGGCGGTGTTTCTGGTGGGCGCGTATCAGGAAATCCTAGGCGATCTGCACAATCTGCTGGGCGACACTAATGCCGTCCATGTGAGCCTGGAGGCCGATGGCGAGATCAGCGTGGACCATGTGGTCAAAGGGGACACGGTGCGGGAAGTGTTGAACTATGTGCAGTACAATTCGGATGAATTACTGGCTCTGATGCGCAAGGATGTGGAGCGCGCCGTCCGCGACAAGAAGATCACGCTGGAAGAGTCGGCGTTGTTCTTGCGCTTTTACGAATCCGGCCTGCACGGTTATACCTACCTCGAAGAAGCGCATACGAGATAGGCTCGCGCCAAGCCGACTCATCTCGCACGAGCGATAGCTCACGCAAAGCCGCAAAGCCGCAAAGGCGCCAAGGACATGACTGAAGCGTATGGCGAATCCCACCGCCTTTCCTGACAGGCAGGTTGGTAAACCTTAAGGAAACTTTGGCGCCAATAGACCTTGGTGAAGCAAGCTTCTCTTCGCGCCTTTGCGGCTTTGCGTGAGAGTTTTTTCCACCATCACTCCTCCAAGCGGTTAACGACCCGGTTGATCCCGTCTTTTATTAGAGCTTCGCCAAAGTTGCTCAAGAGGTTTCCTATCCTTCCTTGCGCCTTGGCGTCTTTGCGTGAGACAGCAGCGACTTGCCTTGCATGGAAGCGGGGACGTCGTAGCCGCCCAGCTCGCACAGGGTAGGCGCGATATCGAGGAGATGGGCGCCTTGCACTTCGCCGCGCTGCTTGGCGGCCGGTGAAGACAAGATGAAAGCTCCAAACTGCGAGTGGTTGCAAGCGTCCGGGCCGGTGTCGTTTTCCTGGACATGGATCGTGGAGTATCCAACACCGCCGATCGAGCGCCAGGAAAGGCCGCCGAAGTGGGCGATGAGGTCCGGCGCGACGTTTCGCACGACCTTATAGATCTCTTCGGGCTTGAAGACCAGCGTCGCGAGCGGTTTGCCTTGGTCGTCCAGCGTGGCTTCCAAACGAGCCTTCAGGTCGTCACGCACCTTATGGTAGTCAGTGGGCTCGATAATTCCTTTCGGCTCGCGCCCTTTCACATTGAGAAAGACCCGCGCGTAGTATCCACCTTCGCTCCAAGCCACGGTTCTCTCCCAATCTACAGCGAGCTTCTGAAATGGCGTGACCTCGCGTGGATGCTCGTGCAGCCGCAGCAGCCCTTCACGCACCAACCACTCGTTGACGCAAAAGCCGCCATCCAGCCGCCGCGCTCCGTGATCGGAAACCACCAGAACAGTCGTTTCGTGGTCTAGAAGATCGAGCAAACTCCCGACCTCTTGGTCGAGATAGCGATAGTAATCACGAATGGCGTGCTCATAGGGATTGCCAGGAACAAACTGGCGGTGCTGCGGGTCGTGGAATTGCCAGAAGCCATGGTGGATGCGGTCCAAACCAATCTCCACGAACTGAAAATAGTCCCAGTGAGAATGCCGGAGATAGTGGCGGACGACTTCGAAATGCTTCCGGCTCATGGTGTAGATCTGCTCTAGAAGCCAGGCTTTGTTGTGAGTGCGGAAGGCCTTCACATCCACCGCATACTCTCCCACCAGGGAAGCAATCTCTGCTTTGACCGTCGCGGGATAGGTGTATTCGTTGCGCTGCGTGTCGGGCGTCAAGAAGCAGCCGACACAGATGCCGCTAACGCGGCGCGGAGGATAGGAAGGTGGGACCCCCAGGATATGGGCCTGCTTGCCCGCGGCGGCCGCTATGTCCCAGAGGGCCGTAGCACGGATGGAGTTGGAAGTGACGAAGCTCAGATTGTCATAGGAATGGTCGCGCCGGTTGCGAAATCCGTAGACGCCCAGCGAGCCGGGGTCCTGACCGGTCGATAGACACATCCAGGCAGGGACTGTGATCGGCGGAATGACACTTTCCAGCCGACCGTAACATCCGGAGAGCATCAGGCGGCGGAAATTCGGGAGTTGATCATGACCGAGCAGCAGCTCCGGAGCAGCGCAGTCGACACCGATAACGATGATTTTCATTGAGGTTCAAACATCCACGAAGGGCACGAAGGCTTTTTGGAGTGGGGTGGCTTGACACCGCCTTCTCGCCCTGCCGGACCCTTAGCCGTCAACCGCCACCGCGGGCTCAAGCTGCCGGGCTGCGTCAGTTCGGAAAGCGCCGTCAAGTTGGCCCATTCCAAAGCCAAGCATTTCATTCCTGGTTGCGCCGCCTGGTAACGGGAAGGGCGTCAGAGTTGCTACTCACAGACAAACCGCTATCACATCGTCACTCCCAGCAGCCGGCTGGCAACAAACCCAAAGCCGCACGAGAAGAGGAAGAACAGAAGCAGCCAGTGCGCTTCCCATCCCAGCAAGCGCCAGGGGAGAGCGGGATAGCCCACTTCGATCCGTTCGATCATGCTTTCGGGAGGCAGGAAGGCTTCCCCCGGATAAAGCCACTGATTCCAGAACCCGGCAGCGACCGAGCGCGGGGCCACCCGGTCCCAGCCGTCGTCGGAAATCACGAGCGTCTTTTCAGCCACGACTGAGGCACTCCGGATGCGCAGTGGGTGCTTCCCAGGCTCGCGGCCGCGAACAGCCCAACTGACCTCGCTCTCGTCGGGAAGTCGCAGCGGAGCGGTCTCGACGGACACTCCGGGCGGTGCCTCCAGCGAAATCTGGTCAAGCAGATGCCGCGCTGATCCGGAGATTTTGACCGTCACTACTGCGGCCTGCCTGGAGCGCAAAGGCGCGTATCTAAACCATCCGTCTAGGTGGATCAGCAGCAGGACCAGCAGTGGCAACAAGAGCACCGTAGGCTTGATGGTGGACCGCAGGTAACGGAGATTGTTCCCCACCATGCCCGCCAGCGCTGCCAGAATGATAGCCGGTGAGTCTTTGAAGATCCGCACCTCCAGCAGGCGAGCCTGCATGCCGTTCTTCGCCGCTCGTATTCGCAAGGGATCGGTAGTGCAACGAAAGACCAGGAGAAAGAGCAGCGTTGTCACCAGCGAAACCGCGAGCAGCGCCCAAAGCGGATCGAAATGTTTGAAAGGAGCAAGTAACCGGTCGAGCACATGAATGATGGCGGACTGGAAAGGGAGCATGGGTCGTGCAAAACCCATAAGGGCTTCAAGAAAAAACTCTCTCCTCATGAGTCGGCGTCAGATTCCCCTTGGATAAGGAAGGGGTGAAGACTTGAGAAGCCTTCACCTGGAGTTTGTACATTTTGGGTCAGAGCTCGGAATGATCAGTGGCCCGACCGTAAGGGAGGGCGTCACCCCGCGGCCAAGATGCCCTCCCTTACGGTCGGGCTACTGATCTAGCAAGTCTCCGGCTTGCCCGGCCAGACCTTCGGTCTGGCGGGCCGAGGCCATTGGCCTCGGTATCCCCTTTTATGCAAGGAGGGGAGCCTTTCGGAGGCGCCCCTTTTTAGCCCCTTCGGTAATCGTGTCTCTTCGCCGTCCACTTCGCTTTCAAATACTCGCCCATGTCGAGAGCGCCCGACATTTCATTTGCACTGGCTTTGCCGGTGAAGTTGAACATCAGTGAATCCCCCTGCCGCTCACCATATCGGCTGGAGATCTCCACGGAGTCGCCATCGATGGTGCCGGACAGATCCCGTGATACGAAGTCACCCTGATGGGATCCTTCAATACGGTTGCCTTGCTGTTTCAAGAAGAGCGTGTGTTTGGAGCTGCCCGCCGCGTATTCAATCTGGACATCCCACTGTCCAGACAGGTCCGCCGCTGGAGCTGCGGCGGTTTCTGCTTCAGGCTGGGGAGGTTTCGTGAGCAGCCCATAAAGCCGATCCGCCACGATCTTTTCTTCACCAGCCGCCATCATATATGGTGTGATCGAGATGCCTGTCTCATTGCCCTCCCGCTGGTCTCTCCCACCGGGAGTGGCGATGCGCGGCTCTGTGTCCAGGAGCTGCTTGGCCACCTCTCTTCCGCCGATTCCAAGCCGAGTACGATCCCAACGAATCGAAAGCGACGGCGTGCGGTTGGAAAGACCTTCCGGTTCCGTGATCGACGCAGTAACACCCTCAATGGCGGAGACCCGTTTTGAAATATGGTCAAGCCAGGAAAGCCATCGGTTCCATTCGGCCTTGTGGTTTCTCTGCACCCACATTTCAACCGCCATCAGCATTCCCATCGCTTCTTCTTTGCCCACTTTCATGGAGCGCGCAAACCCATGATGGGGCGCGCTGTGCACCCAGGCAGCCTGCACCAAATCCTTGCGTCCCAGCAGCAACCCGGCGGTTTGCGGACCCCGCAGGCATTTTCCTCCGCTATACGCCACCAGCGTGGCGCCGTTTTCCAGATGCACGTTGGGTATCGTCAGCACTTCAGCGGCTGCATCGACCAAAACAGGGACACCTTTCTGCTTTGCGAGTTGCGCAATGGCGCGCGTATTCAGGGGCCCTTCGTCTGCTTGGGGACCTGCCAGGATATACATCATCGCGGTTCGAGGACCGAAAGCGGCCTCCAGTTCCTCGGCAGTTCCGACTTCAACCACACGCACTCCTACAGCCCGAACGGCCGCGTCATAGACGTTGCGCGAGTGTTTCGGGATGATCACTTCGTCCTTGGCAAAGCCGTCCAGATTCGGAATGCGGACGTGGAGATCCGGGTTTCCCCCCGCCACGCAGGCAGCCGTTGCGTGCGTCAGCGCCGCAGCGCAGCCTGAGCTGACCAGTCCCCATTCGGCTTTGGTTAGTTCTGCCAAACGAGCGCCCACGGCGTCCATCAGCTCATCCAGATGAACATACTGCTGCGCGGCCGCATCCATGGCCGCGCGCACTTCGGGCAGCATGGTTGAACCGCTGATGATGGTGAAAGTCCCGCGGGCGTTGATCAACGGCCGCACTCCGATCGACTTGTAGATGTCGGCGCCGATGCGAACCTTCGGAGCGCCAGCAGCCGCAGCCACCAGTTTCTCCGGCAAAAGTGCAGGAAGGGCAAGCAGCGACCCTCTGCGAAACAGCTCGCGGCGGCTTAGTTTTTTAACGAACCTGCTTTTCAAAGAATGAAGCATTTCGGGACCTCCACATTGTTGGTGTTATTTCTCTGCCGACGCCACACCCACCATTAGGAGCCCTGACGCCGGAATTTTCGGTGCTGCCTTCTAACCCTGTATCTGAGCGTCATTCCCGCGAAAGAGCGGGAATCCAGCCCGAGGTCCGGGAGATTCTGGATTCTCGCGTTCGCGGGAATGACGGGATTCAGCCTGCGGCCGCAGCGAACAGGTACACACGGGACTTGTCACTATACTTCGCAATGTTCAGTAGTTGCTTCCGGCTGCCACAATGGAGAAAATTTTTTCTCTTTCAATTTTTCCGCTCGGAACAGCGCGCCTTCAAACAAACAACTTACAACTGACTCCGATTTGGCAGCAAAACTGTTCCTTTTTCCACGAAAGCTTATTCTTTTTTCTGCTCCCTTCTTACGTCTGTGATAGCGAACTCCGTGAAGCCGAAACCTGCACTCTTAGGATTTGGTCTGGCGGTCTCACTGCTGGTTGCGAGTTTGAGCGCCGGTGTTGTTAATCTAAACACCCCGGGAGGGGTGGGCGCCCTGCCCGAGGAAAGTCTCCTGGTCGGCCTAGGAGTTTCGATGTTTGGTTTAGCCAGAATTGCCCGTCGATTTTTTTTGAGCTAACCCCTCCCTCACACCAGTCAACAGAAAAGTAGCTTGCGAAGCCGCCTGATGCGGAGAACTGGGCCGTTTGAGTTGTTGCTGAGGATTACCTTCGCCTTTGCTGGTCGAAGCAAAGGCGGTTACTTCACACGCAATTTCGGGCACTCCTGCCCTGGGTTACCTGCAGAACTGGATTCGAACTACACTGGCAGCGCGCCCGAAGCCGTTTAATAGGTTGGCCCGCTTGCTGATCAAACATCTGGACGGGATCCCCTCATCCGGCGCGGGCATCGCTATAGCAACGCTCCTGCTGCTGAAGGTCCAACGCCAGGCGGTGTCAGCAGCGGAACAGGGGCCCAACTCAAGAAAAGTCGGATGAATAGGGCCCTCTTAGCGATTCCCGCGCAGAGCCGCAAAATCAACATTCTACGATAGGAGGGGGAATGCATTACTCTAGAAAGCGCATTCTCTGCGTTGAGGATGATGAAGACAGCTCTGCGCTGATGACCACCTTATTTGAATTGTTCAATTATCGAGTGGTCATAGCCAGTACCGCGGCAGAGGCTCTCCGACTGGTCGAGAGCGAACGTTTCGATCTGTATCTGCTCGACTCGTGGCTACCCGATGGAACTGGCGCTCACTTATGCCAACAGATCCGCAGCATTGATCCGGTCACACCCATTCTGTTTCTCTCCGCCGATGCCTATCCAGAGGCTCAGGCGGAAGCTCTCCGTGTAGGCGCTCAAGCCTACTTGACTAAGCCCGTTGATCCGCATGTCTTAGAGGAGATGATAAAATGGCTACTGCACGAGCGCACAGCTCGCGTGCGTCAATAATGCCGGCCCTGTCATCCTCTCTCACCTGGAATTCGCTGTCAACTTACTACTGAATTTCGCAAACGGTGACGTATTTTCTGGCGAGCTGCTGATCGGCGCAACCCAGTGAGCACGAGACCCATTCTGACTGCACCTCTGCCCTCTGATGTGCGGAAAGTCTCCGACTTTCCGCTGAACTCTCATTTCATCGGGCCTGCGCCCCCGTCGATCCGCTAAAACGGCCACTGCGGAAAGGCACAGCCCTTCCGCACATCGGGCGGCGGAGCCGCCAGGGGAGATCAGGTCTCTCCAGGCTTCCTTTTCGCGCCTTCAAAAATGGGTCACCTTATTTATGAAACGCAGTACTTGCTCAATGTCCTCGTCTTCGGTATCGCGTCCAGCATTCTTCGCATCGCTCATCATTTCTGAGCACTTCCGAGAAAACAAAATCGCTGACGATGTCTCCACCACTCGCGCCACAAAGATTTCTCAAAAGGTGGTCCGGGTTGCCCGTTGACCAGACTAAAGGCAGGTGGTACTTCGGAACACTTCTTCGCTCCCGCTTGACCTGCTTCCGCGAATAGCGGCGCCGGTCAGCGATGATCCCTTCCTCCATGAGCGCTGAAATCACTTGGGCAGTCGCAGTATCGAGCAACTGCGCAATTTCCGTAATGGACTTGTGTTGATTTGCGAAAAGATTGCAGATGGCAACAGTCCTTTTCGCACGTGGATGCAGCGTGAGAGCGTTCTCAGGGACAACAAACGACTGACCAGTCAACGGGAAGCCTTCCTGAGTGCGATCTCGGAAATCAAGCATTCTTGTGAGATAGGAACGCAGCCTGCTAAACATCTTCCCGATAAGAAAACGAAAGAGCCAGAACAGCTAGAGCCAAAGCCCAAAGCCGCTACAAGGCCGAAACCCCATAGCGGCTCGGTTCACTCGCCCCTATTCTTCGTGAATAGCGGCTTTCACTTTCTCGACCAATTCTGGAGGCAGTTCCTTCATGCCGTGTGCCGACTGACCATGCTCAGCGCATTTGTCGAGAACCTCCTTTTCGGTTTCCCCGCGAGCCTCAAAGTCGCAGTCCACGCCGACTTCCCTGCATCGAACGACTTTGGTCATGTTGCTACCTCCCAAATGACTTGTTTGTGTGAGAGAGTTTTCGAAGCGCGCGATTGCGTCCACTTCAACGAGCCTATTTCCTCCCGGTGGAACAAACTCCCCTTACGCTTGCCCGTGTATGACCTTCTCAATTTCCTTTTGAATATAATCTTTGCCCGAATTCAGTGCCTGCACTACCCCACGGGTAGTCGTGTCGGTCCACTCTCGGCCCCGATCAACGCCTTCTTGCATCTTCTCCGAAATGTCTTCAACCAATCGGTCGATCGCGTGACGCACTTCTAACTGAATCAGTTCTGATTTTTTCTTCGCCGTTCTCCCGAGATGAACGATGTCGCGGCGCGTCCTTTTGCCTGATTGAGGTGCGAAGAGCAAAGCAATTCCGGTCCCCACAAGGCTTCCCGCAACAAACCACATAAGCCCATTGAGTTTTTGATTTTCTGTTTCCATACGAAATCCTCGCCTAGCCCAGAATAAAAGAGAGAAAAATGAACCATCTCACCCAAGTGAGGGTGCGATGGAATTAACGACGCTGCCTTTAACACTTTGATCTGTGCCTTCGGCCACCCTCTCCCACGGGGCACACGGGGAGAGGGAAGCTGTGAAAAAATCGAAATTCAACAAAAAGTCGGCTCCCCTCTCCCCAACGCGGGAGAGGGGCTGGGGGGTGAGGGGTGGGTGAGGGGGACCACCACGCTCCAGCGGGCTGCTTGTCTTCCCACATCCACCAAGCGTTTTCCGCGCTCGCGGAATCGCTACTGTGTGAACCGCCCCCTCAGCCCCAACCACTCTCCCGCTCACGGGAGACGAGGGGAGCTGAATTTTCAATTTTTTCACAGCTCCAAGGGCTGGGGTGAGGGGGCAGCCGCAACGGAGCGACGCTTCTGCGAATTTACTTATGTCGCCCTGTTAAAGGGAGCAAAAGAGCTTCCAAAACCTAGTGTGACCTTAAAACCACAAAAGCATCAAGAAATCTCGATCAACGACCTAGAGAACGATGAAACATAATGTGAAATTTTGCGAGGCAGCGAGTGAGAATTACATAGATCGAGCTTCGATCCGGCCCAGTGGACATCGGCAAACAGGGGTGAGGGGGATTCCTATGGCGTGAGTCAGTTCGAGAAACCAGCGTCTGACGGGATCCTCCCGCGTTGAGGAGAGGGAGAGCCGAAGTCTATTCATTTTTTCACAGCTTCTCGAGGATAGGAGTTTCGTCCCTATATTCTGCGATCTTCAATAGATGCGTTTCCTGCCTTTCGCTCCCGCCATTGGACTCTTGCGCCTCGTGTTAATCTCAAACTTGGATACGAGGGACTCGCATTGGTTCAAACTCTCAAAAGCAGCGAAAGACCCACAATCCGCCAGCAGATCCAGGCGCTGCACTACGTGCCCCCGCTCCTCAAGATGGTCTGGGAAACGCATCGAGGCTACACGCTCGGCATGGCGGTGCTGCGTTTGATCCGGTCTGCCATTCCGGTAGCAACACTTTGGGTGGGTAAACTGATTCTGGATGCCATTGTCGTGATGCAGGATGGCACTCAGAACTTGCCCCTGCTTTGGAAGTTGGTTGGGATCGAGATTGCGATCGTTCTGACAGGGGAGGCGCTGGCCCGCGCTTCATCGCTAGTGGAAAGCCTGCTGGGCGATTTATTTTCCAACCACACTAGCGTGCGGTTGATGGAACACGCTGCCACGCTGGATCTCTATCATTTTGAAGATCCTGCCTTTTATGACCAGCTCGAACGAGCCCGCCGCCAGACCACCAGCCGCATCGGCTTGCTGGCCCAACTGCTGGGCATAGGACAGGATGCCCTCACCCTCTTCTCGTTTGGCGCGGCCTTGTTCGTTTACAGTCCCTGGCTGCTTTTGCTGCTGGCGGTGGCAGTGCTGCCCAGCTTTTTGGGTGAAACCCATTTCGCGACACTGGAGTATTCTCTCCTCTACCGCTACACGCCCGAGCGAAGGCGGCTCGACTACGTTCGCTACATTGCCGCCAGCGATGAAACCGCGAAAGAGGTGCAGATGTTCGGCCTGGCACCTTGGCTGATTCAACGTTTCAAAACTATCTCGCAGCGATTTTATGAGGAGAACAAACAGCTTTCCATCCGGCGAAGTTTCGTCAGCACCGGACTATCCATCATCGGAACCGCCGGTTACTACGGCGCCTACGTCATCACCGTGTTGCAAGCCGTTAAGGGTGTCATCAGTCTTGGCTCGCTGACCTTCCTGGCAGGATCCTTTGCGCGCAGCCGCGATCTCATTCAACGCTTGCTGCTCGGAGCCAGCGCGATTTACCAGCAGTGCCTCTATCTCAAAGACCTGTTCGACTTCTTTGAGATGAAGCCGTCGATTGTGAATCCGCCGGCCGGACCTTCCGTCCCGAAAGTTATCCGCGAAGGATTCATTTTTGAGAACGTTGGCTTCCGCTATCCGGGAAGCGGGAACTGGGCTGTCCGTAATGTGAACTTTCATCTTCGTCCCGGTGAGCGCATCGCCTTCGTCGGTGAAAATGGCGCTGGCAAAACAACCCTGACGAAGCTGCTGGCCCGGTTGTACGACCCCACCGAAGGACGGATTCTCCTGGATGGCGTGGATTTGCGGCATTACGACCTGGCCTCCGTGCGGCGGACCATCAGTGTCATTTTTCAGGATTTCGTACGATACGATCTCCGGTTTGACGAAAACGTCGGAGTCGGTGAAATCGAGCAGGTACGGTCGTATCTCGACAAGGAGCTGAAACCCAGCATGTTGAAGGCGAATTCGTCTCGTCCGATGGCTTCTGACAATGGCCACGTCCCGTCCTCAATTGTCACTGCCGCAGAAAAATCGCTGGCGGCGTCGCTTTTGTCCCGTTTCAAGGAAGGTTATCAGCAGATGCTGGGCCGGCGTTTCGACAATGGCATGGAACTATCCGGGGGAGAGTGGCAGAAGGTGGCTCTGGCGCGGGCTTACATGAGGCAAGCTCAGGTACTCATTCTCGACGAGCCTACAGCCGCTTTGGATGCCCGTGCCGAGTATGAAGTGTTTTTGCGCTTCTCGGAGCTGGTGGCGGGCAGAATGGCGGTGATTATTTCCCACCGCTTTTCCACCGTGCGCATGGCGGACCGAATTATTGTATTGCAGTATGGTCAGGTTATCGAGGATGGGTCTCACGCCGAGTTGCTGGCCCGGCGTGGCCTATATGCCGAGCTCTTTTCACTGCAGGCTGAAGGCTACCGGTAGTTGCCAGGAGCGGTGCCGGCCCCAAAACTTCCGCGATGAAGATGAGAAAGATCGTGCGGGGTCTATGGCGAGGATGTCCCGCGGCCTTCTCCAGACGGAAGGAAGATCCGTCAGACGGCCAGCGGCTGAAGCTGCTGGAACGATGTCAGAAGAAAAAGGGGGCAAAGGCCGCAGGCCTTGGGGGTTGTCCTGACATATTTGCCAACCGGATGAACGACAACCCTCGCGCGGTGTCTTCGAAACCGCTGTCCCCCTTTGTTAAGCGGGACTTTGACGGAGCCCTGGGCGCGTCACATTTTCGGCGGCTTCTCCGTGGGCGCGCCGTGACCCGGGATCAGCTTTGAAGACTCGGCTGGAAGTGTATAGTGCTGTTCGACAGCTGCCTTGATGAGCATTCGACTTTCACTGGGGCTAATGCCAGGCAATTCCTCGACCCGCGCTATCTCGACCGCCAGGCTCTCATCTTTAATGACTTTTCGGAACCATCGGGAATAGTCTCCTCGATGAAGATGGTGCGTCCAAGTCGCATCATCGATTCCCTCGGCGATTTGGAGAAACAAGATCAGGTTGTGGGCGCGGAGATTGAGTTTGTTCTCGGGACCGCGAAAGTAAAAGCTCTTCTCTGGCGATAGTTCACCTTCGGCGTATTTTCGCTGATGGCGCTGGCGCTCGGTGCGGCTGGGCGGGATATTCACCATTAGCGGAGCAGACGTGCTGCGCAGAGACCAGGAAACAGCCTGGCCTGCCTGAAGGGTCATATGCTCCAGCTTGGGAGCTTCGTGGCCAGCAGATTCACTGAACGCCTGGACTGTTTTGCCCGGCGTCTCTCCCACAGCTAGGACGAGATCCACCAAGGCTAGAGCTGCTGGCATCACTTCCTTAGGATTCACCGTAATGAAAATCATTCCCTGAGGCTGTTCAGGAAGCGTCAAGGAGGCAGGCTTCCATGAGGCGGGCAACAGGTGATGGGTTTCATCAACCACCAGCCAATGAGGCCGGCCGTTCCGGGCCCGCATCTCCTGCAGGCGCGGAAAAAGATTTTGAAAAAAAGGTGGGCGCTCGTCATACGGAACCCCTAGCAAGTTAATGACTGCATGGGTTTCCGGATTTTCCAAAAGCTGAAGAATTTCGTCGATTTGTGGCACCCCTTGTCGACTGCCCAACACGACGGCGCCTTCAAGGTTTTCGTAGTCGCCCTCCGGATCGAGAATGCAGACCTGATAGTCCTGTTCCACAAGTCGTTCGAGCAAACCAGTCGCGAGTGTGGTCTTTCCACTCCCGGACGTGCCGGCAAGGAGCACGTTTATTCCGTAAGGCGGCATTCGCACCTCGTTGCCATCACTGGTCCCGATAACGATGTGATGCCGCGTGAGTCGAGAATCAAACTGGCGAAGATCGTCCGCCAGGAGCTGATTGGCGAGTTCGACCACGCCATTTCCATGCGTCCCCTGAGTGACGACATCGGCTCGTTCCCTAATTGTCGGTAGGGCGTTGGCAACTGCCACGGAGCATTCGCAGGCGCTCATGAAAGCATGGTCGTTTTCGGCGTCGCCCACCCCCACCACATTGTGAAGCGAAAAACCAAGCTCCTTGAGCACAGCCTTCAGCCCGGTGGCCTTGTTGACGCCGGCGGGCAGCACCATGACGGCCTCTTTGTTGAAAATGACCTGCAATTCTAGCCCCAGGTCGCGAATCGTTTCGAGTACAACGGTCTCGTGAGGCTTCCAAGTAGCAACCACAACGCGCCCAAGAAACAGAGGGTCCACTTTTCTCTTGCGAAGGGCAGCAACGAACTGTTCCGGGGGAGCTTCACCAAGGATCTTTTCCAGTTTGTCATTCGGTCGGTAGAGCAATGCTCCGTTTTCGCCAACTACCCATTCGAAGAGATCTAGATGGGCGAAAACAGACTGAAGATCGCCCAACTGTCTGCCCGTGACGAGGATCAGTTTCCGACCAGACGCGACGAGCTGCTCGAGCGTCGACAATGTCCCGCGGGCAACTCGACCCTCTGACGCTAATGTTCCATCGTAATCGCAGGCGAATACGAGATATCTCATCGAATTGGTTGGCCTCCGAGTTCGAGCTCGACAGCAAGATCAGTCTGCCGCAGGCCACCTCTCAAGAGGCTATGAGCCACTTGCCGTGGGCGCCTTCTTTCTGGGACAAGGATTTCATCTTTTGCTGAGCGACCCTCTGACACGCGGCGTCTGACCGGCATTCAATACGGAATGCTCCGATCAACGCCGCGAAGAAGCGCCTGGGGCTGTGAAACTCCCAGCAAGCGGCATTCTGAGTTGATACACGGGTTCATGATGGTCACTTTTGAACAGTCCATGGGCTGAACCCGGCAAAAGCCTGACGCACGCTCCCAGCCCCCTTGCGGCAGAATTTCGGAGGACATCCTGGGAACCGAAAATCCAGATGGCTACGCCATACCTTCGAAACCAGGGCCGAATCATTGGCTCCAGCTTGACTGGTTCAATCGAACGCTGAGAATGGAAAAATTACCAGAGTTGCAGGCCTGGGCTTAGCCGGGCCAGGGGCAGCCGGTTAGCGGGAGTGCGGAGTAAAGGACTGAATTGCGATCGGTGGGAACCTGAGGCGGTGGAGAACCGCCGCCAGCCAGCCTTGCAGCGACTGGGCGCGCGCCGTCTTTCTTCAGATCTGGGGATTCAGAACTCGTCTTCACGCATTTCTTGTCTTCAGAAGACGCCGTCCGTTGCGACCGCTTTTCTGTTTCCAGAATCCGCTGACAACACATATGCTGACCCCAGCCAGCGTGGATCACACATCGTAGGAGGAGGAACAAGTCATGGCAGGCTACCAGGAAGGAAGAAAGCCGGCGAAAAGATTAAAGTTTGCTCCGGTCCAGGGAGCTGCCGAACTGTTTACACCGGACTTTGTTGAGTATCTAGTTTACCTGCACGACTGCTGCAGTGAGCCGATCCGTACACTGCGTCAAAACCGGGTTAGAGTGCTGCAGAAGGCACTTCATGAAGGCATCGCACCCACCTACCCTTCGTTGCGCCCAAATCCCAATGCGGATTGGAAAGTGGCTCCGGTTCCTGAAGAGCTGAAGAAGCCAGGCATCGAGATTTCCGGCCCGGCGTCGCTGACGGGAATGTTTATCAATGCCCTCAATCCTGGACCGGAAGGAATGCGAGCCGAAGGGGACTTGGACGACGACGAAGACTCTTCCGGACATCGGCTTGAAGACACGGTCAACGCCGCCTGGAACCGAAAACGGGCGGTCGAACGCACGCTCACCTACTTTGATGCGGAAAAAGGAAAAGAGTACAGGCTCCAAGCCGGCGAACTGCCTTTCTTCATGCATCGGGAACGAGGACTTCATCTGGACGAACCCGATGTGACCTTGGATGGCACGCCTATTTCTGCCAGCATCCTGGGAACCGCCTTAACTCTGTTTCACGCTGGGCGCGCGCAGGCTGAGCGGGGACAGGGGATTTACTTCTATCTTCCAAAAATGGAATCAGCAGAAGAGGCGGCCTTCTGGAGGAATTTCTTTGACATCAGTCGAGAGCGGTTGAGCTTCTTGAAAGATGCGGTGATCAAAGCCATTGCTTTAATCGAATCGCTTCCTGCGGCGTATCAGATGGAGGAAATCCTGCTGGCTTTGGGACCTTATGCGGCTGGGTTGAATGCCGCTCGCTGGGACTTCCAGGCGAGCATCCTTGAATTCGTCATGAATGATCCCAGTTCAGTTTGGCCGGACCGCTTTGGAGTGGACATCAAGAAGACGGATTTTCTAGCAAACATTTTCAAAAGACTGGTAGCGATTTGTCTGAAACGAGGTGCGGCCCCCATCGGAGGTATGGCCGTAGCCCTGCCCAGCAAGGAGGATGAGGTCAATCAAGCGGCAGCCGCGGCCATTCGGGCAGATAAGGAGTGGGAAGCGAGACAAGGTTTTCTGCGCGCCTGGGTAGCGCATATCTTCCACATGAAGACCGCAGCCGATCCGTTTAGGGAGCTGCATGCTTCAGGTTGGAAGCCTAGCCCCGAGATGGCCAACCCCGACAACTATCCTGTCGAGATCAAAGTTCCAGAGGGTCCCATAACTGTTGAAGGAACTCGTCGCAATGGCAGAATGTTGCTCGAATACTTGGAAGGATGGTTGGGCGGCAGAGGCGCCAAAGGAATTGACAGCTTGGCCGGTAAACCAGGCATCCATCCGGCCTTAATGGAAGATCTGGCGACAGCGCGTATTTCCGTAGCTCAAATTGCCCAGAGAATTCTCCATCAGGCCAAAACGACAGACAGCAGTCAAACACACAACTATGCTCTGGTGAAGCGGTTACTTCAAGAAGAGGTAGAAGATATTCTGACTCGATTGCAAGTGACTATTAGCGCGGGCGACACGAAAGGCAAAGACGCCTTCTCTCAGGCCGAGGTGAGATACCGAAAGTCTCTTAGGATTGCCCTCCGCTGGATCCAAAATTATACCGAGCTGAACTTCAGAAGTCTGGGATCCTACACGCGAGCAGAGCTGGATGGTATTGCCGCGCAGGAAGATGCTTTTTAGAGAACCCCAATCTCACACAACAGAGCTGAGCCGGCGCAATGCGC
>JAKEER010000680.1 GCA_022616615.1 Acidobacteriota bacterium
CGGCCGAAACACTGCATTCCTTCTGGGGTTCAAGAGGCAGCCAAGTCGGCTATGGCAGGTGCCACTTAGGCGAATGGTTTTCCGTGGAAATCCAGGCTAGTTAAGACTTCGGGTGAGACACCGCAGATTGACGCCCGCTCTCAGTGTTTGTTTCCTACGAAGGAGCGGTTGTCTCTTGCCGGGTCTGTCGGCCTTGAGTTCTCGCTCTCACGAACCTTGGTCAGGGAGTGCGCAGTCATTGCGAAATGCAGTCCTCATGCTTGGGTTGAAGGCGTTGTACCCTTGATCGGGGCAGCTTCCCAGTCGCCAAGGGTCAGCGTGCAAGACCTGTGACAGGATGCCGTGATTTTCGTCGAGGGTGTCGTCCATGCCTCGGGAACAAAAGCAGCTACCAAAGGGATTGATCCCGAATCTTCTGCATCGCAATCGTCGCAGCTCTCAGCTGACAGCCGCCTTTCTGTTGTCCGTTTCCGCGCTTGCTTGGCCCAACTGGTTGAGTTCCGCTCAAAGAGGACTTGAGTCAGCCCCGGCTAGCGACGTCTGGGGGCACGGTCCTACGTTGAAGTTGGGCCAGTCTATCGAGCAGGAACTCTCTGCTGGTCAAGCCGATTCTTATCCTATTGAACTCGCCTCAGGTCACTTCTTCCGAGTAGAGGTGTACTCACCAGGCCTAAGCCTAGTCATCTCGCTCGTATGGCCCGGTCAGCAGAAGCGTCTGGAGTGGCACAGCGTCGCAGGCGCCCCGACGCCAATCGCTTCGGCTGCCGATGTTACCGGGACCTACCAGCTCAAGGTACGAGCCCTGAAAGCGGCGCCAGATGGAAGCAAGTATAAATTGGTGACGAAGGCGCCACGCCGGGCGACAGCACAAGATCAGAAGCAGGTGGTTGCCTGCCAGGCCTTTTCAGATGCCAACCAACTCCGTCGCCAATGGACTGCGGTGTCCTTCAAAAAGGCCATCAATAAGTATGAAGAGACACTACCTGTTTGGCGCGCGCTCGGAGATCGATCGCAGGAAGCCGCTACGCTGAAAAGCCTGGGTGATGTTAACGAGCTTTTGTCTGAATACGAAAAAGCTCTTTCGCATTTCAGCATGGCTCTTCGAATCTACAAGGAATTGAAGGATCGGAAAGGTCAAGCCGGAACACTCAGCGCTATTAGCGCAGTTCATGCGAATCGAGGTGACAATCAAAGGGCGCTGGACGCAAGTACCAGGGCGCTTGAAAACAGTCGCGCGGTGGATGACGCTTGGGGACAAGCACAGGCACTTCACTGCATGGGGGCGGCTTATTACGGATTTAGCGAAACGCCAAAGGCAATTGACCTTCTCAGTCAGGCTCTGGTTCGTCGCCGGGCATTGCATGATCGCCAAGGTGAAGCACAGACGCTCCTGTTTCTGGGATATTCCCATCATGCTCTCAAGGATATCGACAGGGCCGCGAAACATTATCACCAGTCCCTTCTCTTATCCCAGGATGTGGAGGACATAAAAGGACAGGCTCGCGCCTTGACTGCTCTTGGCCATCTCTCCAACATAGCTGGGGAGAGTCAGCAGGCTCTCAGCTACTATGACCGATCGTTGCAGATTTTTCGAGACATCGGCCACAGGGGCGGCCAGAGCGGTGTGTTGTATGGAATGGCTCTTCTGTATGCGGTCATGGGTGACACGCAGAAAGCGCTCGACTATTACTTTCAAACCTTGACTATTGCTCGTGAGCTGAGAGACGCCACGTTGGAAGCATTCACTCTCACGAATATCGGCGAAGTCTACAGAGGTTTGGGAAACTACCAGAAGGCACTTCTTTATTCCCGGCAGTCGGTTCTGGTGAATCGCTCTATGGCCTCAATCCTGGGGGAGGCCTATGCGCTAGCAAACCAAGGCAAAGCATTTGAAGCTCTTGGAAACACAAACGGAGCCATGGAGAACTATACGCGTGCACTGGAGCTATCCCAAAAAGGAGGAGATCCCTTCCTGGAAGCGCTTTTGCTTAACGCCTTCGGTCATGTGCATCATGCATCGGGCCAGTTATGGAAGGCGCTGGACTACTACCAGCAAGCCTTCAGTCTGCAACAGAAAGTTAATGATGCTGTTCGTGTCCCCAGCACGCTTTACAACTTGGCCCGAGCAGAGCGAGACCAAGGCAATCTGGATCGCTCTATTCGATATGCTGAACAGGCGCTCGAAATCAGCGAGTCGCTGCGAGGAAAAGTTGCCAGCCGGCAATTACGTGGATCCTTCCTGGCATCCGTGCACCAACAATATGAGCTCACGATCGACTTGCTAATGCGACAACATAAGCAACGCTCGTCTGAAGGGTTTGACGCCGCTGGGCTACAGGCAAGCGAGCGGGCCCGCTCCCGCAACTTACTTGACATGCTGACGGAAGCTCGCCTCGACATTCGTCAGGGTGTCGAACCTGACCTGCTTGAGCGCGAACGATCGCTGCAGCGGTTGCTCAACGCAAAGGCCGAACGCCAAACGCGTCTGCTGACCGGCAAGCATGACGACAAGACATCCGCAGCTCTGGCGAAAGAAATCAGCGAGCTTGCAACCGAGTATGAGCAGGTTCAAGGACAGATACGAAGCAAGAGCCCGCGTTATGCAGCGCTGATGCAGCCGCAGCCCCTGGATCTCCAGGAGATCCAGCAGCAGGTACTGGATGACAAGACGCTCTTGCTGGAATACGCCTTGGGCGATGAGCGCAGCTATCTCTGGGCGGTCAGCCGGACGACAATCACCAGCTCTGAACTTCCCAAGCGCACTGTGATAGAGAAAGCCGCCCGTGACGTGTATGATCTGTTGATCGCGCGCCAGCCCAAACCCGGAGAAACAGCTCAGCAGCACTATGCGCGGGTCAGTCAAGCCGACGCACAATACTGGAGAAAGGCAGCGCTGCTGAGTGAGATGCTTCTTGTTCCAGTGGCCAGCCAACTCGGGACAAAACGATTATTGATCGTCGCTGAAGGCGCCCTGCAGTACGTGCCTTTCGGAGCACTGCCGAAGCCGGGGAGAGGAGTCGAAAGGAAAAAGGCGAAAGGGGAAAGGGAGAAAAGTGAGGCGCCAGAGACGAAAGCTGAAGACGGCAGACCAAAGGCCGAAGAGCCAAGAGCGGGGGACAAAGATAACATCACGCCTCTGAGCGTAGATCATGAAATCGTCAACCTGCCGTCGGCATCAGTGATAGCGGTGCTGCGGCGCGAAACCCGGCAGCGCAAGGCTGCCGCCAAGGGAGTGGCAGTGTTGGCTGATCCCGTCTTCGAGGCCGACGACCCACGTTTGACGGGAATCACGGTGACCCAGCAACCCGTCGAGTCGGAGTCTGTTTCCTCATCACTTCCCCATATCACGCCGCCGCCCTCTCACCGCAACCCAGCGCGGGCCACTCCTCGTGCCTCGGCCTCCCCGCGTCCTCATGTCGCCGCTTCGGCGCGTCCTCTCTATGAGCTGCAGCGGGCCCTGCGCGATGTGGGTGTATCGGGGAATGGACTCACCGTTCCTCGGCTCTTGTCTACTCGTCAGGAAGCCGAAGCTATTTTTTCTGTAGTGCCCCCAGGCGAGGGTTTGAAGGCACTTGGATTCGACGCTAGCCGCGCCACGGCCACGAGCTCAGAGTTGGGACAGTATCGAATTGTCCATTTCGCGACCCATGGCCTGATGAACAATGAACATCCTGAACTCTCTGGCTTGGTCTTGTCCCTGGTTGACGAACGGGGCCGTCCGCAGGACGGTTTCCTGCGGCTGCACGACATCTACAATTTGAACCTGCCTGCTGACCTGGTCGTATTGAGCGCCTGTAACACCGGACTCGGCAAGGATGTCCGGGGCGAAGGTCTGGTCGGAATCGTGCGCGGATTCATGTATGCTGGCGCAGCGCGAGTCGTCGCAAGCCTCTGGAAGGTTGATGATGACGCCACTGCCGAACTCATGAAACGATTTTACCAGCGGATGCTGCAAGGCGGGATGACACCAGCGGCAGCCCTGAGATCGGCCCAGGTCGAGATGTGGCAGCACAAACAGTGGCGGTCACCCTATTACTGGGCCGCCTTTACGCTTCAGGGTGAATGGAGGTAAGTCTGTGTGCCGGGAACGTGTAATCCATTAGGTTCGAGGCCCTTGGAGCCCCCTCAAGTCCCGCCTTGGAAAAGGGGGACGATCTGAGACGGACCACTTATTCGTGCTCGAACACAAGAATTTTTTGACTGCCTCAGGGGACTACAGGAGGGTTTTGATGCCCTGTCCGAGGCGACCCCCTATGGTCCCCTCGCTAAGGGGGACAAATAGCTGCGGAGTCACGGAATAGGGAACCCCTATGGTCCCTCTTGTCAAGGGGGACGGACACTTGGCGATAGGGCACGCTGGAAGCGTGCGCTCCCAGGGCAGTTGCTCCTAGGGCACTTGAGAATTGTCTTGACGAAGAGTTGAAATCGCTCCCAGCAACCCTTCAATGAAAAAACAGTGGGAATTGACTCAAGAGTCCTTCAACCAGTTGCTTGCCTGGTTTGATCCCAACCCGGAGCAGGCTGGCAGAAAATATGAGGAGATCCGCTTTCGGCTGATCAAGATTTTCACTTGCCGCGGTTGCTCCGTTCCGGAAGACTTGGCCGACGAAACCATCAACCGCGTTGCCAAGAGAATATCGGAAATCGCGGCAACCTACGTGGGCGATCCGGCACTCTATTTTTTTGGCGTGGCGAACAACGTCCACCTGGAATCCCTGAGACGGAAGCCGGATCCTGTTCCACCTCTGCCACCGGAACCTTCTCAGGAATCGGAGCTGGAATATCAATGCCTGGAACAGTGCATGCAGCAGCTGAGTCCCAAGAGTCGAGAACTCATCGTGCAGTATTACCAGGATGAAAAGCGCGCCAAGATTGACCATCGCAAGGAACTGGCGCAGAAACTAGGGATTGCCCTGAATGCGCTGAGGATACAGGCCTACCGCATCAGGGCCAGCCTGCAGGAGTGTGTGTTTCAATGCCTTCAGGCGGCAGCGGCTGGGTGAAATGGATTTGAAGCTTTCGTCATGATCTTATGAAGAACACGATCTAAGCGAGAAACAAGAGGCACATGAGTGACAACGCTGGAGACGAAAGCCGTATGAGACAGTATCTGCTGGGTGAGCTCAGTCCGGAAGCGCAGCGGCAACTTGAAGAACGTGCCATGACTGACGCTCACTGCTTTGAGCAGTTGCTGCTAGTGGAAGACGAGCTTGTCGACGAATATGTGTGCGGATCACTCGCACCCAGCGAGCGAGCGAAATTTGACAGCCATTTCCTGTCGACGCCCGAGCGTCACCAGAAGCTCCGCTTTGCCAAGTCCTTTCGAAGATATGTCTCAACGGCAGCCGCTGTAGAACGCTCGGAAGCTAGCCAAGAGCAGCAGAGGGACTCGCTATGGCGCCGCCTGCTTTCCCCGGGGCAGGCTCGCCAGGCGATGCCGGCGTGGTCTTTGGCCACCGCGTTCATGTGCGTCACCCTTGTGGCCCTGTGGTCCGTGACGCAAGTCCGGCAGCTCGAACACCAACTCACTCAGACCCAGCATCTGGAGAGACAATTGACGGAAGAACGCTCGCGCCAGAGCCAGCTGGCTGCCGAACTCCAGAGCGAACAAAGTCGCCGTGCCAGCTTGGAGCAAGAGTTGGCTTCGTTGAAAACCGCTCCAGGACGAGAGCCTGAGGCTTCTCGGCAACCTGGAGCGCTGACGCCGGCCTTATTCTCTTTTGCCCTGACACCGGGCCTTGTCCGAGATTTGCAAGGTTCACGCAAGGTGACGATCCCGCCAGGCGCAAGCTGGGTTCAGCTGGAACTTCGATGGGCCGGAGATGAATACAAAGGTTACCTGGCGACTCTCTTTGACGATGAGGGTCGTGAACTTTGGAGCCAGAGCGCTTCGAAGACCCAGGCGAAAGTTGACAACGAAATGATTGTCCTGACGCTGCCCGCCAGACTCCTTCCACAAGGCGACTATTCCCTCAAGCTCGCCGGGCGTCGTGTTGCCGGTGATCCTGACGATCTTGGCAAGTACTACTTTCGGGTCATCAAGAGATAGATTCTCGCCCACAAATTTGTCGCTCACCCACTCTCCTTCATCTGATGCACATCGCCCTCAAGGCAACAGCTTGGATGCGGCGAGCGTTCTCTTCAACCATTCTGCTTTCTTTTGCGGCCCCGCCTTGTATGAAACGTTTTTCCACTTAGAGTCATAGAAAGATAGAAGAGCAACCAAAGCAGTCGCATCGGCACACTCAGTTCGGCCTCAGTCCTACTCACAATTGGAAGCGGTCCCGGCTGGAAGAGAGGTTCGGGTATGCGGGTGAACTCTCGTTACACAATTCTCAGCAAGCTAAGGGCCGGGAGCATGGGTGAAGTCTACCTTGCTCGTGACGCGACGCTGGTTCGGACCGTCGCACTCAAGATCTTACCGTTGGACCGCAGTGCTGATCCGAAGACAATCCGGCGCTTCAAGCAAGAAGCCAAGGCGGCTTCAGCCTTTAACCATCCCAATGTGGTGGCGATCCACGAAGTCGGCGAGACTGAAGATGGACGGCCCTTCATCGCCATGGAACATGTGGAGGGACAGGCACTCGATGCGCTGCTCAAGGGCAAGCCACTTGCTGTCGAGCAGGTTGTCAATATCGGTTCACAGATAGCCGACGCTCTGACAGAAGCTCACGCTAGAGGGATTATTCATCGCGACATTAAACCAGCGAATATCATGCTGACGCCACGAGGGCAGGTGAAGATCCTCGATTTTGGCCTGGCCAAACTCGGGACCACAAGCCGGGGCAAGCCCAAAGCGCAGCTGGACACACAACTGGAAACAACTCCAAGTCTGCCGACGGGCGCCGTCCGGTTTATGAGCCCGGAGCAGGTCCTCGGACGACCAGTAGATCATCGCACGGACATTTTTAGCCTCGGCGTTCTCCTGTGTGAAATGATCACTGGCCGTCCAACGTTCTCCGGTTCCAACGCGGCGGAAAACGCCGATCAGATGATTCCTACAAAACCGAGGGCCCTGTCGAATAAGCTCAACCGAGTTCCCGCCGAGCTAGAGCGCATTGTGACCCGGTGCCTGGAAAAGAATCGGGAGCAGCGCTATGGTTCGGCCAAGGATCTGTGTCGCGATCTGCGTCAACTGAAGGTCGCGAGCCGCTCAAAGGCTCAGCGTTGGATTGTTGGCCCGCTTGTGATGATCGTGACTTTGTTACTGCTGTTCGTTTCCCCCCTTTACAAGACGGTGGAAAGGTTGCTGGGAGTTCCAGTAAAGGCCGAGCAGGAGCGGCTGGTTGTGCTGCCCTTTATCAACATCGGCGGCAGCCCGAACCAGCAACCCTTCGGTGATGGTTTGATCGAAACGGTCAGTAGCAAGCTGTGTCAGTTTGGAGAGTTCAACGGACTGCTCTCGGTGATCCCAGCCAGCGACACACGAGAGCGCAGGGTCAATAGCGCAAACGAAGCCCATCGCCAGTTTGGGGCAACTTTAGCTGTCACCGGAAGTATGCAGTGGCAGGGCGATCATTTGCGACTAACCTTGAACCTTGTTGATGCCAGGACTCTTCGACAGCTGCGATCTTGCGTTCAGGACTACCCGGCGACTACTGGATCGGCTTTTCAGGACGGAATCGTTTTGAAACTGGCTCAGATGCTTCGATTAGAACTCCAGACTTCGGCCCAGAAAGCACCTTAGCAGGATGCTGAAAAACTCGAAAGACGCTCCCTACCGGTCGCGGTACGGAAACACCAGGCTCTGACTCCAAAGCAGTTACGGTACTGCGCGCGGTAGCAAGCGGCGACTAGCCTCTCATCTGGAGAGTTTTTCAGCATCCTGTTAGGAAGGACACGGTGCGGGCTTCCGTGTTTCGATGGAATAAAGGCGATGCCAGACACGTTCCCTGCAGGCACACAAATTTCGCATTATCGGGTTGAATCCCTTCTCGGCGCGGGCGGCATGGGCGAGGTTTACCTCGCCCATGATCTCTCGCTTGATCGCTCAGTCGCCTTAAAGGTCCTGCCGAGAACCCTGGAAGGGGACGCCTGGCGCAGCCGGCGCTTGATTCAGGAAGCTCAAACAGCTTCAGCGATCAATCATCCCAACGTCTGCGTCATCCATGAAGTGGGAGAGAGTAACGATGGCCGCTCCTTTATCGCGATGGAATATGTGGAAGGCGAGCTTTTGGCTTCGAGAATCAAAGCACGCCCGTTTGACCTGAAGGAAACTGTGGAGATCGGCATTCAGGTAGCTGACGCTCTGGAGGAGGCCCATTCAAAGGGCATCATCCACCGGGACATTAAGCCCTCCAACATCGTTATTACTCCGAAAGGACAGGCTAAAGTCTTAGACTTTGGGCTGGCTCGGATGGCCGCTCCAGACAATCCAGTGCCGATCGGCGATCGATCGACGCAAGCCCGAACCGAAACTGGGATTCTGCTCGGTACCGTCGAGTATATGAGCCCAGAGCAAGCCTTGGGACGAGAAGTGAATGCTCGCTCAGACATTTTCAGTTTTGGCGTCGTCCTTTTCGAAATGGCTGCCGGCCGGCGGCCCTTTACGGGAAAAAACCCCCTCGATACGATTGACCGCATCGCCCATGCCGAGCCCGAACCGGTTTCCCGCTTAAATAAAGCCATCTCGTCGGAACTTCAGGCCATCATTTCCAAGTGCCTTGAAAAAGACCCTCAGCGGCGTTACCAATCGGCTGGAGAGCTGATGCAGGAACTCGTAGCACTGAAGCAAGAAGTGCGTCCCCGGTTCAATCGCAATATGAGATTGATTCTCGCTCTTCTCGGCGCCCTGCTCGTCTTGCCGTTGCTACCCTCGGCACAGCAGCTGATCTCAAGATGGTTGGAAGTGGGAGAACTGCCTTCTGAAAAGTACGTGGCAGTGCTTCCGTTTCACGTAGTGGGCGATGACCCTGCGTGCAAAGCCTTTGCCGACGGTTTGATGGAAACCATCACCAGCAAACTGTCCGAGCTCGAGCAGTTTCAGCAGACGTTGATTGTTGTACCAGCGGCCGACGTGCGTGAGCGCGGCGTGACAAGCGTCAGCACGGCTCAGGCAACGTTTGGGGTGACCTTGGCAATCACTGGCAGCGTGCAGCGAGAAGGAAACCGCGTCCGGCTGACGCTCAACCTGAGTGACGCCAAGACGCTGCGACAAGTCTGGTCCTTGGTGGATGACTACATCCTGACCAATCTCCCTGCGTTGCAAGATGGAGTCATTGTGAAGTTAGCCCGTAGGCTTGATCTGGGACTGCGCCCAGAGATGCAACAGGTGATTGCAGCTGGACGGACAAAGGTGCCTGACGCTTACGACTTCTACCTGCAAGGACGCGGCTACCTGCAGCGTTATGACAAAGTGGAGAATCTGGATCTGGCAGCCGAACTGTTCACTCGAGCGGCTCAAAAAGACCCAGAATACGCACTCGCCTATGCCGGGCTTGGAGAGCTTTACTGGCGGAAGTACGAGGCGACCTTGGACACGCAATGGATCGAGTCTGCTGTAGCTAACTCGCAAAGAGCAGCCCAGCTGAACGACCAATTGCCATCCGTGCACGTCACTCTGGGCATAATCTACACGGGTAAGGGCCAACACGCCCAGGCCCTCGCGGAGTTCCAGCAGGCTCTGAACATCGATAGAGATAACGACGACGCTCAGCGCGGTCTGGCTCGCGCTTACGAGGCTCGCGGAGACCTCCAACAAGCGGAAGACGCCTATCTGAAGGCTATTGCCCTCAAACCCGCCTACTGGGCTGGTTACGCCCGCTTGGCACGTTTCTATTATTCGCAGCGCCGGTACGAGGATGCGGTCTCGTATTACAGCCAAGTCATTGCGCTCACACCCGACAGTTTCAAAGCCTACAGCGATCGTGGAGCGATGCAGGTTGCGTTGGAACGTTGGGCCGAAGCCCGCTGGGACTTCGAACGTTCGCTCGCGATCAAACCTACCTATGCAGCCTATTCAAATCTCGGAACTCTGTCCTTCTACGAAGAAAGGTACAGCGATGCCGCTGCCATGTTTGCCAAGGCACTGGAGTTCAACGCCAAAGACTACAGGCTTTGGGGGAATCTGGCCTCCGCACATTTCTGGACATCGGAGGAAGACCGGAAATCCGAAGCGAGATCTGCCTACAAGCAGGCAGCTCTCTTAGCCGAGGAAATCTTGAAGGTCAATCCGTCGGATGCAGCTGTACTCACCAATCTATCTCAGTACTACGCCATGCTTGGCCGGCGTGACAAGGCTCTCCCCAGGCTGAATCGAGCCCTGGATCTCGCACCGGCTGACAACAAACTCATGTTTCGGGCAGCAGAAATCTATGAACAGCTCGGATACAGGCAGCAGGCCCTGAGCTTCATCGCCAGGGCATTGGAGCGAGGGTATTCGAAGGCGCGCATCGTGCATTCTCCTGGCCTTAGCGGATTGGCAAACAACCCCGAGTTCCAGCGCTTGTTGCAGAGCGCAGGTCGCTGAAAAGAGTCTGTCGGAGGGCTCGGCGTTGCGAAGCCGCCAAGGCTTCTCAAGCCTTCATCCTCCTCCCGCGTTGGCGCGAGGGGAACCGAAGTCGATTGAGTTTCTCGAGAGACAAATAGCAAAGTAGCACTAGCCATCAGTCATTGCTTCTCACTCAAATCGATAAGGAGGAAACTTCCATGGCGGCACACAGAATCATCATCTCGCAACGAGGAAAATTTGTCGTGAGACCTGGACGACTCCACGTCAGGAAGAACGACACGATCGTCTGGAAGGCGATCGGAACCGACGCTCACGTTCTCGTCCCTGACCAGTCTCTTTTTGGCGGTGTTCAGGCGATCAATCTTACCGCGGGGATAGACAGCAGTCCAATCCCAGTGAGCCCTGATGCTTGCGTTGACAAGGTCTATCCGTACACCGTTTTCTGTGACGCGACAAGCGAGTTCGCGCAGGGCGACTCCGATCCGGAATTGATTGTTGGACCGTAGCCGGTTTCCGGGGGGTTTGCGGCGCCCGCGTTGAACCTCCGCTAGAACACCGCAGGGACAGGGTCCGGCTCCACAGCTCTCAAGCCAGAACTCGACTCACGAGGAAAGCCAACCAAAGGGCTGTCTGCAATCTTGACTAACTCTGCGAATCGGACGTTTTTCTGGCTCCCCTCCTGAGACCAGGAGGGGAAGTGCCGCGCAGCAGCGAGGTCGGTCGATTAACGGATCAGATAGGTGGCAAGCTTCTCCGATAGCCTCGGTGTTGCCCTTCAGGCGGGAAGGCTGGAAGCGACGAGGTCCTACCACCCCGTGTCGTCGGGCGGCGCCCTCACCACGCCGTTGTTGGTAATCTCCACTGAACGGCGAGCTGAGGACAGCCCGCCTTGCCTTTTCTGCCACCAAAACATTATTCCGTGCCGTCTCATATTCCGTGCCGTTTCTTGACAACCATTCGGCCCGGTTATAGTCTCAGCCGCGCTTCTGAAAGCCATGCACGAAGAGACTCTTCAATTTCTCATCTTGGCGTCGGTAGAGGGCTTGGGCTGCCGCGGCGTTCACCGGCTGCTGAACTTGTACAAGGAACCTGGAACCCTCCTGCGTGCCCCGGTCGCTAACTTGGTTGCACAAGGATTGCCCGAAGTGGTCGCGAAGATGCTCCTGTCGGAAACGCGCCGAGCCCAGGCCGAGATCGAGCTCGGAAACTGCCTCCAGAATGGAATCCGCATTTTGACACTCTCCGATCCGGCGTACCCGAAACTGCTCAGAGAAATTTACGACCCACCCATCGTCCTGTTCTGCAAGGGAGACATCGGCTGTTTGAGCCACCATTGCGTGTCCATCGTGGGTTCACGCCGGGCCACTCCTTACGGAATCAATGCTGCAGAGAAATTGGCCCGCGAACTGGCTGCCCGCGGCCTTGCCATCTGCAGCGGCTTGGCTCGCGGCATCGATACAGCGGCCCATCGCGGAGCTCTCGAAGCCAAGGGGAAGACCGTGGCCGTGCTCGGCAGCGGACTCAACCATATTTATCCCCGCGAAAACAAGAAGCTGGCGCAGCAGATTGAGGCTCACGGCTGCGTCATTTCAGAGTTTCCGATGAACACCAGCCCGTCGCCGCAGAACTTTCCCATTCGCAACCGCATTATCAGCGGACTTTCCCTGGGAACCTGCCTGGTCGAAGCGGCGGAGTTCAGCGGGTCGCTGATCACGGGACGGCTGGCGCTGGAACAAAATCGCGAGGTGTTTGCGGTTCCAGGCAACATTACGTCGAAGACCAGCTTTGGGCCGAACCTCTGGATCAAACAGGGCGCAAAATTGGTGCAGGACTGGCAGGACATTGTCGAAGAGCTGCCCAGAACAGTGAAAGAAAAGATCCTGGCGCCGCTTTCCCCGCCCCAGGCGGGCGTGCCGCCCGATCTGTTCCCGGTGGTTTTGACGGGCGCTGAAAAGTGTGTGCTAGAATTGCTGCGCTCCGACGAAGCCGTGCATATAGACCAGCTGCTGGAAACTTCTCGCATGAGTTCGTCAGAGCTGTTGTCCGTGCTTTTCGATCTGGAATTGAAAGACAAGATCAAACAACTGCCAGGCAAGAGTTTTGTAAGGAAGTTTTGATCTGAAATCTGAGATAACGACGAAGTTCATGGTTGAGCTTTCAGTATCTGGGTCCTAAAGACGTTTCTGAAATGACGAATGACGAAGCACGAATGACGAGACAAGCCCAAAGCACGAATGACGAAAGAGTGGTCTTAGCGACTTCCGGTTTCGTCATTCTTTCGTCATTCGGGCTTCGTCATTCGTCATTCCTCGCGAGATCTCTTGCCGGCCTGAGCTGGCTTGCCAGACCTCAGAGTTTAGAAGTAATACTCTGCAATCATTAACCATGTCCAAATCGCTAGTCATTGTTGAATCACCCGCCAAAGCCAAAACCATCAACAAGTATCTGGGCTCAGACTACTCGGTGAAAGCGTCCCTGGGCCACGTGCGCGACCTGCCCAAGAAAGGTCTCGGCGTCGACCTAAAGAATGCGTTTGAACCAACCTACGAGATCATTCCCGGCAAAGAGAAGGTTATTAGAGAGCTGAAGGCGGCGGCCAAGGCCGTAGAATCCATCTATATCGCAACCGACCCTGACCGCGAGGGCGAAGCCATTGGCTGGCATCTGTCGGAGGAGTTAGGCTCAAAGAAGCGCAAGATCTTTCGGGTGATGTTTAACGAGATTACGCAAAAGGCCATCAGGGAAGCCTTTCGCAATCCCGGGGCGATCGATTCCAAACTTGTCGATGCCCAGCAGGCGCGCCGCATTCTGGACCGCCTGGTCGGCTACAAGATCAGCCCGCTGCTATGGAAGAACGTACGCCGAGGCACCTCGGCCGGGCGGGTTCAAAGTGTTGCGTTGCGTCTCATTGTCGAACGAGAGCGAGAGATTCGCGCCTTCGTCCCGAGGGAATACTGGAGCATCACCGCCAACTTGTCCGGACACAATCCTCCGCCTTTCAATGCGGCGTTACAGAAGTTCCTCGGCAAGAACCTCGAGATTGAGAATGAGGCTCAGTCACGGGAGATCGTCAAACGTCTGGAACACGCGCGCTTCATTGTCGACAGCGTCAAGAAGACGGAGAAAAAGCGGAACCCGGTGCCGCCCTTCATCACCAGCAAGCTGCAGCAGGAAGCTTCGCGCAAGCTGCGTTTTTCGGTGAAGAAGACCATGATGCTTGCGCAAAGGCTTTATGAAGGTATCGAACTCGGCCGCGAAGGCAGCGTGGGGCTGATCACTTATATGCGCACCGATTCAACGCGCGTTTCCGACGACGCGCTGGCGGATGTGCGCAGCTATATCGGCGCCGGCTTCGGCCGGGACTATCTGCCTGAGAAGCCGGTTTACTATCGCAGCAAGAAAGATGCGCAGGACGCGCACGAAGCCATCCGGCCGACGTCAACGGCTTACAATCCGGATGAAATCAAGCACTACCTGAGCCCCGACGAGTACAAGCTCTACAAACTCATCTGGCAGCGCTTCATTGCTTCCCAGATGAAGCCGGCGCTTTTCGATCAAACCTCGGTAGAAATCCTGGCGGACAAATACCTGTTCAAGGCGACGGGTTCCGTGCTGAAGTTCGATGGTTTCCTCAAAGTGTACGCCGAAGGCAAGGACGAGAAGGATGAGGAAGACGAAGAACTCGAACACAAGCTGCCCGCACTGACCGAAGGCGAGATCTTGAAGTTGAACAAGCTGCTTCCCGAACAGCATTTCACACAGCCGCCGCCGCGCTTCACCGAGGCGACGCTGGTGAAGATGCTGGAGGAGAAAGGCATTGGACGGCCCTCGACCTACGCCACCATTCTCACAACGATTCAAGACCGCGAATACGTAGTGAAGCAGGAAGGCAAGTTCTCTCCCACCGAGCTGGGCTTCGTCATCAACGACGTGCTGGTGGCTAGCTTTGCGGACATCTTCGACATCCAGTACACGGCTCGGATGGAGGAAGAACTCGACGAGATCGAAGAAGGCAAGATCGGCTGGACCGAGGCGCTGCACGAGTTCTACGGCAAGTTTGAGGAGGACTTGAAGACGGCGGGCGAACGCATGGGCGTTATCCGCGAACCGGAACCCACCGATGAGAAGTGCGAGAAATGTGGCAGCCCGATGGTCATCCGGTGGGGACGGCACGGACGGTTCATGGCCTGCTCGGCTTATCCCGAATGCAAGAACACCCGCGAGATCGCGCGGGAAGGCGCGACAGCGAATGCCGAGGGCAAGGCTGAGGTCGAACAGATCGAAGAACTCTGTGAAAACTGCGGACGGCCCATGACCCTCAAGCGCGGACGCTTCGGACAATTCCTGGCTTGCACGGGATACCCAGAGTGCAAAACCACCAAGAAACTGGCGGCATCCGGTTCAGGACAGCTGTCGATTCCGGATGTGCCGCTGGGAGAGAAGTGCCCCCAATGCGGCCAACACCTGGTAATCAAGCATGGCCGTTTTGGCGAGTTCACCGCTTGCAGCGCCTATCCGGAATGCAAATACGTAAAGAAGAAAACCATTGGAATTGCCTGCCCCCAGCCCAACTGCAAGGGCGAGCTGATAGAAAAGAAATCGCGCCGTGGCAAGGTTTTTTACGGCTGCGATCAATACCCGAACTGCGACTTTACCGCCGGGAATAGACCCATCAACAAATCCTGCCCACAGTGCGGCGCGCGCTATTTGCTGGAGAAGACCACAAAGAAGCAAGGCGCCATTCATTACTGCAATGCCCAAACGTGCAACTATAAGGAAACCGTCGAACTGGTCGAAACCGTCTGAGCCGCCCAAGCCCAGAGGACGGCCGGCGAAAATGACGGCCACCGAACGGCGCGCTCAGATCATCAACGTTTCCAGGAAGCTTTTCTCAAAAAAGGGTTTCAACGGCACCACGACCAAAGAGATCGCACAGGCCTCCGGCATCAGCGAAGCGATGATCTTCTGTCACTTTGCCTCCAAAGAAGATCTTTACACCGCCATCATTGACCAGCGCATCCAGGAAGTGGGCGATGCATTGTCTGACGAGGCCCTACAGGCGCATGACGACGAAAGAGTGTTTGGTGAACTGGCCCGCTTCATTCTCGACAAGACGTCGGAAAACCCGACGATGCTTCGCCTGCTCTACTTCAGCGCTTTGGAAGGGCACGAGCTTTCAGACATCTTCTATTCCAACCACGAGATCAAGAAGGTGATGAAGCTGGTCGACTATATCCGGCTCCGCATCTCGGAAGGTGACTTCTGCGACCTGGACCCCATCCTTGTTGCCCGGGCTTTCACGGGCATGCTCTACACCTACGTAACGGCCCAACATCTGTTCGACGCAGGCCGTTACTATCCTAAGGCCAGCCACGAAGAAGTCGTCCAGAACTTCCTCAGCATTTTCCTCAACGGCATCCGCAAGCAGAGGTAGTCCTTAGCGGCCCCTGAGTGCTTCACCCGTTCTGGAGAACAATTTTGCCCCTTTAGGGAAACCTTTTTCCGCTTGCTTCCCAAGTTAAACCTTCGTCACCAGAAAGACTGTTGGCAAAACACACACCTTTTGTGCGCTTTACCTGCAGACACAGTTTGGGTCAATACGTGCGAAGGGAAAGAGTATTTCACCCATCAAACAGGGATGTTATCAAGGGAGGGCCCATGAGTTTCTTTTTCGTTAATTCGAAGACACTACGGCGGGTGAGTTTGAGCTTGCTGCTGGCAACGGCATCAACGCTTTGGACGATACCGTTCCCTTGGACGGCAAACGCGCAGAATCGCAGTGCGCTGCGATTGGGCCGTATTCAGGGTGTCAATCCCCCGGCCATGTATGTTCCCGATGAGTTTGTGCTCGTGCTAAAGCATTCGTCGCGTGCAAACGCCCAGGCGGGAGTGGAACCTTCCGGTTTGCCCGTTCTCAATCTTCCTTCGCTGCAACAGCTTATCCGGCGCCACAGCGTCGGCCGATTTCAGCGCCAGTTTCCCGGAGCGCCGACGCGCCCGCTCGGCGCCTTGCCCGACCTAAGTGGGCACTACAAAGTGCGCCTTCCCAGCGGTGCTAACCTGGACGGGGCAATCACCGAGTTTGCAAATGATCCCAACGTCGAGTCGGTTGAAAAGATCGGAGTTCATCCTTTGAATTTGGATCCAAACGACTACTTCTACAGCGCGAATCCGCCGGTCCAATGGCATCTCTGGGGCGCTCATGGAATCGACGCCAATCTTGCCTGGGACGAGGAGACCGGAAAGCAGGACGTCGTCGTGGCGATTCTAGATTCCGGAGTGCGGTATACCCACCCTGACCTGAACGGAAACATCTGGAGCAACCCGGGAGAAATTGCGAATAACGGCCTCGATGACGACAATAACGGTAAGGTGGATGACGTTCTTGGCTACGACTTCGTCGCCTCTGCTGACCCGGTGCTGTTCTACGTCTGCTGTGACGCCGACTGCGGCATCGTCGACAATGACCCCAGCGATCACAATGGCCATGGAACGCACGTAGCGGGTACTGTTTCCGCCGTAACTAACAACGCCAATGGTGTTGCGGGAATCGCCGGCGGCTACAGCGACGGTACTCCGGGTGCAGCCGGTAACGGGGTGAAGATTATGCCGTTGCGGATCGGATGGAACGCCGCGTTTTTTGGGCTCGACTGCGGCACCGGCCTGGTGAGGATGGATTATGCAGCGGAAGCGATGTACTACGTAGCAACGCAGAAGGCTCGCGGGGTGAACGTCGCGGCCGTCAACTGCTCATGGGGCTCCTCAAACAGCGGCGGGCTGGCCGCGGCCGTCGACAATCTGTTAGCGAACGACGTCATGATCATTCATGCCGCGGGAAACAGCAACTCCAGTTCTGCCGACTACCTTGGTAGCCGGGCCGATGTAATGAACGTTGCTGCAACCGACATCAATGGAAGCGGAGCCAGTTTCACCAATTATGGCTCCTGGGTCGACCTGGCGGCGCCCGGCGTCGACATCGTCAGCACCTACCATGTCTATACCGACCCGAATGCGGAATGGTATGCCGTTTCAAGCGGCACCTCCATGGCAACTCCCCATGCCTGCGGGGTGGCCGCTCTACTGGAGTCAGCGAATCCTTCCTTGACCGGCCCGCAAAAATTCAACCTTATGGTGTCGAACGTTAAGCCTTATACCGACTCGCTTAGCCGCTACCTTGGGTCGGGCATACTCAGCGCCAAAAAGGCACTGGACGCCGCAGGAGGAGGCGGTAACACCCCGCCTACAGCGAATAATGTCTCACAGAACGCTACCGAAGACACGGCGGTAACGATTAGCCTGAGTGGTTCGGACCCAGAACAATGTGACCTGGCTTTTTCGATTGTCACCACACCGAGCAAGGGCACTCTAAGCCCAATGACGCCGCTGGCCTGCACTGGCAGCGCCCCGAACGCAGACAGTGCCACACTGGTTTACACTCCTAACCTCAACGCAAACGGCGCCGACTCTTTTACGTACAAGGTCAACGACGGCGCATCGGACAGCCACATCGCAACCGTTTCGCTCTCGATAGCGCAAGTCAATGACGCTCCTTTGGCACAGAACAAAAATGTCAGCACGACAAAGGGAACCGCGATCTCAATCCAACTCACCGGCAACGACGTAGAGACCTGCGAATTGACGTTTGCCAACGGCGGACTGAGCTCTTCGAGTGGAACGTTGGGCAGCATCACCAACGCGGCGTGCACCACCAGTCCGAACAGCGACAGCGCAACCCTGACCTACACCCCCAACCCAAGTTTTGTTGGGAACGATTCTTTTACCTACACGGTGAATGACGGCGTCGCCACCAGCAGCCCGGCTACGGTGTCGATTACGGTAACCGATCCTGGGACAGGCACTTCCCATGTGGGAGACCTCGACGGCGCTAGTGCCAGTATCAACCCTAACAATTGGAGAGCCACGGTTACCATTGCAGTTCACAGTGCCACGCATACGGCCGTTTCCGGCGCCACCGTCACCGGAACTTGGAGCGCGGGTTCGGCGGGTAGCGGTTCATGCACTACAGGCACCGATGGCAGATGCAGCGTGAGTTCCGCAAACCTCTCGAAGAAGAAAGTTAGCAGCGTGATTTTTAGCGTGGCCGGCGTAACCCATCCGTCCTTCAGCTACAACTCAGCCGCGAATCACGAGCCAGATGGAGACAGCACCGGGAGTTCGATCACGGTGAGCAAGCCATAGCTATTTGGTCCACAGACGGGCGACACACTGCTGCCAAGGGCAGCACCTACCTCTGATATCCGCTTTGGCGCTCGGTTGGGCACGTGTCCCGCCACGCCGTCTTCTCATCGTGGAACTCGGTAGGGCGGGCTGACAACAGCCCGCCCTACCCGGGTCATCTTGTCTTCGTTTCAAGCTCACTCCATTTGTGGTCCCTTTAGCTTCCTCAACGGGAAAGCATGCTTATTTTCTTTCGATAGCTCATCCCGCCCACTCTGCCCGCTGCTTCTCCGCCGTGATCTCTCGCAAACAGTGGTAGAATCCCCTCCGATGAAGCGAGATGAAATCATCGTTGCCGGCGGAGGGTTGGCCGGTTCTGAGGCTGCTTGGCAGATTGCCCAATCTGGATTCAGAGTCCGGTTATACGAAATGCGTCCTGTTAAGCCGACGCCGGCGCACCAGACGGATGCTCTTGCCGAAATCGTTTGCAGCAATTCCTTCAAGTCCGACCAGGAAGGCAGCGCTCCCTGGCTGCTCAAGGAAGAGCTCAAGATTCTGGATTCCCTGCTCATTCGCTTGGCCTACGCCCATCGCGTGCCCAGCGGCGCTTCCTTGTCGGTGGATCGTGAACGCTTCGCCGCCGCCGTGACCCAGACTGTGAGCGGGCATCCGAACATTGAAATTCTGCGCCAAGAGCTCCAGTCCATTCCGCAGGATGCCATCGCGATTATTGCCACCGGTCCACTTACCTCCGACAGCCTCTCCAAGTCCATTCGCAACTTTGCCGGCGAAGAGCACCTCTACTTTTATGACGCCATCAGCCCCATAGTCGATGCTGACAGCATTGACATGGGTAAGGCCTATCGGGCTTCGCGCTATGACAAGGGCGACCCGGATTTCATCAACTGTCCGTTCACAAAAGTGGAATACCTGGCTTTCTACAACGCGCTGATTCAGGCAGAGTCTGTCCCGTTGCACCCATGTGAGAAAGCGATGTATTTCGAAGCTTGCCTGCCCATCGAAGAAATGGCACGACGAGGTGTCGACACCTTGCGCTTTGGCCCCATGAAGCCGGTCGGGCTGGCCGATCCCCGCACGGGCCGAATTCCTTACGCGGCCGTGCAATTGCGCCAAGAGAATTTGCGCGCCGACAGTTTTAATCTCGTCGGCTTTCAAAACCACCTGCGTTTTGGCGAGCAGGAACGCGTCTTTCGGCTGATACCCGGACTGGAACAGGCGAAGTTTCCGCGGCTCGGACAGATACATCGGAATACGTTCATCAACTCGCCGCGCATTTTGGAGCCCACGCTCCAGGCACGCCAGGATGAAAACATCTTTTTCGCGGGCCAGATTTCCGGAGTCGAAGGCTATGTGGAATGTATTGCCACAGGTCTGCTGGCCGGCCTGAACGCCGTCCGGCGGGCGGCTTGCGAGACGTTGCTCGTGCCGCCCCGGACCACGGCGATAGGCTCGCTGATTCATTACCTGGTTTCGGCCGACCCGGAAGGTTTTCAGCCGGAGAATATTAATTTTGGAATCATGCCGGCACCGGAAGTCCCTCGGCCCGGCAGAAGAATAGGAAAGAAGGAGAAGCACCTGCTTCAGACGCGGCGCGCGTTGGAGGATATGGCTGGGTTCAAGGCGCTGTTTCAGATGCGAACATCCAGGGCCACAGGATGACATTTATTCCATGAAAATGAACTCCCCTCCTCATCGGAGGAGGGGATGCTGAGGCCAACGGCCTCGGCGGGCGTGGTCGGTGAGGCCCCAACACCAACCACCCGGCGCTGGCCGCGGCCAGCGCCGCCCCTCCTGAACTCAGGAGGGGAATTAGTGCTTCAGCGCTTGTGGTGCTGCCATGAGTGGTTCCCATGACAATCGCTCTCGTCCTTGACACCATGCCGAGAACGGCGACGAGAACGAGATCTCATTTATCGTGGCGGCCCGCACCCCTTTCGATACCTTCATGAAAGACCTGATACACCAATTTGCCGATCGCCTGCGCTTGAAAGCGTCACCGCACACTTTGCGAAATTACCTGAGCGATCTGGAGCAACTGCTGGACTATCTCTGCCCGCCTGACGACAGGGGCGCCCGGTCGAGCTTTTCAGCAGAGCAGCTCGACCATAGAGTGATCCGAGAGTACCTGGGTCATCTCTACGATCAGAAGAAGGAGAAGTCGTCCATCGCACGCAAGATGTCAGCCATTCGCTCTTTCTGCAAGTTTCTCTGCAGCGAAGGTGTATTGAAACAGAATCCCGCCAAGCTGGTGAAGACTCTGAAGCTTCCCCAGAAGATCCCGAATCATCTGAGTGTTGAAGATTGCGTAAAGCTGATTGAGTCGCCCGATCTCTCCTCGCTGCTGGGCGTGCGCGATCGCGCGATTCTTGAGCTCCTCTATGCCTGTGGGATCCGAGTCAGCGAGTTGTCTGGGCTGAACTGGGAAGACGTCGATTTTGGGGAGAGGATGATCCTGGTGCGCGGCAAAGGGCGAAAAGAACGGATCGTCCCATTCGGAAAGCATTGTCTGCAAGCTCTGCAAACCTATCAGGAAGCAAGGCGTGCTTTACCAAGTTCGCTTTCATCCTCAGCACCAGTGTTTCTAAATCATCTGGGAACGCGCCTGACGACCCGCTCTGTGGGCAGGCTAGTGGAAAAATATGTTCTCCGGAGCGGCCTGGGACGCAAGATCAGCCCGCATGGCATCCGCCATTCCTTTGCGACGCACATGCTGAACTCTGGCGCTGATCTGCGTTCCATTCAGGAATTGCTTGGCCACAAGAGCCTTTCCGCCACGCAGCGGTACACGCACCTGACCATTGGCCATCTCATGGAACAATATGACAAAGCACACCCGAAGGCATAGGCATGGATGACAAAGCGGCCGTAAAGGAAGTGAATGCGAGGTTTTACGAAGCACTTTCGGCCCAAGATCTGGGAGCGATGGAAGCCGTCTGGCTGCATGAGTCCTGGGTTCGCTGCGTCCATCCGGGATGGGAGATGCTGACGGGGTGGCAGTCGATTCGCAAGAGCTGGTCGAACATCTTTAAGAATACGGAGTACCTCAGGATTCACGCCAGCAAGGTGACTGTGCATGCCGCGGGGGAAGTCGCCTGGGTTGTCTGCACCGAAAACATCGCCAGCGCACAGGAAGCAAACTATCAAACGGCCACTGCCTTGGCCACCAACGTCTATCAAAAGGTCGGCGCGGTGTGGCTGCTAGTGCATCACCATGCTTCGCCCGTCGCCGTGAATGCTCCAGTGCAGACGTCGGAGAGCATTCAGTAAGTGACGAGCGGCGATTGGCGAACAGTTCGTAGATTGCAGCGCGAAACAGCAATGAATGACGAATGACTAAGCACGAATGACTAAAGAATGACAAAGCCCTAAGCCCGAATTCGTCATTGAGCCATTAGGGTTTCTTTCGTCACTAGGGCTTAGTCATTCGTCATTTTTCTAAAGGGTCGAGCGTGGAAAATCTGCAAGCCGCAATTCGCGAGAAGGCCAAAGAACTGGGCTTTGCCAAGATCGGCATTAGCCGCGCAGAACCACTGGATGAACGCAATGGCCTGGAGGCGTGGCGGGCAGCCGGGCGCCACGGCGAAATGCTTTGGATGGGCCGCAACGCTGGCAAGCGGCTCGATCCCAGAGCGTTGCTTTCCGAAGCTCGGTCGGTGATTTCGCTGGCGGCGAACTACTACACACCGCAGGCACACTCCGAGGATCCTCGCCATGGAAAGATCTCGCGCTATGCCTGGGGGCGTGATTATCATCAGGTGCTGAAGGAACGGATGAAGTCGTTGGCAGAGTGGATCGGGCAAGCCCAGCCGGAAGCCTGTGGCCTCTACTATTGCGACACCGGGCCCGTCATGGACAAAGCTTGGGCGCACAAGAGCGGCCTAGGCTGGATTGGAAAGCATTCCAACCTGATTACTCGCGACCTGGGCTCGTGGGTTTTCCTTGGCGAGATTGTGCTGAACCTTGAACTCGATGAGGATGCCGAGGGCCGGAACTATTGCGGCACCTGTCATCGTTGCATCGACGTGTGCCCCACGCGCGCGATTGTTGCACCCTACGTCGTTGATGCACGGCTTTGCATCTCTTATCTGACCATTGAGCTGCGCGGCCCGATTCCCCGAGAACTCCGGCCGCTGATCGGTTCGCGCATCTTTGGCTGTGACGACTGCCAGGATGTCTGTCCCTGGAACCGTTTTGCCACACCCTGTCAAGATGGCGACTTTTATCCCGACCGAGGAAATCACGTTCCCGTGCTGATCGACCTGATGAGAATGACGCAGCCAGAGTTCGAAGAGCGGTTCCGCCGCAGCCCGGTGCGGCGGGCAAAGTATGCAGGATTCTTACGCAACGTAGCAGTGGCGCTCGGAAACAGCCGGGATGCCGGCGCTTGCGAGGTTCTAGCCAAGTCGCTCGGTCATAGGGAATCCCTAGTCCGCCAACACGCGGCCTGGGCGCTTGGAGAAATTGGCGGAGATCTGGCGCGACAGGCCTTGCGTTGCGCGCTGCCGGGCGAGAGTCAACCAGCGGTCGCCGAAGAGATCAGGGAGGCGTTGCGCAAATCGGAGCGTAAAGCCCTTTCCGCCTCGTCCTCAAATCCTGCCTTTTCGCGCCTAAAGCCTTTCTCTGGATAGGAGGGACGCCATGAGTCCTCAGTGGTTCTGGGTCAGAACAGGAATCCCGCCGAAGTGCAAGCTACGGCCCTGGGAGAAGAAGCTCCTGCAGGGCAAAGCGGACGAATTGATTGAGACCCATTTCAAGGCGCAGTTTGTGAGACCGCCCGAGAATCCGCAGGGGAACTATGTGGTTGGCTTCTTCACGCACTGGCGTGGCGCCTACCTGTATTTCGAATCCAGATATGCTTGCCCTTCACCGAATGCAATAGCGCCCTTTTTCGACCATGCCTTTGCGCGACTAGGTTACTTTGCAAACGACCGCTACAGCCTTTGGGCGCGCCGCCACAACGATGAGTGGATACACTTTGACGAGGGACTTAAAACGCTTGAAGAGTGCTTTCAACGGCTTAAGCAAGATCCTTGGTTTCAATTCTGATCTGGAGAATGAGGCAGCGCCGCGTCAAGGTCTGCTTCCTGATTGTTAAGACACGTCGACAGCATCGGTGCGCTTTAAGTACCTGGGCAAGAATAACTCGGAATTTTGGACTCGTCCTCGTCGTCGTCCTCGTACTCGGCTTTCAGCATTGAATGTCAACCCACAGTTGCCTGCTTCTCGGCCATGCAAAGCCGAGGACGAGGACGACAACGAGGACGAGTTAAGGCTTCCAGCATTCTGTTACCAATCAAGTACAAGACTGCCAACTGAATCTTGCCCAGGCCCCTAAGAGCAGCGCACCCTACCAGGGCGAATGTGAAATCGCCGCATTTGGGCGCACCAGAGGCAGTCTTACACTCTCAAACTTTGACGCGAACGGGAGTATTGGCACGAGTGCATGGTCCCAGATCAGAAAGACCAGTATTGTTGAAACCTTTGGCTTGGATCAACCGTAATAGACCTTCGATATGAGAACCGCCTTTTTCTTTTACTTCGACGCCACACGCATCGCCTTTCAGTCGATCTTTGCCCATAAGCTGCGCTCCTTCCTCACGCTCATCGGCATCATTATTGGAGTAGCCTCCGTAGTGCTGGTGGGCGCCGCCATCAGCGGGCTGAACACTTACGTCTTGCACATCGTCACGAAACAGCTGGGCGCCAACACCTTCTATGTGACCCGGGTGGGCTCGGTTGGCCGTCTCACGGATGAGGAATGGGATAAAATGGTCAGGCGCAACAAGAAGATCGAATGGCCTGAAATGCGCTTTGTTAAGTCCGCCTGCCAGAGTTGTGAAGAGGTGGGCGCCGAACAGTTTGACCGCTCCGATCTCAAACATGAAGGCGAGGAACTCTTCGGCACCCAGATTATCGGCGCTACCTCAGAAATGGCGGACATCAAAAGCATGACCATCGTCGAGGGACGATTCTTCACTCAATACGAAGTCGATCACGCCAATTACGTCTGCGTGATTGGCAACGACATCAAAGAGAAATTCTTCCCGCTGTCAGACCCTATCGGAAAGACACTGCGCATCAAAGAGGCTCCCTTTACAATCATCGGCATCGAAGAAAAGCTGGGGTCGATGTTCGGCAGTTCGATGGACAACAAGATCTACATTCCGCTCACAGCTCATCGGCACTTGTTTGAGCGGGCGGGCGGGTTTGGCATCCGCGGTAGCGCTCCCAGCCGGGAGGAGTTCCCCGGCGTGATCGATGAAGTGCGCATGCTGATGCGAGCGTTCCGCGGCCTGACGCCCGAGAAGGAAGACACGTTTGCTATTCTCGACACGGCGGCTCTCGATACCCAAGTGGGCCAGTTCACAGGCGCCATCGCCATGGTGGTGACGCCCATTACGCTGATCTCCCTGGTCGTCGGCGGCATCGTCGTGATGAACATCATGCTGGTCAGCGTTACGGAGCGAACTTTCGAGATTGGCCTGCGGAAGGCTGTGGGCGCCCGCAGCAAACAAATTCTGGCTCAGTTTCTCATTGAGTCGTCGGCGTTGGCAGCCCTCGGCGGCCTTTTCGGACTAATCCTCGCGGCCGCCCTTTCGTGGGTGATCAGCGTAACGACACCGATTCCGATGACGATCACCGTGCCGTATGTGCTGCTGTCGTTGTTGGTCTCTGGGAGCATCGGAATGATTTTCGGAATCTATCCGGCGTACAAGGCATCCAAGCTCGATCCGATTATTGCGCTGACAAAGAACTGAGCTCCATTAAGCGATGACTATTACCTGAACCGGCGAGACGGAGAGACGGAGAGACGGCGAATCGGAGGGGTAGACCGAACTTCGCGCCGTTTCGCCGATTCCCCGTTTCGCCGTTTCGATTGACCGGAAAGAGAACTATGCAGACCATCTCAAAGGGCATCACACTGGAAAATGTGGCGATGGCAATGTCCAATCTCCGCGCAAACAAGTTCCGCAGCGCATTAACAGTTTTGGGCATTGTCATCGGTGTTATGACCGTCGTTGTTATCGCCTCGATCCTCACCGGCATGCGTCAGAACATTGTCCACCTCATCGAGGAATACGGCACCAACAACATCTGGGCGTTCCACCTCACCACGGGTTTGCAGTTCGGCCCGCGCGACCGCAAAGAGTGGACCCGGAAGTCTCTTTATCCCGAAGATGGGGAGGCCATCAAGGAACAAGCCGACGCGGTGGAGGACGTGGCTCTGCTCGGCTTTGCCTGGAGGCTGGACAGGACTATGACTTATGGCGGAAACACCTACAAGCAAGGCAGGCTCCAGGCCGTCTCCGCAAACTACGGCACGATCGGCAATCTGACCCTGGAACAGGGCCGTTTCATTACGGAAGTCGACGAATTGCACCGGCGAGACGTTGTTGTCATCGGCGTCAATGTGAAGGAAGCGCTGTTTCCGAATCACACACAGATCGCCGGGCGTGAAGTCACCCTCGGCGGCAGAAGATACGAAGTGATCGGAGTGCTGGAGAAGCGCAAAGGGAGCTTTTTTGGAGAAAACGAAGAGGACAGCGCCGTTTTTATCCCCTACCGCACTGTCACAAAGCTGATGGCCAAGCAGGACTTTCTGATGCTGATGATTCGCGCCAAGTCAGGACAGCTCCAGAAGGCTCTGGACCAGGTCGATGCCGTGCTGCGTCGCCAGCGTAAAGTACGCTTTAACGAGCCGAGCAACTTCGATCTGAAGACCGCCGACAAGTTCATCGAGCAGTTCGATTCAATTACCGCCGCGGTGGGATTGATTGCCATCGCGATTTCCGCAGTGGGCCTGCTCGTTGGAGGCATCGGAGTGATGAATATCATGCTAGTCAGCGTTACCGAGCGAACCCGCGAGATCGGCGTGCGCAAGGCCATCGGCGCCCGGCGCAAGGATATCGTGACTCAGTTTCTGTTCGAGGCCATGACGCTGACTTCTTTGGGGGGCATTATCGGCATCATCTTTTCCGTCCTCGTCAGCGTGATTCTCGCGTTTCTGCTGCCAGATCTGCCGTCAAAAATCCCATTGTGGGCCGTCGCAGCTGGGTTGTTAGTTTCCACTGGGGTCGGCCTGGTCTTCGGTGTCTGGCCCGCACGCGTCGCCGCCCGGTTAGACCCGATCGAGGCACTGCGGTACGAGTAGGCGTATCGTTCTCTCTTCCGCCCAGGCAAGGCGGAGCGAGGCTCTGCAGGACGACGGAGC
>JAKEER010000095.1 GCA_022616615.1 Acidobacteriota bacterium
CTACGACTTGTCCGTCCATGTTGAGAACTGGGCTTCCGCTGGAGCCGTGGTCAATTAGCGCAGTGATTTGCAGAGCAGAAATACCGTCTCTTAACTGGCGCGTGTTTGCTACCACTCCTTCGCTTACCGAATACTGGAACCCCTGCGGGTGCCCCAGAACGAATATTCTTTGCCCCGGCTGCGCTCCTTCCTCCGCAATTTGCAGGTATGGGAATTCACGTCGTCCCGGGTTCTCACACGCGATTTTGCAGACAACAAGGTCTGCACCTCTATCGTCTTCAATCACGCTTGTGATTTCGTACTTCTTGCCATCTTCAGTCACTGCGTAGGCCTTGGCCTTGTCCTTGAGTACATGTCTATTGGTGACCAGTGTCCCGTTGGCATCTACGAAGAATCCGGTCCCAGTGCTTTCGTCATCTCCGCGGCTGTCCTGAGTGTCGATCCGCACAACGGCAGGCCTTGCATTTTCATACGACCGGAAGGCGTTCCGGACGGTGTTGCGATCGTTTGAGCAACAGCTTCCGCTACCGGAGCCCCTGGATCTGCTGAACGAGTGGGAATACCTATACGAGCGAAGCATCGGTTGCGTCGGCATTCTGAAAGACTGGCTCATGAGAGCGCTTGTTTCGGCATCCAGGCGCAACGCCGACTTACTAACGCGCAAAGACCTGCAAGCACATGCACTCAGCGTAGCTCAGTGCGACAAGATGTTGTCCGAAGCAGTCGAGGGCGAGACCAGACTTCTCGAAAGCGCTGAAGAGAGAAGCCGCCTGCGAACTCGACTCGGCTTGAGTCCAACGGAAAACAGTCGACAGGATTCGAATACCGGCAGTACGGTCCCGCTTGCCGAGGTCGCGGCCCCGCGGCGGAATCAGAGGAGGCCGGGACAACGCAGGCCCGTCCGCGATGCCGTGGGAGTTCCCGGACCTATTTATGCGAACGCAGGCACTCTTTGACTCCTGGGACTGCGCACCGCAGGTCTTGCCACGACGGAGCCGGTTGTATGCGCTTGAGCCGGTCGGAATCGGAACACCGTTTGTGGAGAGTCTCTCCGGTTATGTCGCTAGGCTCGCTGATGCCCATGCAGTCTCGGTGGGCGACTTGGTGGGCCGCGAACTTTCGCCGGCCGCGTCGAAGCCTTTGATATCGTTCGGACGGTTCATGAAGCAGAACAGGGCGAACTCTCACGGTTTTCACGCTCAAGCGCATGCGATCAACGGCTTCGGAGAAAGTTCCAAACCATGGATTGATGCGCTCGAAAGGGCGACTCTGCTTACAGGGTTGCGGTTCCTGACGTTGTCGCCTTTCGACGGCGTTTTCTCAGGCCAAGGCGCGTCTCGTGATATGCGGGCTTGGTGCTCCAGGTGTTATGACGAGTGGCGAAGCAACGGTGAGGTCGTATATGAGCCTCTGCTGTGGACTATCAGTCTTCTCAAGCTGTGTCCCCGCCATCTCAAACCTCTGCTCGAGGAATGCCCGCACTGTCGTCGCCGGTCCAGGCCTCTCACCGTCTACTCCCGGCCAGGCCATTGTTCGCAGTGTCAAGAGTGGCTTGGCGGCTCCACCGCAGGGCCTTCGCCAGAGGGCGGGCTGGGTGCTGTACAGTCATTCGACACTGCGCTGTGGCGTGCAGAATCCATCGGCGAGCTGCTCGCGATTGCTCCACGCTTGCAGGATTTATCGTTGCACACTGTGCTCACCGCGAACCTGAGGGCTTGCGTCGACGCCGTCGCCGAAGGGCACTTGGATGCTTTCGCCAACGAGTGTCAGGTATCGCGATCTGCATTGTGGCTAAGCGGAAGTCACCTGCCGATGATCGACACTGTGCTACGGATCTGCTACCGGTTGGGCGTCCCAATCACAACGTTTCTGGAGAACGACTCGCGTCGTGCTGACGCACATTGGAAAAGAGCACGGCAAACCGTTCAGTCCGATCGAATGGTTCCTGCTCGCAGATCCGTCGAACGAGTCCACCATGTGCTAGTGAGGGCGGCCCAGGAGCAGCCGGTGCCGAGCCTTTCCGAGATCGCAAGGCGCCTGGGATACAAGGGCACAGAGCGCCTCTACCATGTGGATCGGGACCTTTGTAAGAAGCTCGCGGCCATGTATCGCCAATCGGGACGGAGCCACCTGTGGCGAAAGCCCGGCGCAGAAAGAATCTCTGAGCAGGTTGACCTTCGACAGCTTCCGCAGCAATCGCTGGCTCAGGAGCGACCGGTTTCGGCACACCACATTGCGGCTCGTCTGGGATATGTCAATGACGGATACCTGCAGCGAAAGTTTCCGGATCTGTGCCGCGCGATTGGGCAGAGGATCGCGGCGAAAAACGTGGAGCGGCTTGTCGACATGGAGATGGCCCTGCAGAAAGCTCTCAAAGAGGAACCTGCCCCGACACTCAATGATCTGCGGAGATGGTTGGGATACTCAAGCTCTGCAAGTCTTCGGCTCCATTTTCCGGGACTCTGCGAACAGATTCTGGCGCGCCGGAAGGCAGTTCGCGAGCAGTGGATCGCGGAAGTGAAGAGAGCACTTCAGGAGTTGCACTTGGAGGTCCCTCCTGTTTCGCAACGTAGTGCGAGCAAACGCACGGGTCTCTCGTATGCCTATCTGAAGGAGCTTTGTCCAGAGGAGTGCGCTGCTCTCGGATCGCGATATGTTCGGTGGCGACACGAGGCCTCCCAACTCCGCAAGGCGCAACTAACTGAAGAGGTCCGCGAGATCGTCAGCCAGCTGCACGATCAAGGAAGGTGTCCCACGGTCGTGCGGGTCATGTCCCTGCTGCGTCCGAACACATTGAGAGAATGGAAGAGCCTGATAGCTACAGTGAAGGCCGCCCAGGGAAGCAAGCGCAATGGAGTCGCACCGCAAGACGAAATCGGATGGAGCTATGGCAGATTAGCGACGCCCCCGTCCGGGAACTGATGAAGCTGATTACCAACAAGCCCTCATACTGGCCCCGCAACATCCTCAATAAGACTGCACTTTGACCTACAAGCCAACCAACTTGAGTTTGTCACGACGAAGCTGAAGCACGTTGAACCGGCGTTGCGTCGGTAGAAGTGACTGGGAACCAATAGCCCGAGTGGCTTTGGCAGGCTGGACTTTGCTCCCACACCCTTACCTTCCAACATCCGATCTGCTCAACGCAGGTCCAATCTTCGGAAGGTCCGCACTTCCGTATCCAGGTGGGAAGCATAACGTGGCAGCCACTTTTTAGCCACTGTGCACTCATAAGGGGTAGAGCCTTCTAAACACTGCACATCAGCTAAGCAATGGTAGCGCGTGTGGAACAGCAACATCATCTTTGAATCACCTTGGCAGGCAACTGGAAGGAAATGAGCTGCTCGTTCAGTTGGAGCCATAGCTCATACTGTCGGGCGTAGGCTTGCTCCGTGGCCAGAAGACGTTCGACCAGGTTTTGCTTGCGCATCTTGAAATACCGCGAACGAGCGCGGGCCACATCCCTTTCTGCTTTAACTGGCACAAGTCTTCTGGCCTTTCCCCGAGGATTTGCGGTAGGCACTGTTCCAGGTACGGTGCTGTTTGTAGTAGGTGTGCGCCTCATCATTATTGAGAAGCGCGCTCTCTGAAACTCCACGCCCCTCGGGATCTAGATCCTTGGACTTTGTCGTTACGGAAGCGAGAGACACTCGATTCCCTCCTTGTCGAAGCGTATCAACGCTCAGTTTGACCAACTGGACCGTGCGTTGACGTTTGGGACCATATACCTTTTCTTTGAGCCAAGTGGGGGCGTCACTAGCCGTTGCTGATTTGGACAATGACGTCACGTTTTTCATCTTTGCGGTACTCATCGATCAGGTCCATTTCCGAGAGTTCGTTGTCACATTCCCGCACGAGTTGCTTCATCCGTGTGGCCTCCGGGTGGAGTCCCTCGTGTGTCGCAAAGTCCACTTGCTCGAGAGCCCACTGCCGATGCCTTTCGATCTGGTAACGCTTCGTTGGATCTGGCACTTTGCCAGCGCAGCCGACACAGGCAAATTTTGCGGCACAATAGCCATGGCTGACACAATGGCCGCCGATCACTTCGGCCAGCGTGCCGGCTTTGCCGCGCGCCTCCTCAAAGAGAGTCTGCAATTCTTCTGAGGATCGGAGCACAGCGTCGTGCACATCAATTTGCGCGGCAACGCGAGCCAGAAAAAGATCCGAAGCTTCTGCAACCATACTCTCGGTCGGCTTACTATAGTAGTCGGTCACCTCCACGCTCTTTTGATGCAACCACGTTCCCACAATGTCGAGCGGAATTCGCTCGACCTGCACCGCATGAGTAGCGAAGGCGTGCCGAAGTAGATGAGGTTTCAATACCACCATTTTCCCGTCACGCGTCTTGAACACCATGCCATGGAGCAAGAATCGCATGCTGGAGGAAATCGTCTGGTCACTCAAATGGCGATGGTTATACTGAAACAGATAGGGCGCTTCGCGAAAGCGATGGGATCGACCATGATAAGGATCGAAGGCGACCACAGGAAGCGCTTCTCCAGGCTGGAGGCAGTAATGCTGGCTGAGCATCTGCGCGGCTTTTACCAGCAGGCGCTTGGTTTCTTCGCCTATGAAATAATCCTGGGGAGTATCGGTAGGTTCCCCTTTGGGAATGAGTCTCAAGGCATAGCGAACTCGCGGCAATGGGTCCCGAGCGCCCGGAGGCGCTGGCATTGTGAGTTGGACAATGCAATCTTTGGTTAGGCGAATCTGCATGACCTCATTAATGCGTGCGCCTGTGGTGGTGAACAAATCGGTTGCCAATAACCCGAACATAGCCGCGGCGTGTAAGGGTTCCAGCGGAATCAGGAGGCCCTTGCTTCGTCGCTGGGCTTCACACATAAACCTCGCCTCGGCCACGGGCCAGGTCAGCAAACTGGAACATTCGGCCAGAAATGGGGTAGGACCGTATCCCCAAGATCGCAGCCACTCCTGCTTGGCCGCCAGTTTGTCAGGTGAGCCTACGGCCGCGTTCAATCCTAATACGCCCCGCTCTAACAGTTCAAAAAACCAGAACCCTTCTGGAGGCGTGTCGTCCGCTAACCGTTCCGCCTTTACGAACTCTAAGAAACGGGTATTACGCTGATCTGTAAAGGTGCCCACACCCTTCTGGGCAGTATGCACCGGGTTGCAGGAGTAATCCTCGGCATGAGCTAGGACAAAGGTGCGCCGATCCCAGACTCTAAAATACAGCCGCTCGCGGAAGGGGATGCCCTTTTCAGGCTCCCTTCCCTCGTCATAACTGAAGGACAAAGGTAAGTCGCAAGCTTTGCCCTCTAACTCTCGAAGGGCTTCCTGGTAGGCCCGCCGGAGGCGTGACAGGCGGTTGTAGCGAAAATGCGCTTCAGCGCGAAGTTCAGCGAAGCGTGGGACGACGGCATCCGTCTCTTTCTTCCGAGTCTGTTTTTGATGTTCCTCTATCTGTGTTCTGAGCGTCAGGCCTTCCACCCGGAGCGGATTCACCGCTGGTAGAAGGAAGGCTTTATAAACTTGCCGATTGTTTTCGGGAAGACTTTCCTGCCAGCGCATCATCTGGCGTGTGGCACTCTTATAAGAGGCCCAGAACTTATCCCGTATATAGAGGCTGTCCTCTGGTAGCACGTCCTTCTTGAGACACGCTGGAATGTGCTGCTGCGGGTCCCAATCTCTGAAAGTTTTGAGCCCGAAGGCCTCAAATAGACGGGAGAGGCGCACGTGCAGCAAGCAGAGCGAGGTCTTTACGGTTGAGAGATCATAACGCTGGGCCATTAAAACCGCCGCCATCAAAGCCAGGGAGTTGCCCCACGGTCGCGCAGCCACATTGCGTTCCAAATAATCCACGATTCGACTTGGAACTTCCCGCCAGTCTCCCTGATTGTGAGGATCTCCGCCGGTCTTGGGAGCCAACAAAACCTCATCCGCAATCTTCCCTCGCAATCGTTCCCAAGCCTTGAGTTGACCCTCAGTCGCCATCGGGCCCCCCTCCAAGGCTGTGCAGATACTTAATGTCGGCATCTGCCAGTGTCACAGCTGCCTGATCCGACTGGCTTAACCTGGACCCCCTATCCAGGACATGGGGTCTATCCCGATGACGTTTCAACGCCTGTTCCAAAGCGTTGTCCATCCGTTTATGGAGTTCGTCCTGGATCTCCGAGTGTCTATGGACATCGAAGTAATGTTGGTAGGATTCCAGGGTGTCCCATCCACTCTTCCAGGCCATGTACTCGATCAACTCGCGCAATCGGCGCTGTACTTCAGGTTCAGTGGACGAACTCTCATAAATGTGTCTTACCGCCATAGTCACGTACCAATGGCGGGCCTGGTGAATGTTCACCTCGATGCCAGCAGCCTGGCAGGCTGGGTTCCAGTAGCGTTCGCGAAACGCTTTTGGCGTGATCTGCGTTCTTCGACTGGAGAGAAACAATGGCACCGTAGAGAGTTCTGAAGCCTTTTTCCCGAATCGCACAAGGTACTGATTGAGATTCCATCCGTGAGGATCGAATCGACGCCGGTCCGTATCGCAATAACGACGGAGCAACTTGGCTGTTCCAGTCGAGAATCGCAAAAACTTCACTCGTCTGCGATGGCTGCCCTTGCTGAATGTGGCGACTTCTTGCAATGTCCCGCGTATGACCCAATCTCCCAGCATCAGTCCGGTGACTTCCGAGACTCGACCGCCAGACTCGAACAAAATGCGGGCCAAGCATTTTTCACGCAGTCCCCATCCAGCGTGTTCTCCTCCCCTCAAAACCTGAATAGGAAGAACGGGGGTCGTCGATGACTTTAGGAATCCAAGTGTCGCCCTCGAGCTTGAAATAGCTATCCGACAGACGCTGCTTGCGATTGGGCACCACAACTCCGCTGATGTCCGGCATCCGTGGCGGGTTCTCCTCGCTCCCAAGACCTTGTTCTACTTTGGACAGAGCGACAGAAAGGTTATCTACCAAAGGGTTGGAATAGGGGTAGTAATGACGATCAGCCATCACCCGATAGAACAGCTTAATGCCGGACAAGAAAACCCTCACAGTACTCCGAGTTCCCTCACTCAGAGAAACCAGGTGGAACCCCAACCGGTGCTGGCGCACCTTACAGCCGAGTCGCTGTAAGAGATAATCCTCCACACAGTCTCGGATTGGTTCCGGCGGATCTGACCAATGGCGGTTTGCTCTCTGTTGCCATTGGTCCGACTCCAGCCAGTCGAAGAAGGGAAGGATCGCATTGAGGTAAGTTCGTGCAGTTCCACCGCTCAACTGGTTGGCAGCCTGCTTTGGCGAACACAGTGAGCGGAACGTGGAGATGACTGTTGCGATCAAAGACCAGTACCGGAGGTCGGTGATCAACTTCATTGGGTCGCGTTGCCAGCCAATACCTGTTCTTCATATGCCTGGGTTCGTGTTGAACCGTTTGCTGCAACAAACAAGAGGAGACAATCGGAAGTAGAGATCCGGCGGATTGGGCTCACAGAGCAGAAGGTGAGGCTTTGGCACAGGGCAACACCTTCTTGCGCAAGTAGAGAAGATAAGATGTTGGAACAGGTCGCTGGCAAATCTCCTCGATCACCGGCAAGAAGTAATGCAGCGAGCGGATCGGTCCCAGAGGTGGTGCCTGAGGAGAACGGGCAGCACGACGAGCCAAGGCCAATAAAAGGGCGGCTTCAACCACCGAGAGAGGAACCTCCCGCTGGTAGAGCTGAAGGGCGAAACGACGATCAAGACGGCTGAAGCGATTGGGGGTTCCAGGAAGCTGGAGGTAGAGATTCAAAACAGCCTGGACATACGCTTGGGGATCCTCTTGCACAGCAGCTCCTTCTTTGAGCTTACGGTGACTCGATTTTGGGGAACGAACAGATACTCCGAACGCCCACACACACAACAAAAAATCAGGGCCCCCCTCCGATCCGCTGAGGGCGGATTCTCTGGGTCTGTAGAAACCAGCTCAGGAGGCGAGAACGCGGAAATCGTCTCAGCCTTTGTCATCCTGGCGACGACGCAGCTAGCCTGTCTACCCTGATCCGTCACGCGGGCCAGCGCACGGCGCTTTCGATAGGCACGCTGACGATCGCGATGGTCTAGCCGGCCTTCTGGACTTTGCTGGTGGCGGCGGTTAGCCTCGCGCCTTTGCAGACGCCGGGCCTGCTGACGGCACTCCGAGCTGCAGTAGCGTTGCCCGCGATCACACGCGCGACAGATCCAAAACTCAGTCCCACATCCAGCGGCTCGGCAGTTCCGCTGCCGAAAAACGGTTGCAGATGAATCGGGCATCGGTTTCCAGAGGCAGACCTGGACAACCGGCGCCCATCATGGCAGCGTGACTTCTCACGCTCGAGTTGGAGGTCCTGGATTCGGGGCCGCCAATAAAAAAAACCCCGGTTGCGCTAACAACCGGGGTTTCTCCTTCCGCCTCTGAAAAACCATCCTATCAATAATCAATGAGCTCGCCAAAAAACGCCTGCGGCGATGATGTTGAGGAATATGAACTAGTAGTCTATATCCTTCTCCTATCTCTTCAGACTCTTACTAGCAGCAGACAGGACCTCACCGGAAAGCACTTGGATCTTTTTGGCAATACCCCAGCCATGGAGCGGCTCTTGCCAAATAGTCTGGAGAATCAGTAGATCCAGCGTTCCCTGGAGCAGGTCGGACGGCTTGGGCATTGCGACACCTCGATAGTCAACAATATACCTCGACTATCGACAATGAGTCAAGCGGGGAGCCAAGATTCCACACTGACGGCGAAGGCATGCGGAAAGTAGTACCGCCCGCGCAAAGGGACCAGGACGAGCGCCGAAAGGACCACCAGCAGAATCAGGTTTCGCCGATCACCAAGGTCTCACGAGCGGTTTCCACTACGGTCTTCGTGATCACCTCCATTCTGTTGATTTCAAGAATGCGCTCCATCTGTGTGAGTAGCCGGTTCAACAGGCGGAAGTTTCCGCTCGTGATTCTAATGATCGTTGCCACAGCATCTTCAGGCCACGGTTGAGGCGGCAGCTTCACGCCTGAAGGCACCCACTGTTGAGCCAGGAGGCGGCGGATCTCCTGCACGCTCAGCGGGCGAAACTCGTGAACGAACCCGATGCGCGAGTAGAACTGCGGGTAGCGCACTAAACGCTTCTCGATGCCAGGCATCCCAATGAGGATCAGCCCGATCTTGCCCTCGTCGAAGATTCCCCGGATCTGTTCAAGGCTAGCCATTCGCAGCCGGTCGGCCTCATCGACCAGGACCAACGACGTAGGGTCGGGAAACGAACGTTCTCTGGAATAGTAGTCATCCTCGACATCGCGGACGTGAGGAACCAATGGCTCTGGCAGCGGCGAGTCAAAGACCCAGTCTGGGTGTTCGGCCAAGTGGGTTTTCAGTTGATCGTGATCCCTTTGCCGAATGGCAGCGAGCTGCTCATCCCTTCCCTGTCGCATCGGCCGAACGGACAGTGGCTGTTTCCAAACTGGATAGACGACGACATGAGTGTTAAAGCCTATAGCTACGCTAACTCTTGGTGTTTGGTAGTTCGAAAGAATGAGAGTGTCATGCGGATCGCAGCCGGATCATCAAGAATGGAGTGGTGGCTCGTGCCGAGCGTACCGATCAATTGAGAGTTCTTCCAGACTCCAGTGAGATCCAGGGCGTTATGGTAGGGAAGCAACGGGTCGTCGCGATCGTGGAATACGAGAAGAGGCGGGGTAGTTAACTTTGGAACTATGCGGACGGCCTCAAGGCTTTCGATGCTGCGGTTGAATTTCGTCTCAAAGATGCCTTTGACTGCCTGAAGAACTTCGGGAGCCATTTGGAGTCTCTCTGCCAAATAATCCAGGGGTCCACGCAAACCATTTAGGGCCGAGAAGAAGACCGCCTTTTCGGCTGTGAGGCCCTTCTCAAGAGCGAGGAGTGTGGCAGTAGCTCCGAACGAATGGGCGACGATGCCATGGAGGGGGCCGACCTTTCCTGCAACCTGCATCAGGGCATCGACATAGTCCATCAGATCGATGTGGCTCCCTGAAGACCGTCCATGGGCCGGCGCATCGAAGGTCACCACGCGGTACCCAGCATCTGCAAAGACTTCAATCAGCGGGCTGAAGCGCAAGCCCCGGCTGCTCCACCCATGAACACAAAGGATGACCGGGCCTTCCCCCCACTCCATCACCGCGAGCGTGCCGTTTTTGTGGCCTAGGTCGTAGCAGCGGGCCATGGCCAGGAGCGCGTCTTCCTTAGGTAGAATGGGGGATCGGTAGGGCTTGGTGAAGAGCCAAAGCGCGGCTTGGCTTGCTGTGTGGGGTGAGACTCGCCCTCCGAGTCTGAACCCTAGACGAAGCATCCCGGTGATCCATCGGGAACCACGATCTCGATTCAGAGACGTGTTGCCTGTGATTGCCATCGTTGAACGCTTCCTCCTCGTTTCAGTTCAGATGACCAATCGTAGAAATCCCGTCACCCCATAGCGTGAACCCTGCCCAGAAGTAGGGCGACAGGGACGCTTCTCTTTTCAGAATGGATAGCTTCGCATTTCGCAAGGCACCGGCTTTGGTGTCACCCGCAGCCAAACGGGAATAGAACTCTCTCATCAATTGAGCCGTCATCATGTCATCAGCGTTCCATAGGCTCGCGACTACAGTCTTTGCCCCACCCAGCATGAACGCCTTCACGAGACTCGATAACCCTTCTTGCCCGTGAAGCTTGCCAAATCCGCTGTCGCACGCCGAAAGAGTAACCAGGTCGGCTGAGAGTCGCAGATTGATGATCTCCCGATCTTGCAGCAGACCATCTTCCGGAGAGTTTTCCTCTCTGGTCAGGACCAGAGCTGAGCGCTCCGGAAACTCGTCATTGGCATATCCGTGAACAGCAAAATGAAGCAGGCCATACTGACTCAAAGGGTAGCGCGACTTCAAATTCTCCTCTGTAGCCTCTTTCCCGGTCAGCACCACACTGTTCCCAGGAAAAATCTCGGCAATTGAAACAACCTCTTTCTTTGAGAAGGGCAGCGGCCCAAGCTCTGCGCCTTCAACTGAGAGCAGCCCGCGCTGAATTGCATTCCTCGATCTGGTGCTGTAATTGACGCCGCCGACGGCGAGAAGCATTTGAGCTGGTGGTTGCCTCTCTTGAGTCAGCGTTCGCAGCAAATGCAAGACCGTTGCCGATTGCACATATCCCACACTGTGCGACTCCAACAGCAGACGACCCGTGGTTGTTCTCAAACATTCGAACGGCAAAAGATGCAGGTTCTGATCCGGGACGATGGTTAGCAATTCGTATCGGTCCAACCCTGCGATCCCACCCAGTACTTCAGCAAAGAGTTTCCGGGAGATCTCAGCTGCCACCTCCTTTCGTCTCACGCGGTAGAGATATTCGTCGATCAATGTGTCGAGAGCGGAGCGCCCGGGCAGCACATGAGTGATGAGTTCCTTTTGCGTGATCTGCAGGCAATAGGATTGCGGCTCGCTGACCAGAAACTCCAGGAGTGTTTCCCCTGGTTGCAAAGCCAACTGGACATTTCGGAGCGATGCAGGTTTTGAGACAACGTGTCGAAAATAGTTGTTGCGCTGGGCAATCGCGGGAGCCATACGCTGCTCAGCAACGAAGAGCTGGTCCAGCAGATCCTTTCTTTCAGCGGCTGTTTTAGATTCCAATAATCTGGAATTGAGAAGTGAGAGCTCTTTGCTGGGCAGCAACGCATTGGAGCTGCCCTTGCTCGGCTCGATCAAATTGTTCCTTATAGCTTCTGTGAGAGTCCGGCCGCGTGCCCGTTCCAGAATCGCGAGAGCCTGCTCAGGGTCGTTCAGGTGATTGACTACGAGTTTGAAGTGGCTTGTAAAGATGTCGCTCAGCCAATCAATTAAGGAGGCCTTTGCGTACGGGCTGGGTGAGTTGATGAGTAGAGCTTCGATAATGTCCGTCACCTGATCGTATAGAGCATTCGCTTCAGAGATGCGCCCGCGCTTGAC
>JAKEER010000681.1 GCA_022616615.1 Acidobacteriota bacterium
GCCCGTCCCACAGCATTACGTTGCCATTGGAAGATACAAATGGCTGAAGCTCACCGCGAGACTCTCTTGTGGTAGCGAACGCGCGGTATAGCATTCCAAGAGAACCGCGCCTGAAGGTGTTGCTTCCATCCGGTCCGTGACGGGCGATCACCGAATCCACCCGTTCAAGGCGCGGCAAGTCGGCTGGTTTGCCGTCGAAATGCCAGATTCCGTACTGTACGCTCATGGCCTTGGTCCGCCTAGGCTCTTCTCGACCCCAAATCACCTTGCTCTAGCACCTGTCGAGCACTGCATACATTTCGCGCGTATAGGGCTTGTCGTTGACCACGTTCCCCTCTACTTCAACCCACGCATGTGCCTTGAAGGGAAGCTTCTGGACACCGATGACCATTTGAGCCGACACACCCAGGCTCCGAAGAAGGCACGTGGCCGCAGCCGAACGCTGCAAGCACAGCGCCTCCTTGGGGTACCAAATGCAAGCCAGGTCCACGGCGGAACAGACCCGCTCAACGAGTCCTGGGGAAGCATTCTTCTTCCTCACCGGATACGTATGGACCTTTCGGTGTAGCCCCGCGAAGTTTCCACGCATCAGGAAGAAGTCAAACTGGATCAGCCGCAACAGCGCATTGACGAACAGCAACGACATGACCAAGCTCCTCAGACTGGAATTTCCAGTTGATCGCAAACAAACGACAACCTGTCACTCAGACCTTCAATCCGCTCACTGAGCGGAAGCACCGGTGAGTGCCCGCGAAACTCTTTGTAGTCCAGCAGAATGGGATTCTGAGAACTATTGGCGGCCTGCAAGCGAGCGGTCATTTTGCGAGCGTGCAACGGGTTGCAGTTGCGGTCGGCATCACCGGAAACAATCATCGTGGCCGGGTAGGTAACCCCGTCCCGGACTTGATGGTACGGGGAATACTTCGCGAGAATCCCGAAGTCCTCGGGGTCGTCTGCGGCGCCAAATTCATCTTTCCAGACGTGCGCGTTGTCGAAGAGGTGGTACCGCAGCATGTCCAGCATCGGCACCATGCAGACGACGGCACGAAACAAGTCTGGCCTCTGCGTAAGTGCGGCGCCTACTAGAAGGCCCGAGTTCGAGCCGCCAAAGATAGCGAGTTTCTTGGGATCGGTTCGCCCGGTTTTGATGAGCCATTCGGCAGCGCAGAGAAAATCGTCGTAGGCTGTTTGACGCTTGCGGCGCTTGGCCGCGTTGTGCCACGCGATGCCGAATTCCAGTCCGCCTCGAATATTCGGCAATGCAAAAAGGCAGTCGCGTTCCATGAGGAGGGCGACGAAGACGCTGAACTGCGGCGTCATCGAAACGCCGTAGCCACCGTAGGAGGTCATGATCGTCGGATTACTGCTTCTGTTGAGAACTTCGCGCCGGCCCACGAGAAACATTGGAATCCTAGTGCCGTCCTTGGACCTGAACCAAACATGGGAATGGCTGTAGGCGGCGGAGTCGAAGGGGACGCGTTTCTTGGCCCAGAGCGTGCGGTTGTTGCTCTTTGCGGAGTAACGGAAAATTCCGACGGGCTCAGTAAAGGACTCCGTTTCGAACAGGAGTTCATCGCCATCTGGCAAGCCATCGAGCATCCGAAGCGTCTCGTCGCCTCGAATCGGTATCTCGCCCAGCTTCTGCCCGCGGAAGTCAAAGATCAAAACCTGATAAGTCATGTCTTTCATGTAGGAGACAAAAACGCAATCGCCCACAACATGCCAATCGTGGATGGGCCTGTCGCTCTCGGGCACTATGTCCATCCACTCATGCTGGCCGTCCTCACGGAGGCGGATTTCAACGATGCGGCGATTGGGAGCATTGCGGTCAGTGATGGCGAGAAGTTTTTCTTGCATTAGCCGCAGACCGAGCATGCAGTCGGTCTCACGGAAAATCAGGTCCGGTGGGCCTGCTACGTCGAACGGTTTCAGGTAGATGTCTGTGAACGTCCTCTCAAGGAAGTGACGCACGAAGAAGGCGAGGTGCTTTTTGTCTGAAACGAGGATTAACCGGATCTTGTCATCCTCGCCTGCAAAGAAAATCTCACGATCTTCAGAGGGTGGTGTGCCAAGGATGTGATGATAAGCGGCGCGATAGAAGGGCCGCTGCGCGTCGAGCGCCTCGTGGACGTAATAGAAGCTCTTGCAGTCTGGCGCGAAGCCGAATCCTCGCAAGTATCCGCGGGGGAGGAGATCAGGGAGGCGCTGCCTAGTTGCAATTTCGAGCAGCTCAAAAGTCCCCGTTCTCTCTCCCCCTTGTTTTACTTCGTACAGGAGCAATCGACCGTCCGGTGAAACCCGCAGAGGCTTTACCGCCGTGTACTTGCCGGTCCCTCTCTCGGAGGGATCGATCAGAAGCTGATCCTCGCCGTTTCCTTCACGCATGTAAATGCAAGGCTGCTCTTGGTCCGGCAGACGCTTCCGGAAGAAGTAGCGGTTGCCGGCAATTTGCAGGGAGTCGTAGGTTTCGACGGTGAGAAATTCTCGAATGCGCTCACGAATGCGCTCACGTCCCGGAATGCTGTCCAGATAGCCGCGGGCATAGCGGGTTTGTTCTTCAATCCAGGCACGAGTGCGCGGCGAATCCTGGTCTTCGAGCCACCGATACGGGTCGGTGACGGCGACACCGTGAAGAATCTCTGACACCGGCTCCAGAGCTGAGTATGGCGGAGGCGTCATCAGTTGAGGCATTCGATCCTCCGCCGCTGCATTAAGTCTGCTTCCTGCTTCATCCTTCGCGTGAGGCTTCTCAGATACCCTTGGACTCCCGAAACCTTCAGCCGTTCGGGATCGCGCCAGACCCCGCTGGACACGGCGTA
>JAKEER010000682.1 GCA_022616615.1 Acidobacteriota bacterium
GCAGTCTTTGCCAAGACCTTCTCCTTTCAAGAGGGCGGCGCCAGGTTGCGTCTGGAACTGATGGCTCGGAACCTGTTCAACCATCCCAACTATAGCAATCCGGACACCTGCATCAACTGCGGATCACCCGGGCAGATCTCCAGCGCCTTTGGCACCTCTTTCGATTTTGCTCAGTGGCGTCAGCTCCGCCTGGGCGTCCGGCTTGAGTGGTAGTGTGACAGAACGGCGCCCGTCGATTCCTCTTCGAAGCAAAGTGTTTTTGGTGACGTTTTAGTAGGGTCCTTGCCGAGATAGCCCACGAGGACGACGCAACCCTGCAAGCTTGGTCGCCGTCGGCTTTGTGAACAAAAGCCAGCCCGGTGGAGAGAGAGATTTGCGTCCCGTATTCGTGAGCCGACATCTGCGCCAGTCTGTGGTCGAAGCGGATCGCCAGCTTGCGGATTCCCACGCTGGCGTTCTGGCCTTCGGGGTTGGGCGCTGACGCCTTGTGGAACCTCCGTAATTTGGCGGAGAAAAAAATTGCTTGACATATAAGTTTATCCAGTTAAAGTGGCATGGCCAATTGATAACATGATCAATTTATAAGAGGACGTACCGATGACGAATCAAGCCGTGGTCCAGGAGTTTCTGAACCCGGTCAAAAAGGTCCGGGTGATTGAAGGGATCTTGGACAAGATGCGTGCGCTCGTGGAGTCTGGAAAACTGGCCAAAGGCTCCAAGCTGCCGTCTGAACGCGACTTGTGCACGATGCTCTTGGTGAGCAGGCCCTCACTGCGGGAGGCGCTGAAGGTCCTGGATATCCTGGGGGTCATCAAGACCAGACACGGGGATGGCACTTATATTACGGGTTCGTTCGCCCGGATCGTGGGAGATCCCACCAAGGTTAAGAATATCGAGCAACGATTCACCTTGTTGGAATTGCTTGAAGCGCGCCGCGTCGTTGAGCCTGTGCTGGCCAGCCTGGCCGCAACCCGGGCGTCGGAAAAGGATCTGGCCGCGATGGCGCGAGCCGTCAAGGGTTTGTGCCGCACGGACGTGTCTTTTGAAGAACATCTCCGCTTTGACGAGCAATTTCATCGAGCCATTATCGATGCCGCAAACAATCCGCTGCTCAGTCAAATGATGGACCTGATCTGGGCGCCCTTGGTTGAGACCTTCCGAATTACCGATCGGTCGGCCGAAACGCTGGACCCATCCAACCACAACCATCGGGAAGTGTTCCTCGCGATTAAAGCCAGAAACCGGCAACGGGCTAGAAGGGCAATGCTGGCTGTGCTCAGAGTGGTGGAGAAGGATCTGCTGAGGGAGGAGAAAAACAAACTCTTTCGGGTGTCATCAAGTTCGGGCCCCTGAGCTAAGCAAACTGTAATCCATCCCGCGGATTGGTTGGCCCGATGAAGTCAAGCGCTTGGCGGTTGTCCTGGTCACGAATGACGCCTCCTTTGTGGCCGACTCTGCGGCCGTGTCGGATGGCTGAACCGGCATAAGGCAGATCCAAGGGGAATGCCGTGAAGAGGCTGTTTCGATGGAGTTCGATTTTCTGCAGACTGATGGTCTTGTCGAAGGGGAAGCGAGTAATCGCAAGCAAATCTGTAGTTTCACTAGGCGGCGACGAAGTTCACAATTCGGTCAAGTTTGTAGTCCCGGCTTAAGCCGGCCCCGCCTGAAGGCGGTACTACAAACTCCGCCGAGGGTCGTGACTCCGTTGGTGGCTGACCCCTCACCCGGCCTTCGTCCACCCTCTCCCCACAAACGGGAGAGGGAGTCATTCTGAACTTGATCGTTTTGTGAACTTCTTTGGCAGCAAGTGAACCTAGTGTAGGACTAAACGGAGGTGACATTATGTCTATCGTGAAATACTGCGTGACACATAGAAGAATAGTGCTTTCCCGGGGGATCCTATTCATGGGGCTTCTGCTAGTGGTACCGGTGAGCTGGTCGCAGATCAACACGGGAAGGATCATCGGTTCAATTTTCGACGCGAGTGGCGCCGCCATTCCTGGTGTTGAAGTTCGTGCCACCAATGAAGAAACCGGCGTGGTCACGACAACGCAAAGTGTCACAGCAGGCGACTACCTGCTCAATTTTCTCGTTCCGGGGAAATACAGAGTTGAGGCTGAGAAAGAGGGCTTCCAGAAAGCAGTTCAGCTTGGAGTCATCGTAAACGCTGGAGGTATTGCCCGAATCGATACCCACATGGTTGTGGGAGAGATTCGCCAGACGGTTGAGGTGACGATCAATCCGATCGCGGTCTCAACCGAGACTTCGGAGTTATCCCAGACCTTTAGCGCCAAAGAGCTGGATCGGTTGCCCAACATCGACCGCAACCCCCTATACCAAATGAATCTGATGCCTGGAGCCAACAACGACCGGGGCAGCGGCAATAATGGGACTAACGGGGGAGAGAACGGATCGGCGATTGGACAGACCAGAATGCAACTCGCCTCCCTCGGGGGTACCCAAGTCAACACCAATAGTGTCTTCATCGAGGGAACCTACAACCGCGAGGCTCAAAATGCTTACATCGCTGTGTTACCGCCCATGGAAGCGGTTCAGGAAATACAGGTATACACCGGAAAGTACAATGCGGAGTATGGCTTCTCCGGAAGCGCTGTGGTCAATGTTGTAACCCGCTCCGGGACCAATGAACTCCACGGCGCAGCATTTGAATTTCTCCGCAATCACAGCACGGACGCCAGGAATTTTTTCGACGAAACCAAGACCCCTTTCCGGAGAAATCAGTTTGGAGGGGCCATTGGTGGCCCGATCAAAAAGAACAAGCTCTTCTTTTTCGCGGATTACCAGGGGACCTATCTCCGAACCAGTGACGCCGGAATTACCAGCGCTCCTACCGATAGAATGTACAAAGGAGATTTCTCCGAGCTCTATGACCCGAGCCACCCGCCCGATGGGGCAGGCAACACCTGGGGACAACTGTACGATCCATTTACGAGGAAATTTGATGCTCAGGGCAAGGTCATCGGTGCAACACCCTTCCCAGGCAACATCATTCCCCGCGACCGTTGGGATGCGGTGAGCGGAAAGATGAATGATGACTTTGTTTTCGGCAAAGCAAACCGGCCGGGAATCGAAAGCAACCTTTATCACACCCTCCGCAACGCTCAGACAGTCCATCAGGCGGATGGGCGCCTGGATTACAACCACTCAGAAAAGGACCGCTTTTTCTTTCGCTATTCGAACCTGAAGGCGACCCTTGATTACTTGTCCAGTGTGAACCGGTTCTGGCAGGGCGGGGAGGCTGATTCTGATACCCTCAACCAGAATATGCAATTGACTTACCTACGGACGTTCAGCCCATCGAAGATGAATGAATTCCGCGTGGCCTATAATCGGACCAACGTGACCACCAGCGCCAAGAGCATGGAGAAAGAGTGGAACAACTTCTACGGGATGAAGAACGGAAACCTGGGAGATCCAATCACGCAGGGGATCGTGGAGTTTACAGGCCTGGACCCGATCCATAATATTGGCGATCCGGACTGGGTAGCCTTCATCATAGGCAACACTATCTCAGCTACGGAGAACTTCACTTGGGTGAAGAGGCGCCACAACATGAAATTTGGGACCAATATCAATTGGCTTGAAAACACCTCGGCCGACACGATCGGCGGTGACAGTCCTCGCGGCACATTGGGATTCGACGCCGCGATGACCTCATACGACGGCAATGCTGCCCCCTACGCTTATCCAAGCTTCCTATTAGGCACGATGGTCTCCAGCTCTCGAGCCCGGTTCGTCAACGGGTGGCCTTACCAGACCTATTGGCAGAACGCTTGGTACGCCCAAGATGATTTCAAGGTTTTGCCGTCACTCACCTTGAACTTGGGTCTGCGTTACGAGTTGATTACGCGGCCGATTGAACGGTTCAATCGGCAGTCTAATTGGGACATCCGGACGAACCAGCTTGTAGTGGCAACGAAAGATAATCGCAGCCCCGCCCTGCAGTTGGACAAGAACGATTGGGGACCGCGCGTAGGCTTCGCCTGGACACCCGATCAGGGGAAGACGAGCCTTCGCGGCGGCTACGGGATCTCTTATTGGACGGCATACCAGAGCGGGCCGCTAACGATTCTGGGATTGACTTATCCGAACTATGCCAAGGACGTGTTTCTAGCGAAAAACAACCTGACACCTTCCCTTTCGCTACAGCGTGACGGCATCCCTATTGCCGCTGCCCACTACGACCCCTCCGGGAACCTGATAATACCAGACGGCGCCCTGATCCGCGGCGTCGATTACGCCTGGCGGAATCAACGGGTCGATCAGACGTCGTTAAACCTGGAGCGTGAGATCCGCCCTGGGATGATCATGGACATCGGTTACTTAAGCGTGCGAGGACGCTACAACAACCACAAGACGAACATTAACCTGGCGCCGCCGGGACCAGCCAATGAAGACTTCAACCTGCGCCGGCCCCTACATGACAAGTATCCCGGCTTGGGTGACGTCCCGATTCAGTTCTCAGCGATGGACAGCTACTATGATGCCTTGACCGCTCGGCTGACCGCCAACATCTCCAAGTACATTTTCCTGAATGCCAGTTATGCCCACGGGCGTAATTTTTCCCCTTCCCAAGGCAACCACGATAGCAGCAACATCGACCCGAATAATATAAACCAGTACTATGGTCCCACGCCGCAGGATATTCCTCACATTTTCAATGCTCAAGCGGTCTTTGAGTTGCCGGTTGGCCGCGGCCAAGCGGTCTTAGCGAATATGAACCCTGTGTTGGATCACATTCTCGGCGGCTGGCAGTATTCCGGTTTGATTCACCTTCGCAGTGGGACGCGATTCGGAGTCACTTCACCGGTCAGCCGGTTGAACAATGGCCAGGGCAACCGTCCGGACCGCATCAAGGATGGAAACCTTCCTTCTGGCGAGCGCACCCTGGAGCGCTGGTACGACACGACGGCGTTTGTGAATCACCTGGAAGCGCAAACCTACGGCAACGCCGGCTCCAACCCTCTATTTGCTGATGGCCAGGCGCAACTGGACTCATCGTTCTTCAAGACGTTCAAAATTACCGAGCGCCAGGCGTTGCAATTCCGCGTCGATATGTTTAACACTTTCAACCATCCGGATTTCAATCCGCCCAGGGCCCGGGTCGGCAGCAGTTCCAATGGACGAGTCACCTCGACATCTATTGACGGACGGCGGATGCAATTTGGACTGAGGTACTCATTCTAATCAGCGCCCTCGCCCGTTCTCTGCTGAGTCAGTGCAGCCCGCAGAATGAACGGGTGAGGGTATCGCCGTGGCACAGATTAAGAGACGCATAGAGAAAAGAGACTTAAGAACGTCGTTGCTCTGTGCCTCGGCATCTCCCTGGTCGCCGCCTCGAACCAACTCGGCACCCAGTCAGGTTGCCTATGAACCTAAGCCGGACAAGCCGGAACCAAAAATAGACCACGGGGACACGGGGGAAAAATGGCCGCGGATGAACGCAAATGAACGCGGATTTTTCAGACAGTTGAACTGTAGGTTGAATCGTTGTTAAGCCTCTGTTCATAAGGGTTTCCAGCCAGATTGAACATTTTCTGGGCAAATACGAATCAATTCTATTGCTAAGGCTCTAAAGCCTGGTGCTGTGGCATTTTGTCTATTCCTTTTGGGATCAGTTTGAATGGTCTCGCAAATCCCCGCTTCCACCGATGCACAAACCTGTCTTGGCTTTCCTCTTTTTCCTTGCTGTTCCCTTGCAGGCTCAAGAGCCTACTGATCTCGAGAGCCAGGCCAAAGGCATTATTGCGAAGCGCTGTCTTGCCTGCCACAACGCGGAGCTCAAGACCGCTGACCTTGTTCTGGAAAATCGGGAAAACGCTCTCAAAGGCGGAAAGAGCGGGCCTGCGCTGGTTCCAAACCAGTCTGAAGCAAGTCTTATGATTCGTAAGGTCCTCGAGGGGCAGATGCCGCCTGGCGATCCCCTGTCTAGCAACGAAAGGGAGACTCTTCGAGCATGGGTTGAAGCCGGAGCACTCTGGAGCGGAACGCTGAACAAAAGCGGCGCCTCGCGGCCGCGCGCGAATCTGGATTGGTGGTCGCTTCAACCCTTGGGGCAAAGTGTCCCACCCTCGGCGGCAGGCCTGCCAGCAGATTGGGGCGGGCCTATCGACCGGTTTGTTTTTGCCAAGATGCAGGAAAAAGGGCTTCGGCCCGCTCCTCCGGCCGATCGTAGAACCTTCATCCGAAGAGCAACCTTCGATCTACTGGGCATTCCGCCCACGCCTGAGGAAGTGGAAGCGTTCGTCCTGGATAACAGCCCAAACGCCTACGAAAAGCTGATTGATCGATTGTTGGCCTCGCCGCATTACGGGGAGCGCTGGGGGCGGCACTGGTTGGATGTCATCCGGTTTGGCGAAAGCCATGGCTATGAACAAAACCATTTGCGCGAACGAGCCTGGCCCTTTCGAGACTACATCATCCGCTCCTTTAATCAAGACAAGCCATTCAGCCAGATGGTGCTGGAGCAGTTAGCCGGTGACCAGGTCGCCCCGGACGACTCCGAGGTGGCGATGGCTACCGGCTTTCTTGTGGCCGGCGTTCACGACACCGTCAAAATTGAGAACATCGAAGGGGAACTGCAGAAGCGTGCCAATGACCTGGATGACATGGTGCTGACGACGGGGGCGGCGTTTCTGGGTCTAACAGTCAATTGCGCACGCTGTCACGATCACAAGTTCGACCCGATATCTCAGCTGGACTACTACCGCCTGCAGGCCGCCTTCGCCGGTGTCCAGCACGCCGAGCGCGAACTGACCACTCGCGAAGAGCGGGCGCGACGTGAAGTCCAGGAAAAACCGTTGCGGGAGGATTTGGAGCGGATCAACCAGCGCTTGGCAGCGCTCAAGCAGGCGGGACGGCCGCTGGCGGAAAGCCGCCGGGCGGATATCTCTAAGGGATATCGTCAGCCCGTGGATCCGAAGGGCAGCGAAGAGAAGTTTACCCCCGTTACGGCCCGGTTTATTCGTATGAGCATTCTGGCCACCTACCGGAATCGGGAGCCGGCTCTGGACGAGCTGGAAGTTTGGACGGACGGAAAGTCTCCAGTCAACGTCGCACTGGCTTCACGCGGAGTTAAGGCCAGCGCCCGTTCCACGCGGACAGACGGTAAAGGAGCCGCTTTCTACAAGCTGGATTTTCTCAACGACGGAAAATTCGAAGAGATTTGGATCTCTGACGAGCCAGGCATGGGCCAGGTGACGCTGGAGTTTCCCAAGAAGGAAACCATCTCCCGAATCAGCTGGTCTCGAGACCGTCCAGGTGCTAACCAGGGCCGTTTCCTCAGCCGGGTTCCCGTGAAGTATGTTTTTGAGACGTCGCTAGATGGCGCGCACTGGCAGCGGGTGGCTAGCTCCGACGACCGCTTGCCATTCACTGAAGAAGACCGGGAGGAGTTTTTCCTGCTTTCCGTGCTTGCGCCGGCGGAGAAGGACGAGTGGACGGCTCTGAAAGAGCGCAAAGAGGAAACGGAAAAGGAGCTGGCAGCACTGCCCAAGCCGCCAACTGCTTACATCGGGAAGTTCACTCAGCCGTCCGAACCGGCCGCGCTTCACAAACGGGGCAATCCGATGGACAGGGGCGATATCGTTGCGCCGGGCAGCCTGAGCACGCTGCAGAAAATGTTGCCGGGCTACCTGCTCGACGTGAACGCTTCAGAAGGCGAGAGGCGTCTGGCATTGGCTCGCTGGATCGTCGACGACCGCAACGGGCTGACGGCTCGGGTGCTGGCCAATCGGCTCTGGCACTATCATTTCGGGAAAGGGCTGGTTGGAACCCCGAGCGATTTTGGCTTCAATGGGGAAAAACCCACGCATCCGGAGTTGTTGGAATGGCTCGCCCGGCGTCTCCACCATCATGGCTGGCGTCTCAAGCCACTGCACAAGGAGTTGATGCTGTCGGCCGTTTACCGTCAAGCGGGCCAGTGGAATCCTGAATCAGCGGGCATCGACAGTGAGGCGCAGTTTCTATGGCGTTTCCCTTTCAGGCGCCTGGAAGCCGAGACACTGCGCGACTCGATCCTGGCCGTCAGCGGAAAACTGGATCGGACGCTGGGCGGACCGGGTTTTCGCCTTTACGAGTACACGGTTGATAACGTGGCGACCTATTCCTTCCGGCAAAGTCTTGGCCCGGAGACTTACCGGCGCGCCGTCTACCACCAGTCGGCTCGTTCGGTAAGAGACGATTTGATGGGACCGTTTGATTGTCCCGATTCATCGCTGCCCGAGCCCAAACGAGTCTCCACAACAACGGCGCTTCAGGCGCTCAGCCTGTTGAACAACGCGTTCGTCACCCACCAGGCAGGCTTCTTTGCCGAGCGTCTGCAGCGGGAGGCCGGTGAGTCGGATATCACAGCTCAGGTGACATTGGCCTTTCGGCTAGCCTTTGGACGGGTTCCGACGCGTCAGGAGACTTCCGCTGCAGTCGAGTTGGTTGGCAGGCAGGGGCTGAAGGTTTTTTGCCGGGCACTGCTGAACGCCAGTGAATTTCTGTACGTGCTGTGAGTGATTCGCCACAGCATCCCTCAAGCAAAGCTGAAAGACCAGGTGTCTTCATGAAAGTTAGTCACCCTGCTATGCTGTTGCCCCCTCACTGGCTCAACCGCCGCGAGTTTCTCGGACAGATAGGCGAGGGGCTCACGGGTATTGCTCTGACCGTCTTGTTGAATGAACAGGGGTTGCTGGCTCAGAACCTGCAACCCTCGGGACAACCGCACTTTGCTCCCCGTGCTAAACGAGTGATTCAGATCTTTTGTCCGGGGGCGGTGTCGGCGATGGACACATTCGAGTACAAGCCAGAGTTGCAGAAGAGGAGCGGAGAACCTCTCCCTGGAGGCGAGAATCTGGTTTCCTTCCAAGGCGCCAACGGAAACCTGATGAAGAGTCCGTGGGAATTTCGCCGCTGCGGCCAGAGCGGGAAGTGGGTTTCCACTTTGCTGCCTCACCTGAGCGGATGGGTGGATGATATCGCCTTCATCCACTCGATGACGGCCAAGAGCAATACCCATGGGCCGGCCTGCGTGCAGATGAACACTGGATTCGTCAACGAGGGTTTTCCCAGCATGGGCGCCTGGATCAGCTATGCGTTGGGCACTGAGAACCAGGACCTGCCGGCCTTTGTCGCGATCCCGGATGTTCGCGGGATTCCACCGTCTGGACCCGCCAATTGGACTTCCGGATTTCTGCCCGCTGCCCGCCAGGGCACTCCATTCAACGCCGCAGAACCCATTCAAAATTTGCAGCGGCCCCCGGAAATCAGCGCTCAAGCCGATGACGAGACCCGGAAGTTTCTGCGTCTCCTCAATCAAGCCCATCAAGAGGAACATCCGGGGAACTCCGACTTGGCGGCACGAGTGGCTGCCTATGAACTGGCGGCGCGCATGCAACTGTCCGCTCCGGAAGCCACGGACTTGAGTCAGGAGAGCAAAGCGACGCGCCAATTGTATGGTGCAGACGACCCAAACCCGCTTCTGGCCGCCTATGCGCGTAATTGCCTCCTGGCCCGGCGGCTTATCGAGCGAGGTGTCCGGTTCGTTCAACTGTTCTGTGGTTCTCGCTCTTCAGGCGTTGACGGTCTGCTCAACTGGGATGCACACAAGACACTCAAACAGGACTACGAACGGCATTGTCCGATTCTGGATAAGCCGACAGCAGGATTGCTCCAGGACCTGAAATCCAGGGGATTACTCAAAGATACTCTGGTTCTATGGACTACGGAGTTTGGACGGATGCCAACCCACCAGGCTGGGACTCTCGGCCGCGACCACAACCCGGACGGCTTCACCGTCTGGATGCTGGGGGCTGGCATCCAGCCGGGCAGCTTCGGCGCAACCGATGAATTCGGACGCAAAGCCGTTCAAGATGCTTCTACGATCTACGACTTCCACGCAACCGTTTTGCATTTGCTCGGGCTGGATCATGAGAAGCTCACTTACTACCACAACGGCATCAAGCGCCGCCTCACCGATGTTCATGGGCATGTGATCAAGGAGGTAGTACGTTCCTGAATTTCCTATCGAAACCAGGGACGGCAGATAATCAGCCAACGCCGCGTGTCACTGAGGCGCTTGCTCCAACTACCCACCCACAACGTTCCGCCGAGGAGCGCAGCGGAAAGTCTGCGCTCCTCGCGCGCCTACTCCTGAAGCTCTTCTGAAATAGCAATAAGTTGTTGATTCTGCTAGAGCCCTTACGGACCAAATTTCATTCCTCGTCCGGAGAATTGGAACGTGACCGATCAATCGCTGATGGACACGGCCCCAGCAGTTCTTCAGAATCGAAACCCTGAAACCCTCGTCTTAAACTTTTTTTTCTCTTTTCTCACAAAATTCACCTTTTTGCAGTCTTAGTAGTTAAACAGGAAAGATCGCGGCGGTGCTCCAAAGGAATTTCCATGCTGCTGCGTGGTGGCACGACCTATGGAAAAGTGAGAGCCGCTCTCCGAGCGGCGGGACCGCTGGCGTAAGCCCGCGGCCTGGAGATTGGACATTTTGGCTCCCCTCCTCGGCTGAGGAGGGGCGGGCGCTGGCACAGGGACGGCGGTCCTGGAGCCAGCGCCGGGGTGGTGCGACCGGTCTTTGCGGAAACCTCCAATCGAGTGCTTCGTGTCACAAACTTGCATCTTCGACACGAAACGCTCGAATGATGAGTTTCGAGTCA
>JAKEER010000683.1 GCA_022616615.1 Acidobacteriota bacterium
CTGAAGCTGTGAAAAAATTAAATGGTAGGGACGCGCTGCTGCGCGTCCGGGACGGTAAACCCAACACGGACGCGGAGCACCGCGTCCCTACCGGATCAGGTGTATACGCCCAACCGAATTTTTTCACAGCTCCCCTCTCCCGCGTTGGGGCGAGGGGAGCCGATAGAGAACTATGACCGCAATCAGACAAAGCGCGCAATCGGGTCACTATAATTCGCAATCCTCATAAGAAAGCTGAATTGGCTAGACGCTTTGCTAAACGTCTCAACGCAAGGCTTTCGAGACACCGCCATTGCCGGCAGTGACCCGAAGAAAGTTTTGGAAGGCGAGCATCCCAGTGAGCCGCTCTCGGTGTGGGTCTTGTAGACAGCTCCAACCGCCGGATTCCGGCCTACATCACAAGCACTCCATTCGCCTTCATCTCGTCAACGGCCCGCTGATCGTCATTGGGCTGCAGGTTCACGCCGCGGCATCCGTCAAGGATCAAGTGCGTTCGAAACCCTAAGCTCACCGCATCCAGGGCCGTGAATTTCACGCAGTAGTCAGTTGCGAGCCCCAGAATATGAACGGAATGAACACCACAGTCGCGAAGATAGCTAGCCAGGCCGGTGTCTTTCCGATGGCCGTTGTCGAAGAATCCGCTGTAGCTGTCGATTTCCGGATCCACGCCCTTTTGGAACACTTTGGCCCACTGCTCTGTCTTCAACGCGGCCGCGAATTCGGCGCCGCGTGTGCCCTGAACGCAGTGAACCGGCCAGAGGATCTGCGGAAGGCCGTTCAGGTCAATGAGGTCACCGGCCTGTTTCCCAGCATGATTTGCGGCGAAGCTCTGGTGATCGGCCGGATGCCAGTCTTGTGTGGCGACGATGAGATCGAAGCGAGTCTGATACTCGTTGGCGACAGGAATCACTTCATCGCCATGCGGCACCGCTAGGGCGCCGCAGGGAAGAAAGTCGTTCTGAATGTCGACCAAGATAAGAGCTTTCATGCTTTCGAAACTGCGAAGTGCTCCTTGCGTGGAACGGAAGCGAACCCCCTGGGAGCGCGGGCGTCCCGCCCGCCCCCGTGGCCGCAGGCCACGGACGCGGCCTCCAGCCGCACAGGGGGCCGGGCGGGACGCCAGGCGGGACGCCCGCGCTCCCAGGGGGGTTACCCGCTCTGGCTTCTCGCCTGCAAAATCAGCTTCGTCTTGAGGTCGTGGAGACGCCGCTCCAGTCCGACGGGATACACGTGCGGGTTGACAAACCTTCGAATGCCTCTATGTAACCGGTCCAGTTGATTCCGCGCGTGTTCCCGGATTTCTGGCAGCGATGGCGGCGTGTAAATCCGCCTGCCGTCTCGGTAGATGGGAACCTGTAGGTCAGCATAGCGGGTGTCCTTGGGAATTCGCTTGCGCCGCGTGAAATCCAGCGGGTGAACAAGGGTGCAGCTCTCTTCGATTCCCAACTGCAGGTCATAGATAGCATCGGCGATGAAGCCTTCATCGGAAAAATAGCGCCGCACCTGAAGAATCCCGGGCGTCGAGATTTTCTGCGTCTGTTCGGAAAGCTTCAACTTGTATTCCCAAGGGCCGCCGGCACGCCGTAGCGCCGTCAGCTTGTACACGCCACCGAGCGCCGACTGCCCGTGTCCCGTCACGAGCCGTGTGCCTACTCCCCAGGAGGCAATCGTCGCGCCCTGATCCTTAAGGCTGGCGATGATGTGCTCATCCAAGTCATTGCTGGCAAAAATCACAGCATCGCTGAGGCCTCCGGCGTCGAGAATTTTTCGCGCTTCAATGCTGAGATAGGCGAGATCGCCCGAATCCAGCCGGATACCGGCCAGCTTGTGGCCGCGTTCGCGCAGCGTTTTCCCAACCTCCACGGCTTTGCGGACGCCTTCCAGCGTGTCGTAAGTGTCGACCAGCAAAATGCAGTTGTTTGGCATTGCCTTAGCAAAAGCCAGAAACGCCTCCAACTCTTCGTCGAACGACATCACCCAGCTATGCGCGTGAGTGCCGCGCACGGGAATGCCAAAAAGCTTTCCGGCCAAAACGTTGGACGTGCCCTCGCAACCGCCAACGTAAGCTGCGCGGCTGGCGGCTAGCGCCCCGTCAACGCCTTGCGCGCGGCGCAGGCCGAACTCCAGAACCGGTTCATCTTTGGCGGCTTGGCAGATCCTCGCCGCTTTCGTCGCGATCAGCGTCTGGAAATTCATCACGTTCAGCAAGAAACTCTCCAATAGCTGGCATTGCACGATCGGCCCTTGCACCCGCACCAGCGGCTCATGCGGAAACACCACGGCGCCTTCGGGAATCGCGTCGATGTCGCAAGCAAACCTCAGGCTGCGCAGGTGCTCGAGAAACTCCCGCTCGAACAGGGGTTCCTGATTGTTTCCGCGCAACGTCGACAGGTATTGAATGTCGCCGGTGTCAAAGCGGAAGTCGTCCAGGCACTCGATCAGCGCACTCAAGCCGCACAGAATCGTGAACCCGCCCTGGAACGGATTCTCCCGAAAGAAGAAGTTGGAAACCGCCTCTTTGTCCGTTGCGCCGGCCTTCCAAAAGCCATACGCCATCGTCAACTGATAGAGGTCTGTAAGCAAGGCCACGGAGTCGCGATAGAGGCGCTTGGGTGTTGCCATAGGTCGCAGTCCTTTCTGGGTGTGAAGGTATCTTCGCGATGCGTGGATGGGCTTTTTAGATTCCCGTGAAACCGCTTCCTAACGGTTCGGCACTGAGCCGGACCCGGCGGGTTGGCGTGACGTGGTTGCCTATCGAACAGTCTGAGGGAAGACCTGCCGGTAGATCTCGGCGAGCGACAGGTCAGCCAAGACGGAGTCCAAACGCACGACCGACTCCAAGGTATCAAATTGTTGCGGCACCCACGTGGCTCCGGAGAGATGATAATGCTCCACACGGACTGCATCTTGCTTAATCAACAAGTACTCGCGCAGTGACGAAATCTCTTTGTAAAGCTCGAACTTTTCGCCACGATCATAGTCCCGCGTGGCGTTGGAAAGAACCTCGATGAGCACTCGAGGGTTGGTCACGGTGTCTGGGCGGCCGTGAGTTAGTTGAATTTGGCCGCAAACGACCATCACATCTGGATAGGTGAAAAGCTCTCGCGGAGTCCGTACCCGCAAGTCGCTGCCAAAGGCGCTGCACTCACTTTGCCTAAGAGCCATTCGCAGAATGGTAATGACATTGGCGGTGATGTGATTATGCTTCACCGATGACCCGGCCATCGCAAAAATCTCGCCCTGAAAATATTCGTGATGAATGCCGGAAGTCTCTTCTACAGCAAAGTACTCATCCAAACTGCATTGCCGCTGCGATTGTTTCTGCATGAGGACTAGCCCCCAACGCTTGTGTTCGGAAGGAATTCAGCCCTCCGCATGAATTCTACCGCATTTACGCTCGTCGGAGTCCATTTCCACATGACTCGGCTCTGGTGGCGCTGAGTAACGGTTCAGCCGCCGTTGGCGCTGCGGCGATTCCTCGAAGCGCAGTCTGCGCTACACGCCTCGCGCAGTAGCAAGCTCGATCGACGCCACTGCATAAGCTGCACAGCCTTCGCCTGCGCCGAGAGCGCCAAGGCCTTCATTCGTGGTTGCCTTGACGGAAACCTGATCTACGCCAACCTTCAGCGCCTTGGCAATTTTCTGGCGCATCGCGAGAATGTGCGGCGCAATCTTCGGAGCCTGCAGAACGAGCGTTGAATCGATGTTGAGCAGACGATAGCCCGCCGCGTCGAGCAATTCCCGCGTGGTGGTGAGAAACTTCAGGCTGGAGATGCCCTTAAACTGGGGAGCGCTGTCCGGGAAGTGCTGGCCAATATCTCCCAGCGCAGCCGCCCCCAGTAGCGCGTCACAGATGGCATGCAGCAAGACGTCAGCGTCCGAATGCCCCAGCAACCCGAGCTTCGACGGAATGTGCACGCCGCCGAGGATGAGCTTTCTTTTGGGAGCAAAGCGGTGAATGTCGTAACCGAAACCGAATCGGATCATCAGTAAGTGATCTCAAAACGTTCAAACCGCCCGCGATATTCCTTCCACTCTACCTCGGTGCGGGAGACGGTTGCTGAACGCGGGCCACGCCGGACGTAGGCAATCAAGTTTTCAATGGACTCCTTGCTACCCTCGGTTTCGATCTCTACATCACCATTCGGAAGATTTCTCACCCAGCCGGCCACGCCGAGCTGCTGGGCGTAGTGCTGGACAAAATAGCGAAAGCCGACTCCCTGAACCATTCCACAGACAACGATGTTTGCTGCGCTATTCATCTTCGTAGGGTGCGCTACGTTCCAGGCGCGCCTAGCCTATAGCCTCAGCCTAGTGAGCGACCTCGGACCGTTCGAGAACGCAAAGACTGGCCACAGAGACACAGAGGCGCAGAGAGTGAATCTGTTAACTTGAGCAGCCTGTTCGATCAAGGCAAATCTTGCGATTTCTAATTGAGCCATCACTTCACGGGCAATCTGGACTCCATCCGCTCGCGACTGGTCCGTTCGCATCACTCCACCGGACAGGAGATGGAGCGTTGAGATCCTGATGAAAGCTACCTTTTTAGCAGAGTAAAGAACCGGGCCGCCAGCAAAATCAAGTGTAGAATGGAGTCGTGAGTAGATCTCTCCGTTACGCGCGGCAGTATTGGGAGCCCTGGCGTGGTGGGGCGCTCATGTTCGACCGCCCGCTACCGCAGGCGGTCCTGACAGAGTGAGCCCCTCCATTGTCGAGGTTTGACTGTTAAGGCGCAGATAGTGTCAGTAGCATCCGTGTTAGTGGATGGGTCAGGCAAGGAGCCCGACCGCGGTAGGGCGTCCCCGACCTACCCGCTGCCGCAGGCGGTACCGACAGAGTACAGATACCGTCAGTACCACCCGCGGTAGCGGGTAGATCAGGCGCTGGCCAGAGTCTGGTGCTCGCACCCACCTGCAACTGAGGAATTGCACCCGTGACCTCGTCTTGAAAGGAGACTCCATGCCCACCAAAATTCAAGTCATCTTCTACAGCATGTACGGTCACATTTACAAAATGGCTGAAGCCGTAGCCGCCGGAGCGCGCGACGTGGAAGGCGCTCAGGTGGACATCTACCAAGTGGCAGAGTTGGTGCCGGAAGGCGCCTTGGAACGTGTGGGCGCTAAAGCAGCCCGCCAGACCTTTGCGCACATTCCCTTAGCGACCGTGGCCCAGTTGCCGGAAGCGGATGCCATCATTTTCGGCACACCCACGCGCTTCGGGAACATGTGCGCTCAGATGCGGAACTTTCTCGACCAGACGGGGCAGCACTGGCTCAAGGGCAGTTTGATTGGCAAAGTGGGCAGCGTCTTCACTTCCACGGCAACTCAACATGGTGGTCAGGAAACGACGATTACGAGCTTTCATACGACACTGCTGCACCAAGGCATGGTCATTGTGGGCGTGCCTTACTCAGAGCAAGGCCTGCTCAATATGAAGGAGATTACGGGAGGCTCGCCGTACGGCGCAGGAACGCTGGCCGGAGGCGATGGCTCGCGGCAGCCGTCGGAAAACGAACTGGCCATCGCGCGCTTCCAGGGAAAGCACGTCACACAGATTGCGAAGAAGCTGGCAGGGAAGTGAGGGGACGAAGCGGCGATACGGAGAAGCGGCGAGTCGGCGAGAAGGCGAATCGCCGCGTCTCCGTTTCGCATGGTAGAAGATCAAACACTTACTCGTAGCGAAGCGCTTCGATAGGATCCATTGCGGCGGCTTTGTGTGCGGGATAGTAGCCAAAGAAAATGCCGATCGCTGCGGAAAAGACAATCGAGATGATGATGGAGTTTGGCGAAACCAGTGTTGGCCAGCCCATGAGTTGAGAGATTCCGATCGCCGATCCCACGCCCAGCGCCAATCCAAGAATGCCTCCTAACGTGCACAGAGTGATCGACTCGGAAAGGAACTGAATTCGGACGTGACCTGGACGAGCGCCGATCGCCATGCGGATTCCAATTTCGCGAGTACGCTCAGAAACCGCAACCAGCATGATGTTCATGATGCCAATGCCGCCGACTAACAAGGAGACGGCAGCGATACTGGCGAGAAGTCCGGTCATGATCCGATTGGTTGCTTCCGCCGCTTCAGCAATCTCGCTCAGGTTGCGCACAGAAAAATCGTTCTCTTGCATCGGTGCGAGCTTGTGGCGCTGCCGGAGCAACTCCGTAATTTGTTCCTGGGCAGCATAGGTAGCCCGGGCGCTCACGGCGCCGACGATACCTGACTGAACGTACAACACGCCGCCCTGAAACTTCTTCTGCACGGTCGTATAGGGCGTCATGATCACATCATCCTGGTCGCGACCCCAGGCGTTGTACCCCTTCTTGTCGAGAACGCCGATCACTTGAAAGGGTAGGTTCTTGATCCGGATTGTTTGTCCAATGGGGTCGCTTCCACTGAAGAGTTCGTTCACGACGGTCTGGCCGAGCACCGCAACCCTGGCAGCGGTCTTCACCTGGCTGGCGTCGAAAAAGCCGCCCTGAACCACTTTCCAACTTCGTAGATCCGGAAGCTGCTCGTTGTAGCCTTCAATGCGCGAACTCCAATTCTGATTTGCAAAAACCACTTGCGACATCGTCGAAGCGCTCGGACTGACCGCTTTGACTGCGGGACACTCCGCTAAGATTGCCTCAAAATCTTCCGTGGTTAGGGTATTCATCGTGCCCGATCCGCCCCGTGTACCGAACGAACGCATGCTTCCAGTCCATACCTGGAGGGTGTTGGTCCCCATGGCTGCGATTTCTTCCTGCACCTGCTTCTGCGCGCCGGCGCCCAGGCTCACCATAGCGATCACGGCGGCGACGCCGATGATGATGCCCAGCATCGTGAGAATCGAGCGGATCTTGTTTCGGTTAAGCGCCTTTAAGGCAATCTTCAAAATGACCCAGATGCTCATATGCAATTCCCTTCAAAAATGCACGGAATGACTAATGACAAAGCACTAATGACTAAGGAAATTCGAAACCCCAATGACAAAAGCTTCCCATTTCGTCACGAGAGCTTCGTCATTAGTCATTCCGCTCAAGGACCACTAAAGATCCTTGCCCAACCTGCACAACGCTCACGGGGTGATCGTGGGATTCATCTCGTCGCTCAACATGTGCCCGTCCTTCATGTGCAGAATACGCGTCGCGTAGGCAGCGATGTCATGTTCATGCGTCACCATCACCAGCGTGATTCCTTTCTCGCGGTTGAGATGTTGCAAGAAGCGCATGATTTCTTCCGACGTCGTGCTGTCCAGATTGCCGGTCGGCTCATCGGCCAGTAGGATTGCCGGCTGATTGACCAGCGCCCGTGCCACGGCGACGCGTTGCTGCTGGCCGCCGGAGAGCTGGTTGGGCAGAGCTTTAGCCTTTTCTGGAATACCCACAACTTTCAAAGCCGCTTCGATGCGGCGGGCTCGCTCGGCCTTGGGCACGCCGGAATAGAGCATGGGCGCTTCCACGTTCTCCCAGACAGAAGTTCGCGGCAGCAGGTTAAAGCTTTGAAAGATGAAGCCAATTTTCTGGTTTCGGATGTCGGCCCGCCGCGAAGGGCTGAAGGTGGACACATCCACCTCATCCAGCCGATAGACTCCGCTGGTGGGGCGGTCCAGGCAACCCAGGATATTCAACATCGTCGACTTGCCCGAACCCGACGTTCCCATCAGCGCTACAAACTGTCCCCTGGGAATCGCCAACGAGACACCTTTCAGCGCCTGAACCTGTACCTCGCCGAGGTCATAAACCCTCCATATGTCGTGGAGGGAAATCATGGCCGAGCCGTTTCGGCTCAGCTCTGCCGGCTGTGCGGTGCTGCTGGAAGGGACAGAGACCTGAGACATGCCTAACGTCCTCCTCCGCGCCGCCCGCCGCCGCCACCGCCACCGAACGGCGTTCGGCCAAACGGGCTGCCCGCATTGCCGCGCTGCGGCGATGCCTCTTCGTCACCCAATTCCCCGGTAATGACCGTGTCGCCCTCCTTGAGGTCTCCACTGACCAGCGCCGTTTCTCTTCCGTTTGTAATACCGAGCATGACGCGGCGGGGCTGAGGCTGCCCGGCAGAATCCAGCACCCAAATCATTCCCGGTGTGGGACGGCTTTCCTCAGCTTGCGGAAAACGAATCTTCATGCCGGCATCGATGCCATAGATGTCCGTTTTTGACGGACCGATGACGGCTTGCGCGCCACCACCAGAACGTCCGCCACCTCTTCCTTGCCAACTCCGCTCGCCGCCGCCCATCCGATTGCCGCCGGATCCGTCGCCAACCTGCCAGCCTCTCATACGCCGGCCAGAGCCACCCCCGCGTCCGCTTGCTCGGAAACCGCCTGACGAGCCTTGTGGCGGCGCGGAAGCAGCGGCGCTGCCCGTTGGTTCCGGCCGCCCCGTATTAGCAGACACTTCTCCCGAAAGCGAGCTCAGCAGCTTCTGGATCTCCTCCGGGTTCTTGTCCGAGGGGCGATAACGCAAGGCCGAGTTGGCCACTTTCAGAATGTTGTCGCTGCTGGCCACCGTAAAATTCACATTCGCAGTCATGCCAGGTCGCAGTTTCAGCGCAGGGTTGTCGACATCGATCATCACGTTGTAGACCACCACGTTCGAAGCCGTACCGCCCCCGCCGCTGCTGCCAGAAGAGCCAGCGCTGGTGCTGGAGGCCGGTAGTTTAGAAGTCAGGCGGATTTCGGCGATTTGCCCGCGAAACGTCTGTCCAGGGAAAGCATCGACTGCGAATTCCACCCTGGCCTTCTCTGATAACGCACCAATGTCGGCCTCGTCGATTTGGGCGATCACCTGCATCTTTGTCAAGTCGTTGGCGATGAGAAATAAGAGAGGCGCCTGGAAACTGGCTGCCACTGTCTGCCCGATGTCCACGCTGCGCTCGATGACGACGCCGTCTATCGGCGAGATAATGTTCGTGTAGCGCAAGTTCACATCCGACATCGTCAGCTCGGCCCTTGCCTGCTTGACGTTCGCTGCAGCCTGTTCCTGCTGGGAAAGCGCAGAGCGAATGGTGGCTTCGGTCTGGTTGACCTGAGCCTCAGCCTGCATGACACGCGCACCGGCCTGCTCAAACGTGGCTTGGGCTGTTTCCAGGTCCCGTTCGGCGATCAAGCCATCTTTAAACAGCCCTTGGGCTCTTTTCTGCTGCCGCTCCGCTTCCTTAAGCGCGACTCGCGCCACTTCGACGTTGGCCTTGGCGCTGCTGAGTTCAGCTCTGCGGTTTACCAGGTTTGCGTCAGCATTCTTCACCGACGCCTGGGCGGTGGCCAATTGGGCCTGCGAACGTTCCCGCTGGGCCTGAAAACTAGCCGGATCAATGATTGCGAGCACTTGTCCTTTCTTGACGACGCTGTTGAAGTCTGCGTGTAGTTCTTGAATTCGACCCGAAACCTGGCTGCCCACTTGGACTGTAACCACCGCCTGAAGCGTGCCCGTTGAGCTGACCGTGCGGCGCACATTGCCCCGGTCAATCTGGACGGTGAGATACTTATCGTGGGGATCCTGTCCCTTGCGTTTCCAATAGGAGTAACCTGCAAAGAGAATTGCCAGACCCAGCACGCCCGCGACGCCGTACTTGACCACTGAATTTCGTTTCATGACCTGTTTTCGAACCTTTCAAGAAATGCGTCAAGTTCTGTTAGACCTAAGCGCTGCTGGCCGGCCAATCATGCTGCCAAGGCCAGGTGTAATGATGCTGAATCCAAAACCAGAGACGACCAAAGTCTCCAGGCGGTTTCCCAATCTTTTCGGAGCCTTAGGCCGGGTACCGACTCCTCTAAGGTCCCCCTTCGAAAAGTGGACAGCGGTTTCGCAGAAACCGCGACGGGGTTGTCGCGCAGTCCCGGTCTAACGAGTTAGCCAGGACAACCCCCTAGAGTAGGCACGGTAACGTGAAGATTGCCGAGGCCTGGTTCAAGCTTTTCAGGGTTGGATCTGAAACGTTCTTGACCGTCGGTTCCGCTCCGCGCTGCTCATTGATGTCAACTTAAGGCGGTTTCGTCCTACCAAAACGACTGACTAGGGCATGGGTAGCCACGATTGGCGTGCTTTTCGCCAATCGTGGGCCCCATCCTGCCTTAAGTTGACATCAATGCGCGCTGCTGCGCTCAACCCACGGCTATTCGTATTAGTCCCCTCCGGGGACAGCAGGGAACTAATCGCTGTGTCCAGCAGAAACTTGTGGGAACGGTCAGGTTTGTTAAGAAGGATTTGCCGACCAGTCCGCTGCTCGCGGGGCTCCGTGACCCGGGCCTCTGACTGCCTCTCACCCCCTCAGACTGCCTTGGTTGACATTTCTAAACGACTTGGGTAAGGTGAGGCGAATCTGAAGAGCGCCCCCCCGGTTTAGCACGCAGTAATACCCCAAAAACAGTTTTCCAATCGCCGTTGAAAGTCTTTCTCTAACTGCTGGACTGTTCCGAAAGCCGATGTTCCATTCTTCTCTTCGGTGCGATCCCGTCCGAAGAAGACTTAGGAGACTTGTGCTGACACTAGTTATTATCATCATCCTGATTGCGCTGATCTTTGACTTCATTAACGGCTTTCATGATGCGGCGAATTCCATTGCCACTGTGGTTTCTACTCGCGTGCTGACACCGCGCTTTGCCGTGATGTGGGCGGCATTCTTCAATTTCATTGGAGCTTTCGGATTTGAGACCCATGTGGCCAAGACCATGGGCAGCGGAATGATACAGCTTGATGACGTCAACGAATACGTGATTTTGGCGGGGCTCGTCGGGGCCATCGTCTGGGATTTGATCACCTGGTACTTTGGGTTGCCCACCAGTTCTTCGCACGCCCTGATTGGCGCCTATGCCGGTGCAGCCATCGCCCGGTCGGGCTTTTCATCCATCATTGCCGCAGGCTGGACCAAAACGCTGATTTTCATCGTGCTGTCGCCGATCATCGGCGGGGTGCTTGGGTTTAGCCTGATGGTCTTCGTCCTCTGGTTGTTTCGCCACTTTACGCCTTCCTCGGTGGACAAGCACTTTGGCAGGCTGCAGCTGGTGTCGGCCGGGCTTTTCAGCCTCGGCCATGGCATAAACGACGCGCAAAAGACGATGGGTATCATAGCCGGGTTGCTTTTCACTTCAGGCTATCTGGCAACCTTCAGCATCCCGTTCTGGGTTGTGTTGCTGTGCCATGCCGCCATTGGCCTGGGCACGATGTCGGGAGGTTGGAGAATTGTCAAGACGATGGGACAGAAAATTACCAAGCTAAAGCCAGTCGGCGGCTTCTGCGCGGAAACTGCTGGCGCCCTCACATTGCTGGGAACGGCTTTTGGGGGAATTCCGGTGAGCACGACTCACACCATTACAGGGGCCATCATGGGAGTCGGGGCAACCAAGCGGCTCTCTTCCGTGCGCTGGGGCGTTGCAAACACCATCGTTTGGGCGTGGGTGCTCACCATACCGCTCTCTGCACTCATTGCAGCACTGACGTATTATCTCATCGCGCTGTTTGTATGATGGCCCCGTGCCCGCCTAGCGCCGACGTAAGGAGGCGGCCTGAGGTGCCTTGACCTCGCCTCCCTTGTCGGCGGCTACGGGCGGTCGGCGGTGATGTTTGTTTCACTCCGCCTCCTCACGTCGGCGGCTACGACGATGCTGAGCGTCACGCATTCTTGACCACAATCCCTTCGATTACGTTGGCCACGTCTTCACACCGGTCCAACGAGGCCTCCAGCTTCTCGTAAAGCTCCTTCCACTTGATGAGAGTAATCGGATCCATGTCGGTTTCAAACAACTTGCCCAAGGCGAGATGATAAATGTGATCCGCTTCATCCTCGAGCCGGTTAATTTCGATGCAAGGGTCCATCACCTTCATGCCATTCTGCAACTCGGACACGGCGATGACGATGGCCGCCGTGGAGCGCTGCAGAACCCGAGCCAGTTCTAATGCCGGCTCGCTTACCTCAGTCACCTTGAAGAGCACAAGGCGGCGCGCGATTGATTCAATCAGGTCGGTGACATCGTCGAGTTTTGACGACAACCCGTAGATATCTTCGCGGTCGATGGGAACAATGAAAGTCTTGTTCAGTTTGACAATGAGGTCGTGCGTCATCCGGTCGCCTTTGTGCTCCAGAGCCTTGATGGTTTCAGCCGTGTCCCGAATTTTTTCCGGCTTTTCCATCATCAGCGTCAAGAGCTTGGAAGCCTCGTGAGCGTTCTGGGCCATGCAAATAAACATATCGAAGAACTTTTCCTCTTTAGGAATGAACCTGAACATCGCTGCATCTCCTTGAATGGAACTCGTAGGTATGACGGCAATCGGTGAGTTTCATAACTGCTATCTTAGAAAGACTGGCGGCGAAGGTCAATCGAGACGGACTCTGTGGCGAATTCGTTCGAGCCGGCTGCGGCTGATGCCGCGAATGATGAGCAGCTCTTCGACGCGGCGAAACGGAGGATTCTTGGCGCGATACTCGACAATGCGCCTCGCTGTGGCCTCCCCAATTCCGGGTAGGGTTTTCAGTTCGTCGATCGTAGCCCGGTTGACATTGACTCGCGCCGGCTCGTGCTTCGCTGCCGTCTTCGACAGGCCAGGACTCTGAGGCGTTACCGCTCCTGCGGGTTTGTTTCCGCTTCCAGAGAGCAGCAAGGCCAGGCACGCCGTTGCCAATAGGAAAGGAACAGGCATCGTTGAATAAAGACCTGCCGCGCGGGCCACGACGGCCGCCCGCCCTGCCTTGATGCCGAATTCAGTGGCGGCCAAAGACGCTACGCCCAGGTAGACGTCCATTTCCCGTCCAGCGACGATGAAAGTGTTCCACCTTGCCAACGTCACGCCACATCGCCAGACCGGCTGCGATCGTGCCGATCAGATAGACACCAATGATTCCCCAATCGATCCAGCCGAATGAGCTCATGATCTTGCTCTAAAGAGACTCGAGGAACTTGCGTACACCGTGGAAGCGGCTTCCAGCCGCTTGTCCGGCGGCAGGATGCCGCCGCCACCCTTCCAGAGATCCCCTCTCTAGCTTGGCTCCTTGTGGATTGGGGCAGGGAAGTCGGTTGCGAAGAGAAGTTCAAATCAACTCGCCGGCTAAGCTGTTAGGAAAGGAATTGGTGACGCGAACCCTGGCGAACTTGCCAAGGAGTTCCGGCGAACCTGCAAAATTGACAATCTTGTTCTGGGTGGTGCGGCCCATCAGCTCGTTCAGATCCTTTTGACTCTTGCCTTCCACAAAGATCTCGAACTCTCTGCCAACCAAAGAGGCATTGCGCTCAATCTGGATCTTGCGCTGAAACTCTTGCAACACTGCCAGGCGCCGGCTCTTCTCTTCCTCCGGAATCGTGTCGCCAAAGGTAAACGCCTCGGTACCGGGACGCGCCGAGTACTTGAACGAGAAGATCTGGTCGTAGCGAACCTGCTCCAGGAGCGACAGCGTCTCTTCAAAATCTTCCTGAGACTCCCCGGGGAACCCGACGATGATGTCGGTGGAAAGCGCAATTTCCCGCTGCGCGGCTTTGATGAACTCTACGCGCCGAAGATACTCATCACGTGTGTAGTCTCGCTTCATTCGCCGCAAGACCTCGGTCGAACCAGACTGAACGGGCAGATGCACTTGGTTGCACACTTCGGGCGTGGTCTCCATCACTTCGACGATTTCGCAGTGGAAATCGCTTGGATGCGGCGATGTAAAGCGGATGCGGCGAATTCCGGGGACCGCGGCGATGCGCTTCAGCAGTTCGGCAAAGGTCGGAATAGCACCGGCTGGGTCGCGCCAGGAATTGACGGTCTGGCCCAGCAGCATCACTTCCGGATAGCCCTCCGAGGCCAAGCGTCGAATCTCAGAAAGTACGTGCTCACCCGAGCGGCTGCGCTCTGGCCCGCGAGTGTAAGGCACAACGCAAAAGGCGCAATAGCGATTGCATCCTTCCATGATGGTGACGAAGGCCTTGTACGGATTCTCCCTGCTTTGGGGATAGGTCTCGAAGAGCCGGTCGACATCCTGCGAAACGTCGATGACATGCGGCGCCCCTTGTTCGAGCTTTTCGAGTAGCCGAGGAATAAACGAGTAGCTGCTCGATCCGACGACCAGGTCGACGTTGGGCGCCTTTTCGAAAATCTTCGGCCCCTCCATCTGGGCCATGCACCCCAGCAACCCAACCTTCGCACCGGGCTTGGTGCCATAACTCTTCTGCAGCGAGCCGAGGCGCGAAAACACCTTCTGATTTGCTTTTTCCCGAATATTGCAGGTATTCAACAAAAGCAGATCGGCCTCGGACGCGTCTTCGGTGGGGACATACCCCATCTGAGTCAAGGTGCCGGCCACCTTTTCCGAATCGTGATGATTCATCTGGCAGCCGAAAGTCTCAATGAAGAATTTTTTGGGTTCCACAATAAGGTCCTGATTAGCCACCGGCTTGCTACAACAATACGAAAACGCCAAGAATGCCAAGAGAGCATCGAGTCTCCACGAGTCCTGCCACCCTATGCTTGCCGCGACAAATGCTCATCGTCGGCAGTCATACAGGTTGTCTTCTTGGCGCACTTCGCGCTCTTGGCGTTTTGGTCTTAGCCCCTACCTGCGGCTGTCTTTCAGCATCTCGGCGGCATGCTTCAGAACGCTTTCCGTCTTGCGCTCTCCGCTGATCATGCGGGCGATCTCCTGGACGCGATCCTGGTGCTGCAGCAGCGCCACCCGCGTCACGGTTCTGCCTTTCTCCACGCGTTTTTCGATGAAGTAATGGCGGTCGGCGTAGGAGGCAATCTGCGGAAGATGCGTCACACAAATCACCTGGTTTTTCTGCGACAGCCGCTTCAGCTTCTGGCCAATAACGTCAGCAGTCTGCCCGCCGATGCCGGAGTCTACCTCGTCAAAAACCAGGCACTTGCCGCGCCCGTCAAGGGTTCTGACGGACTTCAAAGCTAGCATAATCCGGGAGATTTCGCCACCCGAGGCGATCTTGACCAGAGGTTTCAAATCCTCGCCCGGGTTAGGGCTCAACAGGAATTCGACTTCATCGATTCCCGCCGCCGTTTCCCAAGCCGCCGGCAGGCCCCCGTCGATGCCAGGTTCCGCCCTAGTTTTCGAAAAAGCAACTCGAAAGCGGCAGCGCTGCATAGCCAATTCGGCTAACTCCTTTGCAACGGTTTTTTCCAGAACTCGCGCCGCCGCCTTTCTTTTTTCGCTGAGCAGCTGGGCCGCATCTCGATAACGGCTGGCGGCCGACAAGCGATCCTTCCCAAGCTGAGCGAGATTCTCGTCGGCCGTCAACAAGCTCGCCAGGTCACGCTTCGAGCGGTCATGGAACGCCAGGATCTCCTTGACGGTCTTTCCGTATTTGCGCTTGAGCCGCTCAATTTCTGCCAGACGCGCCTCGACCTGCTCCAGCCGCTTCGGATCGGCCTCAATCCGCAACGAGTATTCGCGCAGCGAAAGAGCCACATCATCCACCGCAATGCGCGCCGCCTGCAGTTGTTCCAGAAACGCGGCACAGCGCGGATCCACACGGCTCAGTTCTTCCACTTGCCGACTGGCTTGTTTAATTGTGGCGCTGGCCGAGTTCTCGGCTTCGTACAAGCCGGCATACGCCTGACTGGACAACTGAAACAGCTTGTCGGCATTCGCTAGCAGCGCGTGTTCCGCGGCCAACGACTCATCTTCTTCCGGATCCTTCAGCTTCACTTTTTCAATTTCGTCCAGTTGAAACCTGAGCCAGTCCATGTTGCGCAACCTCTCCTGCTCGCTGTTTTGCAAACGAGCCATCTGCTGCAACACGTCTTGCCAGTGTGCGTAGAGCTCTCGCACCTCCGCTACCGGCGCTTCCGCATCCGCCAGCGCATCGACAAAGGCCAGTTGGGAATCGCTTTCGCTCAGCGTCTGCTGCTCATTTTGTCCGTGGATATCAGCCAGGAAGCGTGCAATCTCCTTCAAGAACCCGACCGAAACCATCTGGCTGTTAATAAAAGCGCGGCCTTTGCCTGATTGGGAAACCTCGCGCTTGATGATGAGCTCGTCCGCAGCGTGCTCCAAACCGGCTGCCTCTAGGCGGGCTCGGAGCGCAGGGTCCGCCAGCTCAAAAAGGCCAGTGACAACCGCTTTCTCTGCGCCCGTTCGAATCATCTCTCCGTGGGCTTTCTCACCTAGCAACAGGCTTAGTGCGTCCACCAGAATCGATTTGCCCGATCCTGTCTCGCCGGTCAGAAGGCTGAGACCTTCGGCAAACTCCACCTGGAGGTTTTCAATTAGAGCGAACTGCTGAACTTCGAGGCATTTCAACATTGAGGCGTTGGATTGTCCCGATTCAATAAGCTGGGTTCATGCCATCAAGCGGCCTGAAGTCTAGCACAGCGCTGCAGCCCCGGCAACCTCCCGGTGGCTGGAAACCGCCATCCGGCGGGCAACGCCGACCATCCAGCGGCCGGCCTTGGGTTGACCCGCCGAATCTTTCTGTGATAGCTTCGGCTCGCCTGTCCGGCATCGATCACAGCTTCTGATTTCTTGCGCAGCGGAGGTTTTATTGATTTCAGACAACGTCCATGCACTCGCCTTGCTGGCACAAGGCGCTGAGCTCGACCTATTCAAGCTCATCCTGGCTTCCAGCCTTCTCTCCAAAACCGTTCTCCTAATCCTGCTGCTCTTCTCCGTATTTTCCTGGGCTATCATTTTTAAGAAGTTGGTGGTCATTCGGAAATTGCGCCGCGACTCCGAAACCTTCATTCGCATGTTCCGCAAGAGCAAACGCTTCTCTGAAATCAGCACGGCTTGCGAGTCCTTGCGCAATACGCCGCTGGTGGAGGTTTTTCTGGCGGGCTACGAAGAGCTTGAAACCCAGTTGCTGCCGGATGGAAAGACGCATAGCTCGGGCGTTTCCTCGCATTCGCCGACGCTGAAGACGATCAATGTTATTCAGCGCGCCCTCTCTCGCGCTTCGTCCGTGGAGCTGACCAAACTGGAAAGAAACATGAGCTGGCTGGCCACGACAGCCTCAGTGGCGCCATTCATCGGACTGTTTGGCACGGTCTTGGGAATCATCACCGCGTTTACGGGGTTAGCCGTTGAAGGGACCGCCACGATCCGCGCGGTCGCTCCGGGAATAGCGGAAGCGCTCATTGCGACCGCCGCAGGCTTGTTTGCTGCCATTCCAGCCGTCATCGCATACAATTACTTCGTGCATCAAGTAAAGGAGTTTGGTTCGGCGATGGACGATTTTTCTCTGGAGTTTCTCAACTTGATGGAGAGGACATTCTCGTAATGGCTTTCACCAACGCTCAGGGCCGGACTCAAACCTCATTGGCAGAAATCAACATAGTGCCGCTAGTGGATGTGGTTTTGGTTCTGCTCATCATTTTCATGCTGACTGCTCCGATCATTCAATCAGGCATCGAGATCAATGTGCCCAAGACTCGAACCGTCAAAGAGCTCACCCAGGAACGGTTGGTCGTTAGCATCAACCGTGCGCAGGAGCTTTTTGTGGATAACGCGCGCGTCAATATCAACGAGCTGGAGGAAAGACTGAAGGCGAGAATCAAGAACCCTGAGCAGGCCTTGATCTACCTTCGCGCCGACGAGGAAGTACCTTTCGGTTCGATTGCCAAGGTGATGGACCGAGCCAAACAGGCAGGCATCAATAACATCAACGTCGTCACGCAGCCGCTGGTGGAGGGGAAGAAGTAGATCGCGCCAAGATAGCGCTGCGGGCCCGCGGCCCTGGCCCAGTTCCCGCTTTCGCGGGAATGACGCTTGGCAGGAAGCGTAGGGGCAGACCTATGTGTCTGCCCTCGTGGGTGCGATACCGCACGGGGGTGGGCACAGCGGTGAACCCCTACAGTCGTCCCACCGCTTCACTCCAAAGTGAGTCTTCGCCGGCGTCTCAACCCTCGCCTTGACAGTCTCCGGCCTTCGCAATGTCTTTCCACTTCAGCCGAAACCTGTGGCTCTACCTGGGCGGAGGGTGGCTCTGGTCGCTCGGGCTAATGAGCTTCTTTCTGGTTTACAACGTTCACTTGCTCGACCTGGGGTTTCAAGAAGCCTTCATCGGTCAAGTAGGTGCCAGCATGGCACTCGGCAGTTTGGCGGCCACGGTTCCGGCGGGTTTCCTCCTAAATCTCTTCGGTCTCAATCGCACAATTCAGGCTGCAGTTCTGCTCACGGCGCTCTCGCTGCTTGCCCGTGCGCTCGTTCAAAGCCCCAGCCTGCTGATTCTTTTTGCCTTTCTGAGTGGCGGTTTTATCGGGACGTGGATCGTAGCAGCGCCTCCTTTTCTTGCGCAGCACACAGTGTCAGAGCATCGCAGCCGGGCGTTCAGCTTGAACTACGGCGGCTCCATTGGCATGGGCATCGTTGCGGGAGTGCTCGTTGGGAAACTACCTGTACCAGGCGTTTTCGGACCAGCTTGGCATCAGGCTTCTTCCGCTCGGCAATTTCTTTTGGCATGCTCGGCAGGTTGGGTTGTGGCTGCCTTTGCCATGCTGCTGCTCCTGAAGAACACTCAAGGTAGCGTTAGCTGCAGGGAGCGGCCTCCGGCCGCGCAGGGGCGGGCGGGACGCCCGCGCTCCCAGGTTTCGATCTTGCAACCTGTTTCCGAGGTGCTTGAAAACTCAGGGACGCGGAATGTTCCTCGTCCGTTTCTGGTTCGACTGGTCATCGCCGTGGCTGCTTGGGGCTTTTTCGCCGGCGGTTTCTCTCCATTTTTCAACGTGTTTTTCACCAAACAGTTCAGCCAATCATTAGCAGGCGTGGGTATGATCTTTTCGCTTTCGCAGTTTTGTCAGATGGCGGCAGCGCTGTTGATGCCCTGGGTTGTGGTCAGGCTGGGAAAGGCGCCGGCGATTCTTGCGATGCAGCTTGCCGCGGCGGTTGCGTTGCCCTTGATGGCTTTCGCGGGCGAGGTTGAAGCTGCCGGTTTGATCTACCTTGCTTACCTGAGCTTTCAGGCCATGTGCGAGCCGGCGCTGGAGCAGTTCATCATGGAATCTGCTCCTGTCTACGCGCGCAATCTTGTGTCGGCGTTGCGATATGCCGCCCATTTTGCCGTGAATGCCATCGCCTCCGTCGTCGCCGGCAGCCTGATTCAGCGTTATGGGTATGCTCCCTTTTTGGTGTTCCTCGGGCTCTGGGGCGCTGTTGCTGCCGCTTCATTCTATTTTTTCTTCCGTTCAGCCGCCGGTTTGGTACGCTTCCCCAGTTCTGTTTCTAAAACAGTCTAAAATAGCCTTGCCATGATTCAGCGTGACGAACCTTGGATACGTTCAAAGGGTCTTGCCGCTAACTTCGAGCTCTCAGCAGACAGCGGAACCGGCGACCGGGTGTCTCCCGCAGCACGCCTCCAGTATCGGCTGTTCAAACGGGCGCTGGACCTCGTGCTGTCTTGCGTCACCATCGTCCTTACCGCTCCGCTCTTTCTGTTGATTGCCGTGGCGCTTCGATGCAGCTCGGCCCGTCCGGTGCTCTTCAGACAACAACGCGTGGGACTCCATGGGCGCGTCTTCTGGATCTGCAAATTCCGGACCATGGAGGTTTCGCCTCGGCAGGTGAGTGACATCCACTGGACCGGAAGACGCGATAGCCGCGTGACCCCGGTAGGACGGGTTCTTCGCTATAGCAGTTTGGATGAATTGCCCCAGTTGGTGAACGTCCTAAAGGGGGAGATGAGTTTAGTCGGCCCGCGACCGGAAAGGCCTCATTTTGTCGAGAGGTTTGAACGAGAGATGCCAGCCTATTCGTTGCGTCATACCATCCAGTGTGGCCTGACGGGCTGGGCGCAGGTCAACGGATGGCGCGGTGACACGTCGATTCAGAAACGGCTCGAGTACGATCTTTACTATCTGCAGAATTGGAGCCTCGCCTTTGATCTCAAGATTCTCCTGCTGACCCTATCTCGCGGTTTCTTCAATCGCAACGCCTGCTAGCGCCGATCGCAGCCTGTCTTGTATTGTTAAGTCCTTCTGGGTGGCGCATACATCGTGCTTTTTGCGATGTATGCGCTGCCCACATGGCAAACTGCGCCATGTAGGCGCCACCCGAGGAATCGTCGAATGATTTGGCTCCTCCCGGCAAGAAGCGTGCGCTGGAGCGCCCGCTCCACCCAGGTGGAACGCGCGCTCTGCGCGCGTTTTCGGCTGTGGATTCAGAACCGGGATGGATCAGGATTGTCCCGATTCAATTTTTTCACAGCTCCAGGGGACAGCGGTTTCGCAGACACCGCGCGGGGGTTGTCGTGCCTGCGCCCGACGAATCTGGCCAAGACAACCCAAAGGCCTGCAGCTTTTGCCCCCGAAGCTGTGAAAAAATCGCCTTCGTAGGGGCCGGTCGCGGTGCCGGCCCTCGTCGCGACGAGACGAAAGCCTTGAAAGAGTTCGCCTTCGGACCGACTGGAAACGCCCGGGGCGGGTGTTCGCTACAGATATCCGGAGATTTTTTTACAACTCAACTTTGTCAAAAGGGGACTCACTCACCGGTCTGCTCCTTCGAGCTGACTTCTGAGTTTGCCTCGGGCGTGTCGCTCTGTTCTGCTGTCTCAGCGGCCGGGCGACTGCAGACTAGCGCCAGACTCGCGAGGGTGCAGAAAATCAGGGCATTGGCGGGAATGTGAAGGTTGAAATCAACGAGGCTGTGGATGAGAATGGCCAGCACCCCAGCGAAGGCGCTTAAGGCCAGAAGATGCCTTTCGGCATTGCCGTTGCTCCGCTGCCACTGGCGGAATTGCCCCACGGTCAGGCTCATTCCCCAGACCGCAAGACCAAAACCGATGATGCCGCATTCGATCAATAATTGCAGGTAGTCGTTGTGGGCGAAATTCCAGAGTGCCTGGCGGGGGACGCCGTCAACGTTAAGAAAGTCGAGCTGCGTGCGATAGTTCGGGAAGACATACTTGAACGTGCCCATTCCCGTTCCAAACCATAGGAAGTCTGGAACGATTTTCAGCCCGTCCTGCCACAGCCCGATTCTTTCCGGAGCATCACGCAGCGCGAAGGAAAACCGGCTCGAAATCTCGCGTCCCAGAACCAAACTGATCAGTCCAACGAGCACGGTGACGGAAACCGCCAGCCGTTTGCGCCGGCCCGGGTGTTGAACGTGTTTGCGCCAGATCATCCAGAGTAGCCAAGTCAGGGCGCCGGCGCAGGAAAGCAACCCGCCGCGCGAATGCGACAGAACCAAGGCCAGCAGCATTGCCGTGAGCACTCCGACGAGCAGAGCGACCCTCCAACGGAGGCTCCGATTCCTGCCCGAGGCCTCCAGCTTCAGTGTCTGGAGCCAAAGAAATCCAGTGGTCAGCGGCACGAGCATTGCCATGAGTCCGGCAAAGTGATTGTGGTTAATATAGGTTCCAGTGACATCTTCGCGGTAATGCACCTTGGTAAACCAAAAGATGCCCTGGCGTCCACTCCAGAACTCGATGAGCCCGTAAACGGCTTCGAACCCTCCGACGGCCATCAGCGCTACAACAGCCCACTGAATCTCTTCGCGACTCGACAGGCTGTTTACTAAGATCAGACAGAGCGTGAAACACATGAGCAGATCGAGCGTTCCTTGCAGGGTTCCGGCTGGATGAAGCGTCAATTGGGTCCAATAAGACGAAGTTGCCTTCACAGCAAAATCAGGGGACGCTGGCAGGAGAATACTGTGTCGAAGCGGTTCTGGAGAGAGAATGGCCCGCCATGAGAAGGGCATGGGCAGCTGTTGAAGCACGAGGAGGAGGAAGAAGAGAACGGCGGGAGTCCCGAAAGGCGGCCAATGAAACTTGAATTCCCGCAGGCTGGCAGCTCTGGCGAGCCAGGCAAGCAACATTGTGCCGATGACCCAACGGACCAGGCTTACTACCCAACCGTCAACGCCGCCGTACGCCAGGGGAGAAAAAACTATGAGAAACAGAGTTGCCGAAAGAACGATTCGGTTGCACGTGTCAGGCAACAAAGAGGACCGCTCCTGAAGGGTCTAGAGTGTTTCGGCCACTGGCGCGGGGAGCCCCGGGCCAGCCTTGGGCAGCCGCTGCGCCAAGAAGACCGCAGCCGGCCCAAGCAGCCCTAACGCGATAAACAACAAATTGTTTCGAATGTCAGAGGTTCCGGCTTCGATTTGCGACGTCACAATCGAGGCCGCTCCGATGCCGATCTGGAAGCTCGGGTCGCCCGTCCCGTTTTCAATCTTGCTGGCCCATGCGACAACCGGCTGGTTGGAAGTAATCCTCAAATAGCCGTTCTGTCCGGTCACGCCACCGCCGGAGTTCAGCAGATCGCGAACGACTCCGTTTCGCTGTGTCATTCCGTTACCGGCCACAAAGAAAGAAATGGGGACTCCCATTTGAGTTCCCGAGTTGTCATGTAAGGTTACTGTAATGTTAGCACCGGAGCTGCCTACAGTATTAATGCCGATATTGGTGCGGAATGTTCCTGGGTTGCCGCCATCCCCGGTATCGATCACTTCTGAAATGAACCCGGTCTGCCAAGCTGTCGCCGTGTTGATTCCTGGAAAGAAGCCACCCGGACCCTGAGCGCTGACCACTTCTGAAACCGCGCTGAGAATTCTCCCATTGGTCGATTCAACTGTGATGGGTCCAAACTCCGGGATGCCAGCCCCCATTTCTCCGAGGATGTTGACGCTTCGGAAACGGCCTCCGACAGAGAGCGTCCGAGAGAGTTGTCCAATCACCGACCCATCTTCTCGCCGTGCTGTCACGGTGACGGTGTTAGGTTGGGTATCCAGGTTCGTCACCGCCAGGAACGAAGTGAAACTCCCAGTTCGAGCTGAAGATGGAATCAGGAGCCTGGTGCCCACGTCCTGGCGCACCTGCTGCGCGAACATTCCAACCGACGCCGAAAGATAGATGCCAACGAAAACAAGGGTTTTGATCTTCATGGTTCATCCTTTCCTAAGGGATCTCGATGAATGTGGGAGCGTTCCCGAACAGCGGCGGGTAACCATGATCGCGATCGCGCGTCGTTTCGCCGAACGGGGCCCGCATTCTTGACTGGCTTCGAAAAATCATTATTTCCTAAAACCACATGTGTGGATTCTGACTCAAGGAAATATTAGGCCCAGGTGACACCAAGCTCAACACAAAAAAGCTCAGCAGTCGATTTCCTCCTTCAAACAGTCCAGAGCCTTCGCAGAAGACATGCGGGTTGCAAAGGCGGATAGAAGCTAACCAGTTATCGTTGCTGGGTCTTCATCTCTGCGGGCGCGGGTGATGTGGAACTCAGAAAGCGAGGTGGCCGGACTTGATCGGCCAACTCCCAAGCGCTCAGGTACAGTAGGCGAAGGATTTTTTCCATCTTCTCATAGTTGATTTTGTCGGCCGTGTCGCTCGGCCGGTGATAATCGGGATGAAACCCGGTGAACAGGAACACCGATGGTACTCCCGCTCTGAGAAAACACCAGTGGTCGCTTCGCTTCAGCAAGTTCTCCTGTCCCGAGTCGTAGCGGTAGCGCAGTGTCAAGCCGATGCGGCGGTTGCAGACTTCAAACCAGTGCTTCAGATCGGGGCTAAAGGCAGAGCCGGCAATGGAGACGGTGTTGGTGTTGTTTTCGTCCTTTTCTTCCTCAACACCGTTACCTGGATCTGCCGGACGCTGCTCGTTACGGCCAATCATATCCAGCTGGATCATGGCGACAGTCTTGTGGAGCGGAAACGCAGGATTCCGTGCGTAGTGCTTCGAACCCAGCAAGCCGAGTTCCTCCGCGCCCCAGGCTGCCAGCACGATGCTTCGCCGGGGGCGAAGCGGTCCAACCTGAAATGCCTCCGCTAGTTCCAGCAGGCCCGTAGTCCCTGAGGCGTCATCGTCAGCGCCAAAGTAAACCTCCTGAGTCTCGCCTGTGCCCAGGTGATCGTGATGCGCGCCGATCACGATGCACTGGTCACGAAGGCGCACGTCCGCGCCCGGAATGATTCCGATGACATTACGGCCCTGGAGCTTTTTTCGCTCGTAGCTGGCTCGGATGGAGGCCGTTCTTTCGAGGGGAAATGAAACCGGCTTCATTCCGGCGTCAATCTTGTCTTGAATCGCTTGCAGCGTTTGCTCCTGGCGCTGCTTGCCGCGAACAAGCTTCTCGCCGGTTGCGTAGGAGACGAACAATGCAGGAATGTGGAGTCGCGCGACCTCGCTGGCCAGCGAACTCTTGGCATTCTTGAAGTTCAATGAGCTCAATGCGGGGAGGTTCTCGTTCGAAGGAAGGATGATGATGATCCCGGCGGCTCCCGCCTTTTGTGCAGCCAAGGCTTTTTCCAGAGGTTCATCGTAGTCTTTCTGGGAATAGAAGTCCCAAGTGGACTGCTTCGGCCCGCTGCCGCCTGGAAGCTTGCTCAGAACGATCGCTATCTTGCCGTTCACATCGAGCCCGGCGAAATCGTCATACTTCAACTCCGGTGCTGTGACGCCGTAACCGGCAAAAACCATCTGGGCTCGCACTTCTCCTGAATCGGGGCCCCAGGTCGCTGGCAGAAAATCTTCCCCCATCTTGAGAGAAAGGCTTGCGCCTTCCTCTATTTCAATGGCGGCGCGGCTCTCTTCGCGCGGCACGGCTTGAATCAATTCGAAGCTTTGAACGTGAGAATCGCCGTTACCGGCCGGTGGCTGCAGGCCGTTCCGTTGAAACACGCTGGCAATATAGGCTGCCGTCAGCTCGGCTTCGGGAGTGCCGGTAGCGCGGCCATTGAAATGCTTGGAGGCCAGAAACTGGAGCGTCGACTGGATCCGGCGGCTCTGGACGGCATGGAACCCACTGGAGATTTCCTCGAACGTGACGGCATAAACGGCTACCACCAGGAACAGCGTGGCCAAACTAACGACAGACGTCAGCCGCACAGACGCTGGAACACGGAAGTGAATCTGGCGCACATCTGACAGAGCACGAATCCCACTAAAGTCACCCAGCGATTCAGCTTGGCCAACTTTATGCCTTCGTATGTCCTGCAACCGCGAAAGCTGGCTATGCTTTACCCAAACTGACAATCTGTTCGTCATAGGCATCAGGCGTGTCGATGTCGATAAGCACGCCGGGCTCGTTCACCTCAAGATGCAGAATCTCATGCTGGTGTTTTCTCACAACGCTTACGGCGCCTTTGTCCAGCGGAGCCGCCAGGAGTTCCCCAAATAGCTCGGCAGCAAAAATCATGGGATGTCCGCCCCGGTGACCGAACGAAGGAATCACGATCGGCGCATCATTCCGGCTGAAGGCTTCGACGAGCTGGTTGATCAGATCGCGATGAATCAAGGGATGGTCGATCAAAAGCACCATGACACCGTCTATTCCCACCGTGCCGAGCTGCCGCAACCCGCATTGTAACGAAGACAGTTGGCCTGCTTCGTAATTTGGGTTGATGAAGCTTCTGTCTTTCATCTCCGGCAGAGCCTGCAGGATGCGCTCTGCATGATGTCCTAAGACTACTTTGACATCTGCCAGGTTTGAATGCACCGCCTCAGAAAAAACGTGGGCTAGGAAGCATTCCCCGAAGATGGGCAGCAATGCTTTGGGACGACCCATGCGTTCCGATTTTCCTGCGGCAAGGATCAGGCCAGCGACGGTTTTCATCGGCATGTCGAGAATACAACCACCTTGTCTCTTATCTATCTAACATCCAACATTGCCCGGAGCTGTGAAAAAATTCAGTTCCTGGACTCCCTGTGCCCGCTAACCGGGCGAGGGAAGCCGACACATCTTAATTTTTTAGACCTTCCCTCTTTCGGGAGGATTCTTCAACCTGCTGCGGAATTCTCCGCCGCTGGATTTCGCCACAACGCCATTACGGTCATCGCCGCTGCCCCCGCCAAGATCCCGCAGGCAACCGGAGACAACGGGCCGATTCCTTTTCCGTCACCGAACGCTTGCAGACACGAGGTTGATGCCACACCGGCAACGATAGAAACCAGCCCAGCGCGCGCACTGGGTCTCTTCCAGTAAAGACCAAAGACCAGAGGAACGAACAGAGCCACGGTCAACAGGCCGTAGAAAATTTGCAGCGCTGAGACAACATTCGGAAGCACCATAGCCAGTAGCACGCCGAGCAGCCCGGCGACTATGGAGACGGTCCGCGTCACTCGCAATAATTCTGCCGGTCCCAAATCGGGGTGAAAGTATCCCTGTACTAGATCCCTGGCAAAGGACGTGGAGAGCATCGCCAAAACAGCGTCGGCTGCGCTGAGTTCGGCTGAAAACACCGCAGCCAGGGCCAAGGCTCCCAGCCAGGGCGGCATCAGATAAACCATCAACGTCGGCAGCGCCAGTTCACGATTCTGCAGCTCCGGGTAGAAGGCGTGCGCGGTCACCCCCAGCAGGGGCGGCAGCAAGGCAAACAGAAACAGCCCAGTAGCATTGAGCAACACTCCGTTGCGGGCGACAATCGAATCCCTGGCGCCGTAAACCTTTTGCAAGATGCCGGGCGAAATCAAAAATGACGGCACCAGCAAGACAAGATAGTCGAAGACTTCTGTGCCCCTGCCGGTAAGGCTGAGGTATTGTGGCAAGCCGCCCTGAAATGACGTTTGCCGGGCAAGCTGGCTCGTCAGGCCGTCCCATCCTCCGGCGCTGCCGAGCGCGAACGGAACCGCGGCCAGAAAACCAGCCATCTTAATAATGAGTTGCGCCACGTTCACCCAAGCCGTCGACACCAGGCCTCCCAGGGAGAAATAGGCCGTCACAACGAGTCCGCCAAGCAAACACCCCGACCACTTGGGCGCCTGGGCCACGACGTCAAGTATCCAGGCCATGGCGATCAGTTGCCCGGCCAGAATGGCCAGCGCGCCCAGCCACAGCAATCCAGCAATTAGCCGCCGAACGCTACGATCATAGCGGTATTCGAGGTAATCGCCCACGGTCAAGAAACCATGCGCGGAGGCGATCTTCCACAGGCGCGGAGCGATGGTGAACGCCAGTAGCAATGAGCCAAGCGCCGCCGAGCCCACCCACCACGCGGCGGAAAGCCCTCGCTGATAACCCAATCCCGCTGCGCCGATCGTAGAGCCAGCGCCGATGTTGGCGGCCAGCAGCGTCGAGAACAGCAAACCGGTTCCCAGCTTTCTGGAGGCGACGAAAAAGTCGCTGGCGTGCTTTACCTTTCGTGATGCGAGCAGGCCGAGGAGCAGAAGCGAAGCCGAGTAAAGAATCAACACCAGCAAATAGAGATTCAAATCTCAGCCTCGTTTTGTGGGAGCCGCCAGGTCGTGGTGGCTTGGCAGCCCGGGCAACCCTTTGGCGCGCAGCACGGCTCGGCAGACGGCTTGGGAGACGACGTCGGCCGCCAGCGAACCCAGCAGCGTCAGGTTGGCGGCCACGGTGGTTGTGCCGGTTGAAATCGCAAAGAGTGTGTCACCGTCCAGAGGGGTGTGCACCGGATTGATGGTTCGGGCCAGCCCGTCGTGTGCCATCTGAGCCATCTTGGCTGCCTGGCTTTTGTTCAAAGCCACGTTGGTGGCGACGACGCCGATCGTGGTGTTTTCTCCAGAAGCCTTGGGTGCCGCATAACGCCCTTGCCGCAGCTGCTCGATGGAGTTAACCAAGCTCTTCCCGTCCGGTGTTCGCGCACCTGCCAAAATGATGCCGGTCGCTGGATCCAGCACATCGCCAAAAGCATTCACCGCCACGAGAGCGCCTACCCTAACCGGCCCCACTTGAATCGATGCGGTTCCCAGGCCACCCTTCATCGCGCGATCCATCCCGAAGAGCTTTCCAACGGTTGCGCCGGCGCCAGCTCCAACATTGCCCTCTTCACAGGCCCGTGCTTTGGCAGCCTTGCAGGCCAGGTAGCCCGATCTCTTGTCGGGCCGGATGCGGGCATCCCCCAGTCCGAGATCGAACAAGATGGCGGCTGGCACGATGGGGATCTTAGCCACACGCGTCTCATAGCCGACCTTTTGCTCTTCCAGGTGCTGCATGACACCCGCGGCGGTCTCCAGCCCAAAAGCACTGCCGCCGGACAGGACGAGGGCATGAATCTTCTCCACGGTGTTGAGCGGAGACAGCAAATCGGTCTCGCGTGTTCCGGGGGCTGAGCCGCGCACATCGACGCCCGCGACGGCGCCACCCTCGGTCAGGATCACCGTGCAGCCAGTCGGCCGGCGCGTCTCCGTGTAATGGCCAACCTTGATGCCTTCAATATCCGTAAGGCATCCGGAGTCTGCCAGAGCGCCTAAGGAGGACCAAGCCAGCCACTGGGATGGGATGAGTGCGCCGGCAAACGCAGTAATTCCTCCAGCTCCAGCGAGAAATTCGCGGCGCGTCTGAAAGTTCGCGTATGTCCTCATTTCCAGAAACCTCAATCTTGGCGCTGGCGGGACGTGTCCAGGCAGCAGCTTTCGGCTTGCATCCGGAAGGCTCAGCCTCCCCTCACATCCCGTGCTGTGAGGCTTGCGAGTGCGAGTCTCGCGAGAGCGGGTGCCACAGCGCCTGAAGCTGTGAAAAAATTCAAGGGTAGGGACGCGCTGCGGCGCGCCCGCGACGATAAGCCCAAGACGGACGCGGAGCACCGCGTCCCTACCGGATCAGGTTTGTACGCCCAACCAAATTCTTTCACAGCTCCCCTGGATACGAGGGGAGCCACGATAAGCGCGCTGTTTGCGTTTATCGTGGATGTAGTTGCCTGTGAGGAGCGGCACTGGAAGCCGGTGCACGACGCTCCCCAACGCCGGTTGTCCACGATTGATGCAAGAAGCACATCAATCGTGGCTACCTGGACGTTTAAGCCAAGGTTACAACTGCCGGCTGTCGCGCGGGTATGAGCCTAGCACTTTCATGAAACTGGCAATCTCGCCGAGATGTGCCAGAGCGTTGCGACAGTTGCGATCCTTGGGACTGCCAGCGAAATCGATGTAGAAGAAGTATTCCCAAGGCTTGCCATGCAACGGACGTGATTCGATCTTGTATAAATCGATGTCGCGCAGCGCGAAGGCGCTCAGGGAGCGGAACAAAGCGCCGGGCACGTTTTTCACCGAAAAAACCAGAGAGGTCTTATTCGCGCCCGCCGGCAGAAGCACCGTCTTTCGCAAAACCAGGAACCGTGTGAAATTCTCCGGGTTGTCCTGAATCTGCCGTTTCAGGATCTTCATGCCATAGGTTTTCGCCGCCAGCTCGCTGGCAATTGCCGCGGCATCGAGGAGTTTGTCCTCTTTGATCTTCTTGACGCTGCCAGCCGTATCATAGGCTGGAATGATTTTCACGTCCTTGAGCTTGGCGGTATTGCCCTGGCACTGCATCAAGGCTTGCGGGTGGGAGAAGACCCTCCGTATGGACTTCAGGGTGGCCCCGGGATGTGCAATTAGACTGTGCTCGACACGCAGATTCAGCTCACCGACGATCCGGAGCCGATGCTTGAGCAGCAGGTCATAGTTCTGATGGATGCAGCCGGCCTGCGAGTTCTCGATGGGGACGATGGCTGAGCGCGCCTTTTGGCCTTCGACACTCTTAAAAACCAGATCAAACGATTCGCACGGCAGTAGTTCGATCGCCTTGCCGAAGAACAGGCGCGCGGCAATCTCGCTGTAGGCGCCGCGCTCACCTTGAAAGGCGACGCGGAGAGAGTTTCGTCTGGGCATGTTGATTCGCTGGAGGGTTTGCTCCGAAAACTCTAGGCAACGCCCGCCGTGGTGTCCCGATTTGTGCCTCCCGTGTCGCTACGGGGAGCGGCGCAGCGCCCACTCCCATTGATGCTATGTGGCACCGACGCGGGATAGGGGAAATTCCTATGAATGCGTCGAACAGGCAAACGCGGCTCATGTATAACAGGCGAAAAATTCAAAATCAATGTCAAATCAAGGACGATCGTAATGCGTTAGTTATGGGAGACACCCGCCAACCACTGGCGTGAGCCAGTGGCAGCTGCTCACTCCCGCCATCCCCCTTGCGCCAAGCAGCCCGCGCCGCTCGCGGCGCGGGCTGCTTGGCGCAAGGGGGGGAACTTATTGGACGCCTTGGCCACTGGCTTACGGACGATCCTGGCTTGGGCTGGAGTATCAAGGTTGGAGCCCCGGGCGGAGATTGCGTGCTACTTCTGGCTAGGCAGGCGAAGGACGTCGAGGGACTTGCCGCACATGCTTCGAAGTGCGCGTACGACTGGACCAATCTGGCTAGGCTGCTGGAGCGAGGGGGAATTGCCCCGTTCTGATTGGTCATTAGTGAATGCAGTTAGAGACGTTGAAATGAATGCGGAGAGCAGGTCGTCTTATGGGGAGAGAACGCTGCGAGCCAGCGCACTGACAACCTGCGATCCACTCTCCGCAACCGGAAGTTTGCGGCAATCGACTTTTCAATGTTGTTCAAAATTGGACACTGCTGGTTTCCGTGCTAGCGATCCCGCTATGGCCGGGTTCGCCCTCCCTTTTTTTCACAGCTCCAGGAGATCCACCGTTTCACGGTCTTGGAGTACACTCGCACCTCACCCCGCTTTCACGCCGGTTGACAAAAGCTGCAGGGGTGCGCAAAATGACTTTCAGGATTCGGGTAAGAAACTCGACTCTTCCTCAAACACCTTCCGACGCGCTCTTGCCTGGATCTGCAAAGACTTTGCTGGCGGGGTTGTTGCAGCAAGAAACGGGCAGTCTCAGGACCTAAGCCAGCACGGCGCGCCACGTTTCCCTTGAGACGTGGGTTACAGCAATTTGGGCGGTCACGCAGTCCCTCCAGTAAAGGTTCTGGCTGCCCTTTCGACCGGCGGAGTTCCATTTGGCAAAAGTACGGAGGGTTTATGAGCATCGCAAGACGCGTCAAAGAATATCTTGAGCAGAACCGGGTCCCATACAGCCACTGCACCCATCGTTTGGCCTACACAGCCCAAGAAGTGGCTGCAGCCCAGCATGTGCCAGGAAGAGAGATGGCCAAAACGATCATCCTTAAGACGGATTCGCTGTTTGCAATGGCCGTTCTTCCGGCAGTGATGAAGATCAACATGAAAGCTCTGCGCGACGAACTGCCCTTCGCGCACGTCGAGCTGGCGACCGAGAAAGAGTTTGCCGCGCTGTTTCCAGACTCAGAACTGGGAGCTATGGCTCCGTTCGGCAACCTGTATGAGCTGCCAGTTTACGTTGACAAGTCTCTGGCTGAGGATGAAGAGATCGTCTTCAATGCCGGCACTCACGTGGACACCATCCGGATCAGGTACAGAGACTTTGCACGGCTCGTACAGCCCAAGATTATTGATGCGGCCATTCGTTTGGAAATGGCAGCCAATCAATGACCACGGTCTCAGGTCCCGCTCGCGAGCAGTTTGAGGGTTTTTGGGTTTCTGGCATGACCCGTTGCGGACGAGACGTCCGCGCTCCCAGCAAGCAGCCCAGGCCGCACGGGCGGGTTCGGTGTTGCAAGACCGGCGCGGTGACGACGGTCTCAGATTTTGTCTCGCGGGTGTGAGGTTTTTTGGCTTCCGTTGCGACCCGTTGCGGACGAGAGATCCGCGCTACCAGCGAGCTGCCCGAGGCGTTAGCAAGTCCCTGCTTTTCTTCGCTTCAACTTCATTGATTCAGATCAGATGAACGCACCCCAGCCAGTGAAGGGCTTATCGACGGGCATGGCTTCACTGGATGAGTTGCTCGAAGGCGTGCGTTGGGGAGAAAGCCTCGTCTTCCACGCCAACGCCTGGCCAGAGTTTGTTCCGTTTGCTCACCGGTTCAGCTGCTTCCTCGAAGCAAATCACCTGCCTGGATTTGCCTTCTGCTTTGCGGAGGCTCAGTTGCCGCAGCTGCGGGAATTGGCGCCCTTCCAGCAGCCGGCCCTCATTGCGGCGCCAGATTTGGCGTCTGCTGAGCGGCAACTATCTGAAATGGTCAAGAGCAGCGCAGCGCCAGGAGCCTATCTGTTCAGTGATCTCGGCAGCGCGCTCAGTGATGAGGGTGACGTCGTAGCGCTGTTCCGGCTGTTTGCCCGGCGCATCGCAGAGACGGAAGCGGCCGCTTATATCTTCCTGCAGAAAGGATGTCTGTCGAACGCGGCTGTTGCTCAGATCGTTGAGGCCAGTTCTTTGTTTCTCGATCTGTGGACGATGGATCAGCGGCCTTTGTTTCAACCGATCAAGGCCTCGGGCCGCTACACGGGAAGGTTATTCATGCCCTATCAGTTGTCCGGCGATACAGTTTGCCCGGCAAACGGGGCTGACACCGAGCTCTACACGGGAGAACTGGAGAGAAAGTCGCGGGAGTTTCTGGAGCTTTACACGGAGAAGCGCCATCTCGAGAACGATCTCCAGCGCAAGGTTTTCGAGCTTTCGCTCATCAACAGTCTCACGGCTTCGTTGCTGAGCACCATGAACCTGGAGGAGATTCTTTATCGCATCCTCGTGGGAGTGACCGCCAAGGAAGGTTTGGGTTTCAATCGCGCTTTCTTGCTTCTGGTCAACGAGAAGGAAAAGGTTCTTGAAGGCAAGATGGCGATTGGCCCCTCCAGCCTGGAAGAAGCCATCCGCATCTGGACAGACCTGAGCGACCGGCATCTGACATACCCCGACTTGCTGGCCGCTTTCGATTCCGGCTGGCCTGAGCACGATGCGCACGTCAACCGGCTCGTGCGGCAGATTCGCGTTCCGCTTGAAGAACGGACTCACATCCTGATCGACCTGCTGATGCAGACCCAGCCAGAAGTCATTGGCCCGGGCGGAACTCGTAGCCATGCGGACAGCAACAGGGTTCTGGAACTGCTGGGTGTCGCGCGCGCGGCTGCGGCGCCTCTGGTCTACCGCAAACGCCAACTGGGTTTATTGATGGCTGACAATCTCATCAGCCAGAAACCGATCAGTGAAGACGATCTGCATATTCTGGAGACCTTCGCTAATTATGCATCGGCGGCGATCGAGCACTCCCGTCTTTATGAAGAAATACGCTTGCGCATCAAGGAAAGTGAACGCCATATCAGCGAGCTCGAAGCCATGCAAAACCGCCTGATGCGCTCCAAGAAACTGTCGGATCTGGGCGAACTGGCTTCGAAAATGGCCCACGAGCTACGCACGCCCTTGGTGAGCATTGGCGGCTTCGCAAATGCGGTGCTGAAGCGCCAGGGCCCGCAGTCTTCCGACTACGAAGAGTTGAAGATCATCGTGGGTGAAGTCCGCAGGCTGGAAGCCATCATTCGAAACGTCCTGGCCTATGTAAGCCCGGGCTTGCCGAGGAGCCAGCCGACCGATCTGTCCGAGCTCTGCAACAAGGTTTTGAGGCTTATGCAGGCCGCTTTCGCCGCCCGGCACATTGAAGTTGCGGTCCAGTATGGCAACGGCTTGCCGCACGTGTCTGTTGACTCGGAACAGATTCAGCTTGTGCTGACTGCGATTCTGAACAATGCGATGGAATCCATGCCAGACGGGGGGCTTTTGACAATGGCGATTCATGCCGGTCAAGATTTTGTCCGGCTTTCGATTTCCGATACCGGCGCGGGAATTGCCGAGGACGACCTGGGAAGAGTTTTCGATGCGTTTTTTACAACCAAGTCGCTCGGCTCAGGTTTGGGGCTGAACATTGCGTCGCAAATCATTGCCAACCACAAGGGATCCATTTACGCCGAAAGCCGCGTTGGTGTAGGCTCGACTTTCTTTATCAACTTTCCCTTGGTTCCCCACTTTGAGGAGGCAAATCCGTGAGCACGATTCTCATTGTTGATGATGAAAAGAACCTCCTCCGGCTTTATGAGAAGGAGTTTCGCCTGGATGGGTATTCGGTGATTACTGCCAATAGCGGCGTTGAAGCTTTGCACAAACTGGAGTCGAACGCGGTCAATCTCGTGATCCTCGACATTCGCATGCCTGAACTTGATGGAGTCGAAACACTGAAGCGCATCATGGAATTGCCATCCAAACCACCGATTATCCTCAATAGTGCTTACACCAGCTACAAGGACAACTTCCTCACCTGGGCCGCTGCGGCTTATGTGGTGAAGTCTTCCGATGTCACGGAGCTAAAGACGAAAGCGAAGGAGGTACTCGAGAAGCAAGCGTAGTCCACCTGGGAGCGCGGACGTCCCGTCCGCCCTTTGCGTCCCGGTAGACGGCAAAGGCTGTGAAAGAATTCAATGGTAGAGACGCGCTGCTGCGCGTCCGCGACGGTAAAGCCAAGACGGACGCGGAGCACCGCGCATTGATGTCAACTTAAGGCGGTTTCGTCCACGATTGACGCAGAAAGCGCGTCAATCATGGCTACCAAGACGACTGACTACGGGCATGGGTAGCCACGATTGGCGTGCTTTTCGCCAATCGTGGGCCCGGCCTACCTCAAGTTGACATCAATGAGCACCGCGTCCCTACCGGGTCAGGATTATCTGCCCAACCGAATTCTTTCACAGCCCCTATGTAGACGGAATGTCGGCCGCGCTCGCAGGTCCGCCCCCGTTTGACTTCCCTGGTTGATTTGGCTACTCTCGCGCCGTCTTTCGAAAGCTGCGCCAGTGCGCGGTTCCAGCACACCAAGTTCTATGGATGCCACGTCGCATTGCAAACTGACATCGTATGCCAAGTCGGGTGGCTGAGCGGGAAAACTGAGTCCGTTGGACTTGGCTGAACTGCTCAAAAAGTTTCCCGCGGCCAAAGACCCGAACGTTCTTGTCGGACTGGAGACCTCGGACGATGCTGGTGTGTTCAAGCTAACTAGCGAGCTGGCGCTGGTGCAGACCATTGACATCATTACTCCCATTTCTGACAACCCGGAGGTTTTCGGCCAGGTGGCCGCAGCCAACTCGCTCAGCGACGTCTACGCGATGGGAGGGCGGCCGATTACGGCGCTAAATCTCTGCTGCTTCCCTGGGTCGGGAATTCCGAGGGAGGCGCTCGAAGCCATCCTGCGCGGCGGACTGGAAAAAATGCTGGAGGCCGGGGTTCAATTGATTGGTGGCCACACCGTCAAGGACGACGAGCTCAAGTACGGCCTCTCAGTGACAGGGCTCGTTCACCCGCAGAGAGTCGTCACCAACAGTGGCGCCCGCCCCGGCGACAAGCTCATTCTGAGCAAACCCATCGGTTCCGGTGTCATTATCGGCGGCGTTCGTTCTGGTAAGCTGGACCCGTCCGCCCTGGACCGGGCGCTTCAGGACATGCTTCAGCTCAACAAGACAGCTTGCGAATCAATGCTCCAGTTCCAAGTGCACGCGTGCACTGACATTACGGGTTTCGGACTGGCGGGCCATGCGGCTGAAGTCGCTCGGGCCAGCAAGACTGGAATTCGGATTGACACGAAGCGTGTGCCGCACTACCCAGAATCGATGGATCTCATCCGCCAGGGTGTTTCCACCCGCATGACGCCTTTGAATCGCGACTTGGTGAAAGACTGCGTTGTGGTGCGTCCCGAGGTCGCCCTCGAGGAAGAAAACCTCTGCTACGATCCGCAGACCTCCGGCGGACTATTCATCGCGGTTGCCGCCCAAGATGCCGATCACCTTCTGGAAACGTTGCATGCGAGCGGAATTGCGCACGCGGCGATGATTGGAGAAGTGTTCGCGTCCCCGGAGCCCAGATTGGAACTGGTACACGGCTTGTTCTAAACTGCGCTGTCGCCGATTCGTGGCTGAAGGCTCTGCCAAAATTCCTTCCTCGGAGGGGGCGCTGTGAAGATGGGGCCCACGATTGGCGAAAAGCACGCCAATCGTGGACGAAGCCGCCTTAAGTTGACATCAATGCGCGGTGCTCCGCGTCCGTGTTTGGTTTCCCGTCGCGGACGCGCAGCAGCGCCTCCCGCTCTATGCAGAGACTGGAGTTTGTACATTTTGGGTCAGAGCTGGGAATGATCAGTAGCCCGACCGTAAGGGAGGGCGTCGCCCCGAGGCCAAGATGCCCTCCCTTACGGTCGGGCTACTGATCTAGCAAGCCTCCGGCTTGTCGGGGCGCGCAGTGGCGCGTCCCTATCACTGAATTGCTTCACATCTTCAGGAGAGGCGCGAAGCCCGGGGTGGGGCAGTCTTTGTTTCGGAAAAATTCTATGAACATCCTCCCCTTTCGCGGTTACCGGTACAATCCGGAACTCATCGGCAAACTCGATGACGTGATTTCTCCGCCTTACGACCAGTTTAAGGAAGGTCTGGACGACCTTCTTTTCGCGCGCCACCGCTACAATATGGCGCACTTGACCGTGAACCAGGAAACTTCATCCGACACGGAAAGCAACAACCGCTACACCCGTTCCCGCGCCCTTTTGGAAGCCTGGCTCCAGCAACGAGTATTCCTGCAAGATGCGGAGCCCAGTCTTTATCCTTACTTTCAAACGTACGAAGTGGACAAATCCCGGAGAACCCGAAAGGGGTTCATCGCCCTGGGCGAAGTGACTGAGTACTCCCAGAAAATCGTCTTGCCCCACGAGCGCACACTCTCCAAGCCCAAGCAAGACCGGCTAAACCTGCTGCGTGCCACACTGGCCGACACGGGTCTCGTCTTCATGCTCTACTCGGACCCGGCGGGTGAAATCGAGAAACTACTGGCCTCCGCAACTGCTGCCGCGCCTGCCATGCGAGCCCTGGATTTGAACGGCGAGGAAAACCGACTCTGGAAGGTCTCCGAGCCGTCATGGGTAGGAAAAATCAGCGGCTTGATGCGCGACAAGCAAGTGATCATTGCCGACGGTCATCACCGTTACGAAGTGGCGCGTCTCTTCAGCCAGGAAGTTGCTGCCAGGGCCGCTGAAGATCTGCGCTGGGAGCTGTATCGCTACAAGCTGATGAGCTTCATCCGGCTGGAATCGGGAGGCATCACGATTTTTCCCATTCACCGTCTGCTCCATAGTCTGAGAGAGTTTGATGCCGCTGCTCTGCTCGGGCGGATGAGCGAATACTTCATTGTTGAAGAATATCCTGTCGATACGCTTGACAAGTTCACGACACTCGATTTCCTGATGCAGACCTCCAGAAAACAGCAGCAGTTTGGAGCTAACGCGTTCGTGATCTATCTCCCAAGTCTCCAGAGATTCGCACTCATCAAACTGAAGCCAGGCGTTTCAAGCAAACTCATCTGGCCCTCCGACAAGAGCGTTGCCTGGCGAAAGCTCGATGTCTCGGTGCTGCAGGTGGTGATTTTCGGGCATCTGCTGGGCATCGGCGAACCGCAACTGGCCGAGCAAACGAATGTCGAATACGTCAGCCATGACACCGACGCAGTTAATCTGACGGATGCCAAACAGTATCAGTGCGCTGTGTTGCTGAACTCCACGCCAATTGAACAAGTGAAAGAAGTCGTCGAAGCCGGAGATATCCTTCCGCAAAAGTCCACACACTTTCATCCGAAGCTCATGGAAGGTTTGGTTTTTGCGCGGCATACCGGTTAGAGAAGTCAGAAGTCGCAACTGCACAAAGTTTGACGTTTCAGTCTGCCCTTTGAAGATCCGAAGGAGTTTGAATGAAAACCAGACGACGGTCGGTCCACTCGTCCAGCCACATCGTCATGAATCGAAGAGCATTGCTTCGCGCCGTTCTTCTGTCTCTACCGGCGCTGTACGGGAAGGCCCCTTTTTCTCAAGCCGCCAGCACGAAGGCCTCTAGTTTTGTCACGATCGTCATCCCGGCTGTCGAACGCTTGTTCTCCACCCCTGGCCCGCAACCTAATGGATTGCAGGCAACGCGTGACGGGCTTTGGATTCTGGATCAGCAAACCAACCGTGCCTCTCTAGTGGATTACAAAAATGGAAAAGTGATTCGCGAATTTCTGACGGAGAGCGACCGCGGAAGCGGGATTACCTTTGACGGCTCGGCGCTTTGGATTGCCTCAACCTACAATCGCCTTCTGCTGAAAGTGGATGCTCAAACTGGAAAAACATTGAAGCAGTTTGACAGTCCGGGATCAGGCGTTGTGAAGTGGGGAACTCGAGGTCCTAATCCAACGCCAACCGGAGCACATGGCCTGGAGTATCGGCGCGGAGAACTCTGGGTGGCTGTTCCGCCAGCGGCCACAATCTACGTATTGAATCCGGAGAATGGAAATGTCTTGCGCTCGTTTCCTGCTCCAGGAGTCCGCCCTCACGGGCTGGGATGGGACCCCGATGGTGCGCTCTGGTGTGCGGAGAGCAATTACCGCTCGTTCTTCAAGATGTCTCCTCAGACAGGCAAGATTGAGAAGCAGATCCTGCTGCCGGCGACTGGGCCCGAGGTGAAGGGAAGCATCGTGGTACCTCACGGGCTGACCGTTTGGGACAAACACCTCTGGTTCTGCGTGGCCGAAACGGCCGAAGTCTATCGGCTGGTGATTTGACGAAATCGGCCTCACGCACGCGGGCTGTCGTTCCTCTTCGTTGTTTTTTCTCGAGCAAGCGGAGAGCTTGTACTTCAGCGCACCGGAATGCAAAGTCCGCTCCGGGGGGAACCGTTTTGAGAGACAGGGCTGAGGGCGGCATCTGTGCAGCGTTCTAAGATCTATAGCGACCGACCTCAGACCGTCGAGGGACGCGATTCTGTGGGTTCCTGCCACTCACCCGGCCTTGTGTCAAGCGTTCACCCGTCTCCCCACAAACGGGAGACTGGGTTGAGCGCAGCAGCGCGGAGCGAAACCCACGGCAGCAAGAACGTTTCAGATCCAACCCTGAAAGGGTTGAACCAGGCCTCGGCAATCTCCACGTTACCGTTCTTGTTCGACCCCTTCAGGGTCGGTACCTTTGGCGACATTTCCCCCGGGTGGCGTGGCGCGCCACCCGGGGCTATTCATATTGGTCCCCTCCGGGGACTTACCCTTCGACGCACACACCCTCTGTGTTCAGTGACGCGACTTATGGGTAAAGATCACATCGCAAGGAGAGTCGAATGAGTTACGGCTTGAATATCCGTCCGGAAGGCACCCTGGATTTTTTGTCCCTCGGTGCTCTGATCCACCGGTTGGACCCGGGAATTATCCCTTTCCGCAAAGCCAGCCAATGTCAGATCCATGTCAGCGGCGGCGAGTTTAATGTGGCGGCTAATCTGGCAGACTGCTTCCGCCTGCAGACCGGCATCGCCACGGCGATGGTCGACTATCCTATCGGTGACCTGATTGCCGAGCGCGTGAAGGCCATGGGGGTGAAGCCTTTCTACAAGCGGTTTGCGCACGACGGAGTGACCGGACCGAACATGGCCACGGTCTATAGCGACCGCGGCCTAGGCGTGCGCGCGCCAGTGGTTTTTTACAACCGCAGTAATGAGGCGGCAGCGCGGCTAAAGCCGGGTGATTTTGACTGGAACACGATCTTCAGCGCCGGCGTACGCTGGTTCCACAGCGGGGGTATCTTTGCAGCGCTTTCGGAGACGACGCCCGAAGTGATCATCGAGGGGATGCAGGCGGCCAAAGCGTCTGGAGCTGTGGTCTCGTTTGACTTGAACTTCCGGGAAAAGCTCTGGAAGGTGTTTGGCGGCGGCGACCGCGCCGTGTCGGTCATCGAGCGAATCGTGAAGAATGTGGATGTGTTGGTAGGAAATGAAGAAGACCTGCAGAAGGGATTGGGCATCGCCGGCCCGGAGGTTGCGGCCAAGTCAAAACTTGATCCGAGCGCGTTCTTCGGGATGATCGATCGCGTCGTACAAAAGCATCCACAGGTCAAGATCGTGGCAACGACTCTGCGGGAAGTGCATTCAACGAACCGGCACAGTTGGGGTGCGGTGGCCTGGATCAATGGCCAGACCCACGTCGCTCCAACCTGCGAACTTGACGTGCTCGATCGCGTGGGTGGCGGCGACGGGTTTGCAGCCGGATTCTTCTACGGCCTGCTGACGGGCGAACCTGCGGAGGAAGCGATCAAACTGGGTTGGGCTCACGGCGCGCTATTGACAACTTTCCCGGGCGACACCACGATGGCCACCGTCGAGCAAGTACGAGCGTTTGCCAAGGGCGGTTCAGCGCGCATCCAGCGATAGGCTCCGCACCAGCGCCCAGATTACAGACTGTGAGTTCACGCAAAGCCGCCAAGACGCCAAGAGAAACTTGTCCAAATTAACTAGAAAAGGGCGATGAACAATAAAAGCCATCCGCTCCTGAACAGGCGTGCTTTCGTTGAAATGGGGCTCGGACTGGGGGCATCAGCGTTATGGCCGGGCAACGGCCTGGTGTTGATGGCCGCTCAGCGCTCTAGCAAACGCCTTGAGGAGGACGACCCCGCCAACATCAAGCTCGCACATCGGCTGAACGCTCGAAGTATTACAGATGACGACCTGCTTTTCCTGAAGCAAATTGGCATGCGCTGGGCGCGCCTCGAGTTTGGAACCGAGGAGACGCCGTTTGAGTATCTGCGAGCCACCCAGCAGCGTTGTGCCCGCTACGGCATGCGCATTTTTTCTGGTGTCCATTACGCTTACCGCTCACTCAAGGTCCAACTCGGTCAACCTGGACGCGACCAGGATATCGAGACGTATCGCACCTTCCTTCGCGATCTCGGCAGGCTGGAAATTCCGGTCGCCTCTTACGACTTCCATCCGGCAAATACTTATACGACCAATCAAGTGGAACGGCGAGGCTACATCGCACGGGAATTCAGCATTGCCGACTTCCGAAACAAAGTCGAGAAGCAGCATTTCGAGCGAGAATACTCTGCTGAAGAGATTTGGGCTCACTACACCTACTTTGTCAAAGCGGTCTTGCCGGTTGCCGAGGAAACCGGGGTAAAGCTGGCATTACATCCCGACGATCCACCTATAGCCAAAATGAACGGCGTCGCCAAGCTCTTCACCCATTACGACGGTTACCGCCAGGCTGAGAAGATTGCCGGCGGCAGCGGGAACTGGGGGCTCACTTTCTGTGTTGGCACGTGGTCTGAGGGCGGCAAGGAGATGGGAAAAGACGTCTTCGAGATGATCCGTGATTTCGGCGGGCGGGGCAAGATTTTCGAAGTGCATTTCCGCAACGTCAGTTCGCCGCTGCCGCACTTCGTCGAGACCTTCCCGGATGATGGCTACATGGATATGTACCAGGTGATGAAGGCCCTGCGCGAGGTTCGATTCAACGGTGCCGCCGAACCTGACCATGTTCCACAACTCGCCGGCGATACTGGAGTGCGTCGCGCCGGTACGGCTTACTGCATTGCGTACATGCGCGCCTTGCTGCGGCGTGCGAATGAAGAAGTTGGGTAGGTTATCGAGTTACTGCAGTTCAAATCACCGCAGAGACGGGGAGGCGCCGAGAAGACACCCAGGAGATCTACTGTGGAGGGCCTTTCTTTCCGCGCCGGCACTAACGCCGGCCCTAATGACGAACTGGACTTCTCCAGCCCAGCTGGAGGTTTTCAGGACTTAAAAGTCTGCGTCTCGGCGTCTCCGCGGTTTGCCTTTTTCGTTCTGCAGGTATATCTATTGATCATCGCTCCACAAACTCCAGGTAGCTCTTGCTCTCCAGGAAGCGGAAGTATTTCACAAGGTCAAAGTTCGTTGGGCCAGCTTCAAGCCGGGTGAGCCGGATGACTTCCGCCAGCGTCCGCCGGCCCTCGCACTTCAACCGCCTCGCCCATTTTTCTCTGCACCGGCTTGAGCAAGCTGCCGATAGGTTCGGTGTTCACGGCTGAGAAATGGCCTTGCATTTCTCGCGACTTTTGATCACCCTGCCGCAGTCTCTAGCCAGACCATCAACACGCCTTGAACGGGAGGAAGCTACAAACATGCCGTGGCACTATGTCGAGAATGGCCAACGCAAAGGGCCAGTGGAGGATGCCGAAATGCGGCAACTGGCAGCTGTCGGCGCCGTTTCACCGGAAACCCTGGTGTGGCGCCAGGGTATGGCCAATTGGCAGGTATACGCAGAAGTCGCTGCTCAGCCATTTCCCAGCACTAATCCTCATCAAGCCAAAACAGCTGAGGCTTTCAACAGAGCTTACTGCAGCCAGTGCGGAAGGTCTTTCGCGCTAGAAGACATGCTGCGCTTCGAAGGAGCTTATGTTTGCGCTGCGTGCAAGCCGGCCTTCTTTCAAAGGCTGAAAGAGGGCAGCCGTCTCTCAACGGCTAGGGAGTATGCAGGATTCAAGATTCGGCTAGGCGCCAAGCTCATTGACGGGGTGATCATCTGGGTGGTTCAGATGGCGTTTGCCTTGTTGATCGGCGTCCTTTGGCTACGGGACGTATCGAGCGGGCAGACATCGATAGCGATTGTGGCGCAGATCCTGATTATGGTTAGTCAGGTTTTGGTGGGGGCAATTTACACCTGCTGGTTCCTCGTGAAGTTTGGCGCCACGCCAGGCAAGATGGCCTGCCGGCTTAAAGTGATTACACCGGAAGCTGAATCCGTCAGTTTGGGCCGCGCTTTGGGACGTCACTTTGCCGAGATGTTAAGCGGGATGATTCTCCTCATTGGCTATATCATGGCCGCTTTTGATGAGGAGAAACGGGCCCTGCACGACCGCATCTGCAATACCCGCGTGGTTCGCGCTTGACGACGATTGCCCTGAATGAAGGGGAGCTGTGAGAAAATTGAGGGATGTCGGCTCCCCTCGCCCCCCTCACCCCTAGCCCCTCTCCCCCTCGCGGGGGCGAGGGGAACCGAGATTGTTCGATTTTTTCCCAGCAACAGGGGGCCTAGCCCGTTCTGTTGAAGGAATTCCCTCTCGGCGGCAATCCGACTC
>JAKEER010000684.1 GCA_022616615.1 Acidobacteriota bacterium
CCTCGTTTCCCGAGAAATCCTCGCGCTTGGACTTCGCATCCTCGTCGCCGACCACGAGATCTTCTGCCTGACCCGTGAGCTGGAAGAAGCATCACGCCGCATTTCCGATCTCGTTCAGGCCGTGAAGACCTACTCCTACATGGACCAGAGTCCCGTCGCCGAAGTCGATGTCGAGCAGGGTATCGACGTGACGCTGCGCATGTTCCAGCACCAGCTCAAACACAGAGTTCACGTGACACGTCAGTTTGATCAGAATCTGCCGCGTATCCGGGCCGATGGAAGCGCTCTGAACCAGATCTGGACTAATCTCATCGACAATGCCCTCGATGCGATGGAGAGCCTCCCTCCGGAGCAACCCAAAGAGCTGCATGTGAAAACCTGCGTTGAGCGCGAGGGAATTTTAGTCGAGATAACTGACAACGGTCCCGGCATTCCCACTGAGGTGCAAAACCGCATGTTCGAGCCGTTCTTCACGACCAAACCCGTGGGTGATGGCACGGGACTTGGCCTGGACATCGTTCGGCGCATCATCCGCAACCATAAGGGATCAATCCGTGTCGAGTCGAACCCCGGCCGCACGATGTTCCAAGTGCGTCTGCCGTTCTCATAGCAATGTTCCACGGGATCCCAGCGAACTTCGCCGACTGTCGATAGACCGTCGGACAGACTCACTGGTCTTGTGAACGCCCGCGCCCGTCCAGCGGATCGACCTAATAGTTTCTCGAACTATACCTTTGGTTTTCGTGAGGTCAAGAATGGCAACTGCAGTCTTAGTTTCAGAACGCCAAACGGGCTCTGGTGCTGTTTCATCCAAATGGTTCGGCGCCGGAGTGACGGATCAGGTGCTGAGGCTCTTCACCTCAGTAAAGGGGTCGTGAAACCCAAAACAGGACAGCCGAGGGCGTCGGACCTGTGGGCCGCTCCAACAGACCCTAACCGGCATTCCTGGATCGTAGGAAGCGATGGCTCCGCAAAGACTAGAACGCCACCAAAAAGGAGACGGGATGTCATCGAACCACAGCGGGAGGAAGGGATGCATCAGCCGCGACTGCAGGCTGATTCGCTTGTGCAGGCGACTGTACCTCAAGGGAAATAGAGATCGTGCCCCGACAGAACCGAGTCTACCCCGACGGAAAAAGCCACTGTACCGTGAGGGAAATACTACTTGGAATTCGGGATAGATCCTCCCTAACGCCGTAGCGATTACCGATTTCGGTGTCTCAACTACTCGCCCCCAGATAGAAGCGGGCAAAGATTGGCCGGAAAGTCGTCTAGTGTTTTGTTTTAGGAATCGAATCCAGGCCTCCGTCCACACTCACTGGTCGTATCACGGGCAAACCGGAAAGTGACTGCCCTCGAATAACTGTCGCGAATAGAGTCGCTGATTTTGACGAGCGCTATGACAGTGTGCCACACAAGAAGATGGCGAATTCTTCAGCTGTTCATCTGTTGCTCGGTAACACCCTAAGCAGGCAACTTCCAAAATGAAGACCAGCCACTCGGTATCAAATATGACAGCCAGCGATTTCCAAACCACTAAATCATCTCCGACTGCTGGATCTGTCAAATGCCAACTTCCAGGTCATCGATTGTTTCGCGAACGTTTCACTTGGAGAATGGCACTTGATCCAGGCCCAACCCCCTATACTGAATCATTGGGACTAACCCACCGCCTCAACAACGGATCGCCATATGCTAAGTTGCGTGGGCTCAGAAACGGTATTGCCCCCGAACGCGCGCCTGCTTGCAAAGCGCTTCGACCCTCATTTCTCACTGGCACCAAAGAGTTAGGCAGGCCCTGGAAGGCGACACGACTCTCACAATCCCAACAGTTGATTGCGCCTTTGAAACGTCAAGAGGATTGCGCGGTCCCAGATGTGCAGCACGAAAGCGGCAGCAGGATGTTTGCCAGTCCTGTGGCAGGTCTCCTGAACTCGCGTTGGAACGCTAAAGAATCGTTGCCAACCCACTGCAGCTTCTTTGCGCGAAAACCACGGGAACGCGTCGATCCGAAATTGCATGTCATGGCGTCGGATCTCGGGGGGCATGTTTATGCTATGAGTCGCCTTCACGATTAAAACGGCCTTGCTCCCCGCAAGGCGTCGTTTGCCAGCAGCATGAGACTTGCCGTCTCTGGGTCGGGATTCAAAAGTTCGCCGCTCAGCTGAATCAGCTTCCCCTTTGCAGAGTGGGTGTCACATTGGTACGCAGCCAGAGCCACCATGGCCCAAGACAACCCGTAGGTGGATAGGAGAAATGGAAACTCTCTTTGGAGCAAAGTGAGGCTTTTCTTTACGAAAGGATCTTCTCGAAAGGGAAGCAGAGCCAGCAGAGCAAGAGAAGTGACGTCGATGTGGGGTTCCAGAGGAATGTCAAAGGCCATGCCGTTGCCCGCGTTCCAACCGCCGCTTGGGCAGCCGCGGTCGAATAGCATGGCGGTGCCATGCTCGATGCGTTCCTTGGCCGTCGGCGAGAGACAGCAACCGAAGGCCAGTCGAAGTGCAATCAAGCTGTAAGACGTGGGAACAACCCAGCTTGCAGCGCCCTCACTCCAGGGCCAGCCGTACTTGTCGGGGTCGAAACGAACCTGGCGGTCGAAGAGTCGATATCGCCACTTTGCTAACCAATGGGATTCCTGCCCTCGAACCTTCAGAAGCCAAGCTGCACCGCGCTGCACGCGGGACCAGTTGCCGCCAAGGCGTGAGAGGGCAATGACGGCAAGAGCTGTCGCCCAGGAACCCTTCTCATCGCCTTGAAAAGCTGGCCAACTGCCGTCCGGGCGCTGGCAACTACCCAGAAACGTGGCACCCTTGTGGCAATTCGCTCCTGGCCGCAGCCTCAATGCCAACAAAGCCAGCGCAGTCGGCTCGGTGGCCCACTGTCGCGACTTGCCGTAGCTCCAGCCACCGCAGGGGAGCTGGCAATTGAGCAGGGCCTTCTCACAGCGATTGGCCAGCTCGCAAAACGAGTTCATGGCGCGTGGTGTCCTCGCTATCTTCGTTCTCTAGCGCCCACTGGAAGGGCGCCAGGAAATCCGAACGACTTAACGATTGGACATTCTCAAGCCGCTCTTCAATCCCGCCTAACAGTGCGGCCATTGCACCCGTGCGATCCTCGTCGGGCAGACAGAATAGGCGAACCATCAAAGGCTTCACGCATTCAAGGAACTGCTCTCCGCTGATGCTTTCGTTCGATTTCCGTGTGGACCGTGCCTTAAGATCAGGGCATCCTGCTGATTGCTCCGTCTCCATGAGTTCTTCCTCCAGCTAGTTGCATCAGCCGCTGAAACTCTTGCCTCAGGGTCCGCAGCTCCTCTAGCTCAGCGTGCGTAAAGGGCTGGCCCGCGTTCACAAGGCGGCTCTCGGTGGGCGTGGCATTGTACGATCTTCCCGCGTTGCCCCGAACCGCCTTGCGCAAAACGACGTAGAGCCGGGTGTTCGCTGGCACCGTGACTACCAGGTTGCTGTTGACTGCTATTTGCTGGAGTTGTTGCTCACCAGCCTGCGCAACGTTTGTTGCCAGCCGGTCGCGGAGAAGAACACTGTTATTGATCGGGCCATTCAGTCCACCGCGTAAGCCAACAACCTGTGCAGCGACCACGCCAACGCCAGTGGCTGTCCGAGCGACGAATCGTGCCAAGTTCTTCTTTCCCTGCACTCGGCCCTTGAGCGGCCCAAAGTCGAGGGCTTGTGCAACGGCCTCGATTTTCCAACTTTCCTCCTTCGGCGTTTCAATCGACTCGAAGGCTACACCCACCTGGCCGCTGTGGCTGGCCTGCTCTACCTTCCCGAACACCTTTGAGCCTGCCGGGACAACGATGACTCCATCCTGTTCGTAGTTGTACTCCACCATTGCCACGACCGGCGCAGCCACAGCAGTTGTGATAGCCGACTGCAACCGAGCCAGTAGGCGCGTTCCAGCCGGAAGGCCCAGCAGCGGGCCCGCATCCAGCGTGTTCGTTGTCGTTACTGGCAGAGAACCCGCTATATTCGTCGCTGCAGGTCCGCTGCTGTTAACAAAGACCAGTGACGGCATCTCCAGAGACTTACGTCTATCTGTTTCTTCCTTGGATTTCTTATCTCCCCGAGCCTCAAGCCGAGCGATGCGAGTCTCTACTTCAGAAAGTGACTCCGTTCTTCCTCCCGGCACGTCGGAGAACTCGATCTGCCCCAGGGACATTGGACGTTTGGTGGTCTTGGATGGCTGAACAGGACGAGCGCCGGTCCCTGCTGGTGGCACTGTTCCCAACGCTGGAGACCCATCAGAGCCTGTACCGACCTTGCGTGGGTTCTGCGTGGCCAAGTCACTCTCTGTTACCAAGCCACCCTCCCCGCCGTGTTCAGAGCGCACATCAGCCCTCAGCAAGGGCGTCACCGAACGTTGTGGGCCTTGTGCTTCGGCGGTTCTCGAATCCGCCGTTTGGGGTCTGCCGAGATTCGGTGTCCGACGATCGACCCCTGACTGATTTCTCTTAACGCTGATCGGTGTCGAAAACAGCCCTAAGAGAACAACGACTACGACGGCCACGCCCACGATGCCAAGAAAAAGGGGCCTGACACGATCCTGTGTCGCCCGTTGAGGGAGGCACCCCACACTCTTGCCATGCTGGGTGAGCTTCAGGTTTCCGAGCCAGCGGCGGGAGGAGCTTTTCTCGTCATGTTCTTCGTTCCCGTTTTCTTCTGGCGTTGATTCTTCGGGAGTGGGTTCTTTGACCGGACGATTGGGTTCTTCTTTCATTGGTCCTCCTTCAAAGGCAGGCTTTGCCCCAAGTCGATGGGCACGAGCGATGGCCGATCGACCGCGGCCGAGTCAGCAATCTGAAGAAAGTACAGTTGGTGCGAATGCTTGAAGCTGGGCCTTTCAAACTCAATAACGCCATCCGCCCGCTCGCCGCTCTTTAGCTTCTTGCGGTTCAACCGGTAGTCCACAACGGCTAATTGCTCGACGCTTCCGTTGCCCTTACGCCCGACACCGGACAGTTGGACCTGAGGAGGCAACAGTTCCACTGTCTGTTTGGACCGGTTGAGGACCGAGAACAGGACCAAAATGCGCCTGCCTATTTCATAGATGCGGCTTGCGCCGACGCCGAGGGGAGACCCCTGAACGGACCGGAGATCTGCAAACTCCTGTTCAGTAAGCAGTCGATCTAGTGTGTTTTCGGTCGGGCCTGGCACAAGCCTTCCCCCTGAAGGCACGGCTACGGCCCGTGCTAGGGGGACTGTTTGCTCAATGAGCATCGACGTCTCGGCAGCTTCGTCGATTAGGAATCCTGTAGCCGGATTGAGGTCCAGGAGAAAATGAACTGGCCGTGCGGGGCTGGCGTCGTTCGACGAGGTATTTGCAGGACTGCGTTCCGTCCGCACCAGCAGGCTGACACTGCGTCCTCCTACGGTCGAGATCAGCAAGTTACTCTGCGCGGGCTCCAGGCTAAGTGGTTTCACAAACACAAGACGTGGTTCTTTTTCAGAGTGCTCCACTTTGAACAATGTTGGGTCACCTGCCACAACGGAGCTTATTGGCTCGGACATTCGGATCGCCGTTGCAAAATGAAGACTTAGCTCAAGTATGATTACTCGCCCGGGGACAGCAGATCGTCTCACAATCAACACTCCCGGCTTTTCCTGGCTGGAGGCCGCCAATGCCGTTGGACTCACTAGAGCCAACACGGCAATCACTACTCCTGTATTTCCAAGCATCACTTCTCTCCTTCCCGTAGCTTGTCCTCATGCTTCGCCAAATAAACCTCTCTGACTCTGAGAACATAGGCCACTACTTCAGGGTGGGAATAGGCTAGCCCACGCCGCTGAACCCTTCGTTCTCCCGCGGCATACGCTGCCAAGACAAGTCGCAGGTCTCCATTGAATAGCTGGTTCAGATAGCTCAGGTACTCGGTTCCGGCGCGAATATTTTGCTCGATGTTGAATGGGTTGTTTACGCCGAAGCGCAGGGCCGTAGCGGGCATCAACTGCATCAGGCCGCAGGCGCCCTTGTCGGAAACCGCATCCGGCCTCCAGGCCGATTCAACTTCGATGACTGCCTCAACGAGTCCGACCGGAATTCCATGAATGGCTGCGTACTGCGCGACGTAGTAGGCAGAAACCCGCCGGACACGAATCTCCATCGGTTCTCCCGCTTCTGCGAGGAAGCCGAACAGGAGGAAGCCAAGTGTGCTCATCCATGAAACCTTGCTGAGACGCAACACTGTTCTCTCTCCATCACGAGCCTCTCTTCCAGATATTTCTTGGTGTCGTAGATCAGACTTTCCCACTGATCGTCGATCAGCAGCAGCCGACGGTCTGATTCCGTCTTCACCAACACGGGTAGCAGCACGTTTCGCAACACGGGAGCCACCTCGGTAATACCAAGCATTTCCATCACCTCGGCCATTTCCAAGATTTCTGAGATTGATGGGGGCTTCGACAGGCTGAGGCTGCGGAGTGCCCGGGCAAACGCTGCCGTGTGTCTCCGCACCTCCAGCCTGCAGTCCGACGCCCGACAAGCCAGAATTTGTATCTCGCGTTCGGTCGATGGATACTCAAATCTCACATAGAAGCTGCGGCGCCGGAGTGGGTCTCCGATACGTCGCTCCTCGTTGGAGGTGAGCACTACAAATGGAATCGTCCGGGCCCTGATTGTGCCGAGCTTGGGAATGCTGAACTGCCAGGCACTCAGGACCTCGAGCAGCAGGGCTTCAAAGGCGGAATCCACTTTGTCGAGTTCATCGATCAACAGAACGCAGGGCTGTTCTTCACAAAGGAGAGCCCGCAGCAGAGGGCCGGCGACAAAGAACTCCAGCGTATGCAAAGCCTGCCGGACCGAAGGCCAATCCGGCTTCGAATTGACGTTCTGGGTTTCCAGGAAAAGCCTCTGGAGGCCTTGGTCGAAGGATCCAATGGCTGCCGCGCCGTCAATTCCTTCATAACATTGAAGCCGCTCCACGTGCGTTTCAGCAGCTTTGGCCAGAGCATAGGCGAGTTCGGTTTTGCCGCTGTCGGCCGGTCCCTCCACCAGCAAAGGCTTCTTCATCTGACCGGCCAAATAGACGACTTCAAGCAACTCTGGGTCGATGACGTAGCGGGCAACTGCCAGTCTTTCGCCAAGGTTCTGTTTGGAACTGAACATACCCGCCACCTCCGCGGCTGGTTATCACTCCAAACTTGCATTCGCGCAAATCGCCCCGCAAGGAACCGGATCTAGAGTTCCTCGCTCTCTAGGCTAGGCTCCTCTGCAGGCGCCAAGCTCTTCTGCTTGCGTTCCAGACGTCGCATGCGACGATCCAGCGAATCACCGAAGTAGTCACCGGGAGGAACGTCGAACATAATCGAGCAGAACCATAGGAGTCCCTCGTGGTTCAGACGATAGATTGGGACTTCCCAGGGGTGCTTCTTCCAGAAGGCGCGAAAATCCTCATCGGTGATACGCAAGGTGTCGTCCTCACGGTGTCGGCCTTCATAGCGCCCCGTCAGGAGGCCTTCATCGATCCATCGTTGGATCGTCTTTCGGCTGCAGCCTAGATATTGAACGAGTTCCGATTTCGTATGCCCATCGGTGACCCTGGCACTTAGCTTTCTGTCCGCGCTCAACTGGCTCAAGCGCATCCTGGCCGCTGCCACTGTACGTTTCAACCGCTTCGCAATCTCGCGCAAGTTCTTGGAACCCACGAAATCCAACAGGTACTTGTCTTCTTCCTCTGTCCACCTTCGACGCCCTTCACCGAGACCCAGCTTTCTGGCCCGGTCGTAGCATGCCTGGTGCGGCCAGCCAGTTGCCGCCTGAACTCTGGCGATCGCCTCCTGCCTTGCTCTTCCTCCCTTTTGATAGCCGAGCTCCAACATGTCATCCAACTCGGTTGTCCACTCGTGATGCATGCGGCATTTGATCAACCCCAGGAGCGTGGCCTGCGTCCTGCAGACATGCAAAGGCCAGCCAGTCAGTCGACGGATCATTTCGATTGCTTCTGTTACATCCTTTGCTTTTCCATCGGCTTGGCACTGCTGCCAGAACAAAGTGTTAAGTTCGTCTGTCCATGAGTAATCCCGCACTGCATGAACGCAGACCATGTGGGCCTCCAATATTTGACAGGTCACGTGCTGGGCAAGAATCCCTATCTCATTACGACTTCGGTGATTTGGCGCGCCAGCCCTCGTCGATCGACGAGAATACTGTGAGCTGCTGGTGCCTCAGGCACTTCGAGCTTCTTTAGTTAGAGGCAATGAAAGTGCCCAAAAACTCACCTCACGGTTTTGTTATTTTCGGGTCCTCATCTATGAGGAGTATTGAGGGCACCAAACAGAAAATGGGTATCAATCGAAAGTCTTGCGTTCTCCTCAAAGCTGCTGCCCTTTACTAAAGAGGCTTTTTAAAGGGGAAAATCTTAAGGGAATATTTTCTGGCCTCTTCCATTGACTCTTTCCAGATTCATTCGCTCGTTATGACGCAGTGTGTGAGCGAAATCAACCCACACAGGCATTGCCTCGCTGGAAATCACCCTTCTTGGGCCTTCAGGACAAAGAGTTTGGCAAGTTTCTTCCAGTGCTCAACCGTCTGCCCAATGGAGCACTGGAATCGCGCTGTCTACGAGTGCTCTCAAATCCGTGGCCTGGTGCGCTAAAGGGAAGTCGAAACGGCAGTGCTGCAAGTCTCTTGATGTCGCTCGATTGCGCTCTGCAGCATTTAACAGGATCCGCAAAGAGCAGCCCTCGCTTCCTTGGTCGTCGGTCCACAATCATCTAAAAAAGATCCGACGCCGCATTAAGAACCCTTATGTGTTCCCTGGAGAAAAACCCGGCAAGGCCCGCACGGATCTCCCAAAAAGTTGGGAGCCCTCGCTACAGAAAGCTGGGATTCAGGACTTTCACTGGCATGACCTTCGTCACACGTTTGCAAGCCGCTTGATGATGAAGGGAGCAGAGCTCTACGAAGTGATGCGACTGCTGGGCCACACCAATATCGAAACCACCCAGCGATACGCCCACCTTTCTCCAAAGCACCTGCAGGGTGTCGTAGCTCTGCTAAACAAGAGCACTCAGTAGCAATCCCAACTGCCACCAGAACTGCCAGTAGAGCAATTGGTCAGTGTGTCTGATCTGGGTAAGTCTTTTGGAATATGGCGCGCCCGGCCCGACTCGAACGGGCGACCTGCGGATTCGAAGTCCGACGCTCTATCCAACTGAGCTACGGGCGCGTGCTTTGAGATGAACTACTTAGGGACGAGGAGGTTGAGGCATTGGCCGCTGGTGTCAGTTCTGGTGTCACTTGTTCCGCTGGAATGGCCAGCACATCGACGGCATTCTGCAGGAAGTCCGGGGCAAGGTGAGCATACCGCTCCGTCATGTCCAGGCTGTGATGTCCTAGCAGTTTGCTGACGATGTACAAGTTGATTTCCTTCATGACGAGCCGTGAAGCAAAGGTGTGTCCCAAGTCGTGCCAGTGAAAGTTTTCGATCTTGGCTTCCTTGAGATACCGCTTCCAATCCGTGTTTTTGATTCCGTTCTTGAGGCGCTCTCCACGGTTGCGACCATAAAAAACGTAGGGATTATGGAGCATCCTCGGAAGGCTTTGCAAGGTTTGAATGACAAAACAACCTCATTCGCTGGATGTGTCGGCCTTCACCGGCCTTGCTTTCTCGTATCGTGCTTCCGCTTTGCATCTCGCCTTCTCTCAAATTTGGTCTGTAGCCCGGGTGAAACGGCTGTATCATTCAACATCCCTGCTGCTGCCAGATGGCAGGGTTCTCACCGCAGGTGGAGGAAGACCCGCAGCAGCGGGGGAAGACCCACTTACCGAACATCAAGATGCTCAAATTTTCTCGCCACCATACCTCTTCAAAGGTACTCGGCCGGTCATTACTTTTGCTCCGACTGCGGTGAGCTATGATGGTCAGCCATTCTTTGTGCAAACACCCGACGCACTCAACATAACCGCCGCTAACTGGATACGACTTTCTTCGGTGACCCACGGTTTTAACATGAATCAAAGGATTAGTCGTCTGCGCTTTTCGGTAACCGCGGGCGGGTTGAATGTTGTCGCTCCTACCGACAACAAGCTGTGCCCACCTGGACACTACCTGCTTTTCATTCTCAATGGCAATGGGGTTCCCTCGATCGGTCACATTTTGAGGATAGGCAATTGAGCGTCGCAGTGTCGCAGGATGAGAATGGCTTTGATTGACCCTGGCAACCGTCCGCTATATGGCCTTGTGTGAGACACCGCAGCCGGAGCCCAACACCAACCTCAAATACCCATGCTGAGTGCCTGTCGCCCTCGAATCCTCAATTGAGTTTTTGCAGCAAAAATGATAGCTTCGATTTCAATTGGAGGCACAGTGAGCGGAGGCCTTGATTGATATGAGCATTGGAACCGTTCTGCGCCAGAGAACAATTCGACAGTTGGATTTGTCACCCTTCTTAGTCGTCGATGTTGGCAGCAGCTTGCGCCATACGCTGCTGGAGATGCGATCGTCCGGTTCGGGTGCAGCCCTCGTTACAGAGAACCAACGGCTGGCAGGCATCTTCACGGAACGAGATCTCATCTCGAGAGTTGTTGGCTGTAGTGTGGACGATTCCAAACCCGTCCGCGATTTCATGACGCCCAATCCAGCCGTCCTTCGCCCGGAAGCCTCTGTTTTCGAGGCTCTTCAGTTGATGGGCGAACACGGCTATCGGAACATTCCAGTCGTAGAAGATGACGGACGGCTGGCCGGCAGCTTGCCGGTCTCGAAAGTGGTTGAGTTTCTGGCTGAGAGCTTTCCACAAGAAGTCTTGGCGTTACCGCCGCGGGCAGACCAAAGCTTTACGGCCGCCGATGGTGCTTGAGCCTCGCTGAGTGCATGTTTATCATTTCTTGATTAAATTGAGGACTTGCAGCCTATGCCGGTGATTGAGACCGAAAAGAAGAAAGACCTGATTGAGATTGAAAACGTGACGATTCGCTTCGCCGGAGACTCTGGCGATGGCATGCAGTTGACGGGAACCCAGTTTACGAACACTTCGGCTATTCTCGGCAACGACATCAGCACGCTGCCCGATTTTCCGGCCGAGATCCGGGCTCCCGCAGGTTCGCTGCCTGGCGTCAGCGGGTTTCAGATCAATTTCAGCAGTCGTGACATCCGCACGCCGGGCGACGAACCCAACGTTCTAGTGGCCATGAACCCGGCGGCGTTGAAGGTGAATCTAGGCGACCTCGAGAAGGGCGGCATTCTTATTATCAACAGCGACGCTTTCGCGGAGCTGAACCTGAAGAAGGCCGGCTATGAGAAGAACCCGCTGGAAGATGGTTCTCTGTCGGCCTATCGCGTCATCTCGATTCCGCTCACGGAGCTGAATCTGAACGCGCTCAAAGAACTGAGTCTGGGCAAGAAGGAGGCCGATCGCTGCAAGAACTTTTTCGCCCTGGGGATGATGTACTGGTTGTATGACCGCCCGCTCGAACCGACACTGAAGTGGATTCAATCGAAGTTTCAAAAGAACCCGGTGATCCTGGAAGCAAACACTCGCGCCCTGCGGGCTGGGTACAACTATGCTGACACCACGGAACTGTTCACGACGCACTACCGGGTGCGCAAGGCCAGGCTGGCACCGGGAAAGTATCGGAACATCACCGGCAATGAGGCCACCGCCCTGGGATTCATTGCTGCATCGCAAGTGGCCAAGCGGCCGCTGTTTTATGCGAGCTATCCAATCACACCGGCCAGCGACATTCTCCATGAACTGTCGCGCCACAAGAATTTCGGGATCAAGACTTTTCAGGCCGAAGATGAGATTGCGGCCATAACAGCAGCGATCGGCGCTTCCTTCGCCGGTCATCTCGGTCTGACAGGCACCAGCGGACCGGGAGTCGCATTGAAATCCGAAGCTATCGGTTTGGCGGTGATGACCGAACTGCCGGTGGTGATTGCCAACATTCAGCGCGGCGGGCCAAGCACCGGCTTGCCGACCAAGACTGAGCAGGCCGATCTGTTGCAAGCGATGTTCGGGCGCAACGGGGAATGCCCGGTGCCGATCGTTGCTGCAGCGACGCCGTCCGATTGCTTTGCGATGGCTTTTGAGGCCTTCCGGATCGCGACGATGTTCATGACGCCGGTGTTTTATCTTTCCGACGGATACCTAGGCAACGGCTCGGAGCCCTGGAAGCTGCCAAAAGTCGACGAGTTGCCGAAGATTGACATCCAGTATCGAACCGATCCGGAAGGATTCCATCCCTATCTGCGCGACGACGCCACGCTAGCGCGGCCTTGGGCGATTCCAGGAACCCCGGGCCTGGAGCACCGAATTGGCGGGTTGGAAAAGCAGCACATCACGGGCAACGTCAGCTATCATCCAGACAACCACGAATTCATGGTTCGTCTGCGCGCGGAAAAAGTTGCCCGCATTGCGAACTTCATCCCTGACGTTGAGGTCTTTGGTCAGCCGGAGGGCAAGGTGCTGGTGGTCGGCTGGGGAGGAACCAACGGCGCCATCACCTCGGCCGTGGAGGCAATGCAGGCGCGAGGCAAGTCTGTGTCGAGCGTGCATCTGCGCCACCTCAATCCGTTCCCTAAAAATCTGGGTGCAGTGCTCTCGCGATTTGAAAAGGTTCTCGTTCCAGAGCTGAACCTGGGCCAGCTCTGTCTGCTTTTGCGAGCTCGCTATCTAGTGGACGCGATCGGGTTCAACAAGGTGAAAGGGCATCCGTTCAAGATTTCGGAACTGGTTGGGGAGTTGGAAGAGTTGGTTTAGATTGAGGTGACATGATGTAGCGCAGACCGCGCTTTCTGCGGTCTGCGGTTTTTCGTCTCCGGATTTGCCCAAGAGCCGCAGACCTTCCCAAAAGGCAGAAGGTCTGCGCCACAGGTCTCACTTCTCGGAGGAATTAATTCATAATGAGTGATAACGGCAAGCACAACGGCAAGGGCGCTGGGGTTGTCGAGCTCAAGCGCCAGGATTTCGTTACCGACCAGGAAGTGCGCTGGTGTCCTGGATGCGGTGATTACTCCATTCTGGCTCAAACCCAGAAGACTTTGCCTGATCTGAAAATCGCGCGGGAGAATTTTGTATTCGTTTCAGGCATCGGTTGTTCCAGCCGCTTTCCCTACTACGTCAACACCTATGGTTTTCACAGCATTCATGGCCGGGCGCCGGCCGTGGCCACGGGCATAAAGGCCGCGCGTCCGGAGCTATCCGTTTGGGTAATCACCGGTGACGGCGATGCATTAAGCATCGGCGGCAACCACTTCATGCATGCGATCCGGCGAAACCTTGATGTGAACATCATTCTGTTCAACAACCGGATCTACGGATTGACGAAGGGTCAGTATTCGCCCACTTCCGAGTTTGGGAAAAAGACCAAATCGACGCCGCAAGGTTCGATTGATTATCCGATCAACCCTCTGTGCGTGGCGCTGGCGAATGAAGCGACGTTTGTGGCGCGCTCGATCGACGTCGATGTCAAGCACCTGAACACCGTGCTGACCCAGGCCGCCCACCACAAAGGCGTTTCTTTCGTGGAAGTTTTTCAGAACTGCAACATTTTCAATGATGGAGCTTTCAAACACTTTACTGAAAGAGAACACCGTGAGGACCGTACCATCAACCTGGAGCATGGCAAGCCGATGATCTTTGGAAAGGATCGTAACAAGGGTATCCGGCTCAATGGACTGAAGCTCGCAGTCGTCGCTCTTGGCAACGGAATCACCGAAGCCGATCTGCTCGTGCACGACGCTCATTCTCCGGAGCCCAATCTGGCGTACATGCTGGCCAGAATGGACTATCCGGAGTTTCCGGTTCCCGTGGGTGTCTTCCACGCCGTGGCGAAACCTACTTACGACGAATTGCTCGAGGCCCAGGTGCAGGATTCCATCACGCGCATGGGCCCGGGGAATCTGGAAAAGCTGCTCAACAGCGGCGATACGTGGGTGGTGGAGTAGGTTGGAAGTCAGGGCGGTTGCTGCGTAAGTGCGGAAACGGAGAGGCGGAGAAACGGCGAGTGTGGCAGAAGAAACGTCGCCGCCTCTCCGGTTCTCCATATTAGGCGCCGGCTCTCAGGCTTGAGGCTCTATTAGACTGATTCGGGAAAAGGGGGAAAGCAACGATGCTCTGTCCTGCTTGTGGTCACGACAACCTGCCTGGTTTGGATCGGTGTGAGACTTGTATGGCGCCCCTCATGAAACTGGACGTCCCGCAGCCGCAGTCCGGACTGCAGGAACGGCTCATGGAGGACTCGATCTCTGTTCTGAAGCCAGCCCAGGCCATTTCGTTTTCAGCCGAGTCTTCCGTGTCTGAAGCGGTCGAAATGATGAAGCAGCGTCACGTCGGTTGTATCCTGGTGATGGAAGGCCGCGAGTTGGCTGGAATTTTCTCTGAGAGAGATTTTCTCCTCAAAGCGGTTGGTTCGGGGCGCGACTGGCAGGATATTCAGCTCAGGGAAGTGATGACCCCCAGGCCCGTCACGTTGAGCCCCGAACACTCGATTCGCTTTGCCCTACATGAAATGTCCGTCGGAGGCTTCCGGCACGTTCCACTCGTTCGCAATCATGAGCCCGTCGGCATTATTTCAGCCCGCGATGTCATCGGCTACCTTGGCCGGCAAATCCTGAAGTCAGAATTGGGCACGGCCGCCGGCGCAGCGGCCAATACGAATAGCCATTGATCGGCGGAGACGACTTGTGTGTGTCCGCTTCCCTCGCGGAGCGCGGGGAGCCAAGAATCGCATTGGGGCTCAACTCCACACCCGTGCTGCTTCCCCGACTTTCGCGACAGAAACTAGCTAATTCAATTAGATCCGGTTCGATCACTCCGCCAGACTTTCCCTATACTCAGTTGTCTCCCGGCAGCACATGCAGGGCCCGGGCGCGTGGGTCGTGATGTTGCAGACTTCACAGAAGTAATGGAAGTCATAAAGCTTGCCGCCTCGGATGAGTTGAGATTTCACTAATTCAAACAAGGGTGAGGCAGCATCGTCCTTGCGCAAGGTGAGCCTGAACTGTCGAGTCTGAAGCCGCTTCTCGAGAAAAAGGGCCTGCACGTTCTCGTGTTCCTTCAGAGGATAGATTGTGCCTCCGGCCACTTTCAGACCCAACAACTCCGGCATTGCTCCGCAGGCTGTTTCCTTGAACGTTCCGTCCAGACAAACTAGAAGACCGTTGACAACCAGGTTTGCCGCATCAGGCGGTCTTTCCAAAGAAAACATCGGACAGACCAGCCAGAAAAACAAGGCCAGGCTTAGAACATGTTTCCAAAACTGACTCTGCATCATCGCGTCACGCTCCGAGAATCCAGAGTAGCGCAGGGTGCCTTGGTTTTCAAGCGAACAGAGATCAGGCGGTTTGACGACTGCTCTCTGCCTCCTTGCCACGAAAGCGGGAATCCAGCGTTGCCGACGGAGAGTCTGGACTCCGGCTTCCCACTTTCGCGAGGGCAGGTTTCGCGGCAATGGCGGCGATCGAGTGGGAAGAGGGCCTCATAGGTCTGGCTTGTCCAGGTCAGGGTTGATTCCTCACTTTGATAGAGGCAGCACGTCAGAGCGGAGCTTCTTCCATTAATGTCAACTTAAGGCGGTTTCGTCCACGATTGGCGTGCTTTTCGCCAATCGTGGGCCCCGTCTTCTTACTCTTATGCGCAAGATCAACATTGCTCTCCTTGGCTCCGGATTTGTGGCTGAGTTTTTCATGCAGGGGCTGGCCAACGTCAACGGCCAGCAGGTTGTGATGAATTACTCACGCTCCCGCAAACGGGCACAGGACTTTGCGCGACGCTGGGACATCCCTGAGTGTGTGACGGATCTGAGCAGGGCCTTGGAACGAAGCGGCATCGATCTGTACCTGATTGCTTTGCCCAATCAAGAGCACTTGCCTGTTGCGTTGGAATTAGCCAAACATAAGAAGAATCAGGTCTGCACAAAACCGCTGGCACGCAACCAGAAAGAAGCCCGCGCAATGTTGGGGGCGGCGAAGAAGTCAGAAATGATGCATGGTTATGCCGAGACCGAGGTTTTTGCTCCAGCTGTCGTTAAGGCTAGAGAAACGATTGAGCGTGGAGGCATTGGAAAAGTGCTGTGGGTGCGGTCGCGGGAGTCGCACAGCGGTCCGCACAGCGCTCACTTCTGGGATGTTGCTCAAACGGGAGGCGGCGCCATGCATGACTTGGGCTGCCACTGCATTGAGGCCGCCCGTTACTTTTTCGGCAAGGAAGATCCCGTTACTGAGGTGATGGCCTGGGGAGCAACGCTCGTACATCATGAGAAGACGCGAGGCGAGGACAATGCGTTATTGTTGCTTCGTTTTGCCAGCGGCGGCCTCGCCCATTGCGAGCTTTCCTGGACGACGCGGGGAGGCCTGGATCTCCGCAACGAGATTCATGGGTCGGAGGGATCGCTCTTTACCGACGTCACGCGTCAGACCCCATTGCTTTCCTTTACACCACGCCCAGCGGGTTACGTCATCGAGAAGGCTGACCTGGACTTTGGCTGGACGCGGCCTTTGCCCGAAGAAGCCTTTGCTTACGGCTATCAAGCGGAGATGCGACACTTCGTAGAATGCGCCCGCAACGGAGCAACACCGCGGGAAACCTACGAGGACGGGTACATCGTCAACTCGATTCTTGAAGCCGGGTACCGGTCGATGCGCAGCCGGAAATGGGAAAAGATGTAGAAGTCCGAAGTCGGAAGTTCGAAGTGCGAGGGAGACACGGAGATAAAGATGGCTGCCGATGAATCCCAAATTCGTCATTAGAGTCATTCGGGCTTCTGTCGTCATTCGTACTTCGTCATTCGTCATTCTCTCCTGCAACCTTACAGCCTATGAAATGCCCCAATTGCGGCGGCGATGCCAGCCCGGATCAGGTGCGCTGCTCGTGGTGCCAAGGATCGCTAGCAACCGTTGCCTGTCCATCCTGCTTTGCGGCGATTTTTGTTGGAATGAAACATTGCCCTTGGTGCGGCGCAGAGGTCGCGAAGGCAGAACTGCTTAAGCAAGCAGCTGAACCTTGTCCGCACTGCCAGACAACCATGACTTTCATCCAGTTGGGCACTAGCCAGTTGAGCGAGTGCCGGGCTTGCGGTGGCATCTGGGTAACGAAGGATTCGTTCGAGAAAATCTGCCAAGACCGCGAACAGCAAGAGGCTGTCCTGGGGCGGCCCGTGCTGGAGACTCCAGAACAGGAAGCCACGGCGAAACCGCGGCGCGTTTACGTTCCTTGCCCCGCCTGCAAGAAGCTAATGAACCGCATGAATTTCGCCGGTTGTTCGGGCATTGTGATCGACTGGTGTAAGGAGCATGGAACCTGGCTGGACCACACAGAGTTCCCCCAGATCATTGCCTTCATACACAACGGCGGATTGCGCAAGGCGCGCGAGCGCGAGAGAGAGATGCTTCAGGCCGAGTCGCGCCGCCTCAGGCTGAAGGAGCTGCAGTTGGCAGCGAGGGAAGGGAAGTCTCCGCGCGACACCTCGTCTCTTTCCTGGAGCGGCGAACCCGACTCCTTGATGGACTTGCTTTCCTCGATGTGGCAGAGCCTGAAGGATTGAATAGGCAACCCCCGCAGAGTCTCAATTCACTTAGAGCAAGCGATGCCAGGCGGGGCCTCAAGCCGCCGCACAGGACGGGGGCTTTGCCTCATCCATTGCATCTCAAATCCCTGGAGCTGACCAGCCCAAAGAGCTGCGACCGGGCGAGCAAGTCTCCTTAGCAAAGGGGCAAAGGCCGCAGGCCCTGGGGGTTGTCCGGGCAGGTGCATGAATTGGAGGCGCCAACAACTCCCCGCGGTTTCTGCGGAACCGCTGTCCCTCTTCTGATGAAGCCTGCGTGACCAGCCAGGGCCCGTCAAAATCAGTCAAAGTCCCGAGCCCTCCCTCACGGTCGGGCTACTGAACCGGCCGAGGCTCAAGACGGTAGCCCGCGCGTCAGCAAGGGCTCTGTCTCAGCGCAATAACTTAGGGGACTTTCACGGGACCCTCTGTGACCAGCAGATTCATTTGAACCGTACATTTGACTGGTTTAGAATGACTGATGGTTCAAGTGGCTGGGCCGTCTCACCAGGGCTCCGTCCAAGTCGGAAGGCTCAAGATCCAGGCTAGTCCAACCACTGGCGTCAGCCGGTGGTTGCATGGATCCTTTACTTCTCATGGGCACGTGAACCCGCAACAGGCGCGCTGCGGCGCGCCTGTTGCGGGTTCACGTGCAGAATTCGTGGAGAGCAACTGTCCACCGGCTGACACCGGTGGTTGGCTTAACAAGGCGACTTTGACGGGACCCTGGCCGTCTCACCCTGTCGAGAGCACTTCATCGTGTTGGCTCCAAGCAAAGAAACTCTTGCTCTTTTCCCATTCGTTGATGAAGACGTGAGGAAGGTTCCGGCGTGCGCAGTCGTGGACCTAGGTCTGCAGGAATACTGGAGGAGCCTGGAATTACAGGGTGAAATCGTACGGCAGCGAAAGTGCCAAGAGGTCTCCGATCATCTTCTTTTTGTTGAGTATGGCCATACCATCACGCTCGGGCGCAGCGGCAAAACCGAACATCTGTTGGTTGCGCTTTCGGAGTTGGAGAGCAAATCGGTTAGTGTTTGTCCGACCGACCGTGGAGGAGATATCACCTATCACGGCCCGGGACAGATGATTGCCTATCCCATCCTTGACTTGAAGGAGCTTCGTCGTGACATCGACTGGTATCTGAGGAGCCTGGAGAGCTGCATTATCGAGACGCTTGCGGATTTCGGTGTCCGTTCGGCACGGGTTGCCGGAGCCACTGGAGTCTGGGTGGGAGACAAAAAAATTGCAGCCATTGGCGTTCGAACCAGTCGGTGGGTGACCTCACACGGCGTCGCCTTAAACGTCAACACAGATTTAGACTATTTCGGGCTGATCGTTCCTTGTGGTCTTCCGTCAAGGGGCGTAACGTCTCTCTCGAAGGTTCTGGGGTGTAGGGGCCCGGGATTGCAAGATATAAAGACTCAATTCTGCCGTCATTTTGGACAAATTTTTGGACGATTTATGCAAGACGTTGTGGTATTGGAATACTAACTATTTCGTGTCGCGAAACTTCGGAAAAGACGCTATAGGTGCGGGTTCCAGTCCCCGGAGGGACGATGGCTTGTAGCCCGGTGTGAAGCGGAGCGGCCACAGCCGCGCAGCGGATCTTGGAAATACAGAAGAATCGACCAAAGCCCTGAAGGAAACCCGGCTGGATCGGGGATTGCAGCCGACCCTCGGTCGCCCTTCCAGGTCTGGTCCGGTGTGTTGCCCGTTAACACAGGGCTTCGCTCTGCTGCACCTTGGGCTACAATTCACCGCCCCCTCCGAGGGCTGAGATAATGTTTGGCGGTCTTTCCGAGTTTCGTAACCAGAAACTAACTAGCCAGTCTAGTTTCTGTCGCGAAAGTCGGAAAGCAGCACGGGTGTGGAGTTGAGCCCCAGTGCGATTCTCGGCTCCCCTCGCCCCAACGGGGAGTGGGGATCGGGGGTGAGGGGGATCGCCGTCAGTGACAGATCCACGCCGTCCCC
>JAKEER010000685.1 GCA_022616615.1 Acidobacteriota bacterium
AGACTGTCTCAGAGATCCGGCGGGGGATGCAGGCCGATCTCCATGCTGCGAGTCTGGAAGCGCGGGAGCTTGTCTATCAGGTTCACCAAGCGCACAGCAGGCCTGTAGTCATTCGGTGGGGAACGCTCGGCCTTTTTCTCGGGCTGCTGACATTTGCAGCCGGCTTTGTTCTGGGCAGAATGCTGCCGACAATCCCGTAACCGGGAACGATTGTAGCTGCGTCAAGGTAAGATGGAGGATGTTCGACAATGTGGTTCTGGTGGGTGTGTGCGGCGATCGTTGGGCCGAAACATTTCCGATGGTATGTGTTGTGGACGATTGTGGGCTGGGCTTTCTTCTTGTACTGCATAATCCACTAATTTTCGCTGCGGATGAGTTCAAATGCGACCTCCAAGCCATGCTGTATCACGGCACCCACTTTTCGACGAACTGTCCAAACTCCCGATTTACCCCCCTTCAGTGTCCCCTACCCCCAATCCCTTCCAGCGCTTTCCGGATTGTTCGTGTCACGTAGTCGTCCTGGCGCCGCTCGCTTCCCTTATGCGATAAATCACGTGATCGCAGCGCTGCCGCCACGACTGCTTCCCCCGCCCCGTGGGATAGCGCGTAGATCGCGTAAGCCAAATCCTGCCGTGTTTCCGATCCGCCGTATCTGAGGTCGCGGCGAAAGTCCTCGATAGTTTTCTTCAATTCGCCCGTGGATACAGGCCTCGTGGTCATGCGCTGTCTTATCTGGTCCCGTTGCTTGCGCTGCTCTTCAGCCGCCTTTTGAACGGTGACGAGAAAGCGCTCACCCTCCGGATAGATCTGCCCGGTTGCCTCATGCAGCAGGACGAAGGGGAACAAGCCTGTTTCAGGGTCTTTATATTTACCCTTTCGGTTACAAAATCCGCTGACTCGACCGAAGTGGCGCCAGTCCGCCGAACCGTGGTCGCCGCCAAATTTATCGGCGAGCATTCGGGCTGCCACGGTTCCGAGTTCCTTCGAGAGTTGGCGTGGGTGCTTGACCCACGCCTGGTAGTTCCCTGGCGAGGTTTCAACACCGACGGAAGGATGGAATCCCCCCACATTCATTCGCTTGATCGCATCTGGCTTGAGGTCATCGATTAGGGTCAGGTTATGTTCGCCGTGTGGCCGGGCGTAGATATTCCGGCCCTCGCGGTTCTGGTACCGTAGCCAAGAGACGGAGCGCAGCAGAGTTTCCTTATCCCAGGTTCGTGGAATCATTGGGACGGCGACGTTGGCCGGGTTAAAGAGTCCGAGTTCAAAAACGTCGCAACCCATGGCATTGATTTGCCCGTATACAGCCTGGGTGGTTTTGTCCATTTTTAACAGGGCCTCTATTTTGTAGGGCTTGGCAATGGGTTTTTTGGACAGTTTTGGCTGGTCTTTTTTGTGGAGGTCGATTCCTTTTGAAGGTGAAATGACGAACGTCGCGAGCTTTGCGCATGAAGTCAGCAAGTTCACTGTTGCGCCGGAAGATTGGGCAGCGTTGATCGAGGCCAGGGCTGTCCAGCCCCCAATTCCTAGGGGCGTGATGTAAGAGCCACCCCGGAGGTGGAGCCGGTGGAGCGCCACCACCCTGGACCAGCTCCCGGGACGATGACAGGCCGGTAACCTGCCGTCGTCACGAGGTGCTCCCTACCCTGACCGGATCCGTGGGCTCGTCGGGCTGTGCCAAAGTCACGTTGTCGTGGTCGATGGTCGATGGTCGATGCCGGCGAGCGGTACGCCGAGCACGCTCGCAGACTGGAATCGTCTCAGTCGCGACTGAGCGGATGCCTGAGGCCTGCACTCGTCGGTGTAGTAGGGTGGAAATTCAGAACAGGCGCTGTTGCAAGTCCAGCTTGCTCCAGCGCTCAAAGCTGGGCAGCGCCAGGGAATCCCGGATCTGTGATTTGATTCGCCCGAGGGCTACCTCGCGCTGCGTTGTTTCCAGGGCGCGGTCAAACCACTCTGGCTGCTCGCGTTTGATGATCTTGAGTTGCTCGCGAATGGCCGCCTCGAGACGAGCTGCAGGATAGTCGGCCTCCAGTCGCGAGCGGATTTGTTCCTGACAGAATTCATCGTACTCGCTTTCGAGCTGGAGCATTCTGTAGCGCTGCTGACTTTCAGCTTGCTCCTGAGCTTCTCGAAGGCGGCGCTTTCTTGATGTTTCAAAGTCGTCAGGAACGCTGAGGTTGTTCTCGATGGCCCAAATGAAGAAGCCGGCTGGATTGGAGATTTTTCCGCGGCCTCGCCGGTCTTGCCGGATGAGGTACTCGGCGTACTCGATTTGGTCGACGACCGGCTGCTCGTCAGGGACATCAAGCGCTAGCTGCCTGGCCTTCCTCTCAACTACACCGCGCTGGACGAGTTCACTCACCCAGCCGGGAAGTCGGGCCTCAAGGGCGGCGCGTGCTTCAGGGTTTACGACGCTGGCGAAATTCGGCAGCGATAGCAATCGCTTACCCGGCGAGAGCGTGAGTTTGAAATCTGTGCCTCGCGCGGTGCGAATCAACTCCCAGCTTGAGAGGTACCCAATCTTCGTCAGCTCTTCCAGAGAGGGTTCCAATACCGAGCGAGCCTTTGAAATATATGGGTATGCTCGAATATTCAGAAGCTGGCACAGATCTTCGTACTTCTTCTCTATGGATTGTCCGCGACTGGCGTAGAACCAAACGCTCAGATGGCCGAAGAGGGCCTTGGCGATGTCCCGATGAAGCTTTAGGTAGGCATTGAAGTCAAGCGGGAGCAAGTATCCTTGGTTCAGATTCGTGAGTTGCCACTGTGACAGGTACACTTGGTAATGTTCCGAGCGCGTGCCGTCGTTGAGCTGCTCACCAACGAGGACAACGCGATCGAACACATGGAAGGTATCTGTTGGCGTATTGCTTTCGGTCCGCGAGGAAGATGGAGGCCTCTGACATGATCGTTGTAGCGACCATGCGTTTGCACCAGTCATTGATCTCGTCGTAGTGGAAGCCACCTTTGCGAAGCCTTAGGAGTTTGATCATGTCTGCGCCGCTGAAGCGGATTGGGTTGGCCAGTTGCCCTTCGATCTCCCGTTGATCCAAGGCGATCTTCATAAAGGCCATGTACTTGTCTCGGTCAGCGGTGGTCGGAAGACCGAGACTTGGAATCCCTTCGATGACAGCTTTGGCTTGAATTTTTTGACCATCGGGACGTCTGAAGATCTGTACGATGGTTCTGGAGATCTCGCGATTGGCCGTGGAAGCGAAGAAACCAAGGGAGTGGAGGCTCTTTTCGACGCGCACAAAGTCAACCTGTTCAACAACAAGCGGCAGCGTCGGAATGTCAGGCATGCAGTCTGGGTGCCTCAGTTGATGTTGGTGCATGTAGAGTGTACTATGAGCAAGCTGTAAAGGCCTATAGAATCTCGCGAGGTGCTTCCAAGCCGCTGAAAAAGCGATAGTTGGCATGGCTGAGGTTCCACGGATCTACACCAACTCTGCCGCACATCTTCACCGAAAGTTCCAGAGCCCTACACCCGTCCTGCCAGGGAGCTTCACCAAATTGCCGAGGACCTACACCGCGTTTTCCCTCGACCTACACCAGATTTCCAGGAGCCTACACCGGCTACAGGGATGGTCTTCGATTCGCCGGGCGGTGGCACAATTGCCACGTAACTACACTCTGAGCCAGTTCGAAAAATCTTCCACGGAACTACACCAGAGGGTCTCCAGTCATGGCAGTGAGAGGCTCGTCTTCCACGAAACTACACCGATTCCGACAGAACCACACTAGGCTCGCTCGACGAATTTCCACGCAACTACACCACTACACCCTCTGAATGTGTTCCTGGATATCCAACTGTACTGGACTGCAACCGTTGAGGAAGACCGGTCTGATTCTGTGCTCCGGCGACCGATTTGCGGCGGCGGTCGATGAGGTGCAAGTATAGCAAGTCGGTAGCTATGTGGTAGCAGTAAAAGAGACTGTTGAATGTAGATCTATAGTACGGCCGCATGTCCGCGACAGGTAGCTAATAGCTACCTGTCGTCTATTCACCAGCGTTTCATTGACAGTGAGGTAGATTTTCTGTAGCGTTGTGGTATGTCCGCCGTGATCGCGGTTGCCAATCAAAAGGGCGGCTGTGGCAAAACCACGCTGTCTATGAATCTCGCTGGGGTGCTGAGCGAAGGAGGCCTCAAGGTGCTGCTTATCGACGCCGACCCACAAGCGAGCGCACAGCAGTGGGCTATGAGGGCAGGGGAGAGCGGTATGGGCTTCGAGGTCATGACGCACCCCCATGAAGACGTTCACCGTAAGGTACGCGAGATGTCAGCGAAAGGGTACGATGCGATTTTGATTGACTGTCCGCCAGGGGCCTCTCAATCTGTGGCCAGCAAGGACAGCCAGACAAGCATCTCGCGCATGGCGATCCTAGCTGCTGACGTTGTCATCGTGCCCGTCCGACCCTCTATGCTCGACTACCTCGCCAGCCACCAACTGCTTCCGCTGCTCAGGGAAGTCGGTGCTCTGAAAGATAAGCAGCGAGTTTTCATAGTGGTAAACGGGAAATCGCCAGGTCGGACCCGTACCGGTACCGAAGCCATATCCGTGGCCGAGGAAGTCTTCCGCATCGATGGCGTGGACGTAGAGGTCCTCCGGAGTGAAGTGACGACACGCCAAGCCTTTGTCCTTGCTCCCACAGTGGGCAAGACAGTGACTGCATACGAGCCGGAGGGGAAAGCAGCCGGGGAAATAAGGAATCTAGCAGAGGAGATCGCGAAATGCCTACAGGCGACCGCGGCGGTCTGAAGGCCGCTTTCACGAGCTTCAAGCCAGAGGCGGACAAGGAAGCTGAACGCAAACTTCTTGGGCGGACCGTGGACGAGCCTCGCGAGCCTGCTGACCTGCCGACAGTAACCCAAATCTACGAGGTAGCTACCACACAGCCGCATGTTGTCGGCGGGCTTACTCCCCGTCCTCTCCTTCAAAGAGAAGCCGTTCGTCAGCTATCGTTTAGATGCCCTGTATCCTTGGCGGCCGAGCTTCGGCGAAAGGCCGCTTTCAACCAGCTGGAACATCAGGAAATCATTGTTGAGGGCATCAAACGGGTGTTGGCTGAACTCTCCGAGCCGCCGCCAGGGTGGCAAGGCTGATGCACCGCCGCCGACGCCGAGGAGAAATTCGAGCGTGGCCCGGTCGACGAATTTGGGACGACGCTTCAAGCTGCTGGATGACCTCGTTGTCATTTTTCACAATTCGTGCAAGAAGTCACAGTTGTTGCGACGAATCTGTCAGAGTTCCTGCGACGGCAGAGATTGGGCGTCGGGTTTCGCTCTGGGTTTAGGGACCGGGTCGGACCAGAAAAGTTAGCGCGGGTCGAGCGAGCGCCAGAGTTCCCAGGTGACGTCGTGCTCCCAGAGTGGCGCGTGGAGTTGAGCGGTTATATCGCGTCGCGACCGCCGGGCTGTGGATCGGTAACAGCGTTCGTTTAGGATCCGCGGCAGTCGACGTTGGAATCGCCAGTAGCGCTCCACCAGAGCCAGAGTGGCAGTCTGAACTTCCGGGTTTCTGCTGCGCGGCGGGTCATCCTTCCGCGGCCACAGGTGCTGCTGAAACACGTCCAGCCGGTGGTCTCCAAATCCTGGAGTGTGGCGGCCGTTTGGGCAGCCAGGCGCTGGTCGATTTCGACGCTGGAGGCGCGGGGTTTCCGTTCTCGTGAAGCCGGCTCTCCACCTTTCCTGGTGAAGGATCGGTGTGAATTTCAGTCTTTAATGCGACTCGTCAGGCCTTTTTGCGACTGCCGCAAACCTTGGTGCGACCGAGCCCAAGCGTGCAATCCTTGCTGCGACCGTTGTACAAAGATGCGACCCGAGCGGGGGGAGGGAAGCTGCGTGTCCGTTCAGGCGGAAGCGGCGTCCGGTTTGATACCGGGGACCTGCTGAAACGCCTCGATGTTCGGCAACTCGGACAGATCATTGAGTCCGAACTCAATCAGAAATTGCTGTGTGGTTCGGTACTGGACGGGTTTGCCGCGAGTATGGGCGCGTCCGGCCGGGGCGATAAGCTTGCGCCGGAGCAGGGTGCGGATAGCGTCGCTGTTGCGGACCTTGCGGGCAGCCTGGACCTGACGTGCTGTGACCGGCTGGAGCATGGCGATAACAGCGGCGGTTTCGATAGCCTTCCGCGAGAGCGGCAAGGGCGGTCGCAGATTCGCTACCAGCCTTCGGAGATCGTCTCGGTGTTCGGGTTTGGTGCTGATCTGGTAGCCGCCAGCCAGCGTGCGCAGCCGGAGACCGTGGTCCGGTTGGTCGAACTCGGCGGCAAGTGATTCGAGAAGTTCTTGGATCACCTCTGGCGCCTGGCCGGTGGCCCGCGCCAGATGCTTGAGCGGGACGGGCTCGGGTGACAGGTAGATGGTCGCTTCGAGCAGAGCTCGTAGGCGGGCGCGTTCACCCTGGGCGAAACTGGCGTCGCTCATGGACGGTTGGCGGCGGTCCAGGCGGCTTCGAACATCTCGTAATCATTGGCGAGCGCCTGCGACAGCGCAAACAGCTTCTCGAGCAGTTGCTGCGGGTGCTGGAAGCGGATTCTCAGTTCGCCTGGCGCTAGGTCGATGCCCTCGGGCAAGCCTTCGAGCTCAAGATGGAATACCCGGGGAGTGGCGGGGATCGCAATGCGCCGGAAATGGAGTTCTTGCTGGGTCTGGGCGAGCAGCTCGCCGACGCTGCGGAACCGATCGGCCTCGCCGTCGGCGACGCGGCGGCGTTGCGGGTCCCGCAGAAATTGCAACAGGACGTCGCGGTCCACCAGGAACGTCTTGCCGATCTGGTAGCCGCCGAGGCGGTGCATGAGCGAGATGGATTGCCGACGGCGGAGTCCGAACAGGCGTTCGATGGCCGACCGATCGAGGAAGGGAGGGGCGTCTGGCGCCTCCAGGGCTCGGGTGATTTCGGGGAGCCGGTCGATCCAGGACGGCAGGTCAGGCATAGATAAGGGAGAGCGAAAAGCCGGAGGCCAGAATAGCACAATTGGAGCGGTAGTGCACAGTTGTGCGGCACCAATGCAAGAGAAGATGCGTTCTATTGCATTCGTTAAGTAAGTGCCTTACACTGCATACTTATGGGCGGTTTTGTCATTGAAAGCATAGTTTTGCCGTTTTGAAAGCATAGTCTTGCCGCTCGTGGCCGCCTCCTGAATTGATCCGCCGACCTGAGGCGAACTGATCCCCCCAGACCAAGCTCAAAGTCCGCCGGCTCCGATCGCGAACCGGCTCTAGGAAGCTGGCGGAATGCACGATAAGACCACATATCGTGCGTTATTGCTAATCCGCCCGGCCTGCATCTCTGTAGACATATGTGCTGACATCTGGTACAACGGAACTGTCGTCAGGCGCAGAACTATGCCTAGCACCAGCATCCGCATCGATGAACAGGCCCTGGCTGTGCTGCGGGAGCTCGCCCGCAAACAGCAGCAGCCTGTGCAGACCATCCTGAAGGAGGCCATCGA
>JAKEER010000686.1 GCA_022616615.1 Acidobacteriota bacterium
CTACGTCTAGGGGCCAGAGGGTGAGAAGATTGTTAGTGACATTCCTGTCCTTCAGACCCCGTTCCGCGCTAGTGTTTCGAAGGCATTTATTATTGTTCATTGGCTTTTGGCTATTCTCTATTGACCTCTTGCAGGGGTTCCCAATAGCCTAGAAAATAGCCAAGGAGCAACAGGCAATAGCATTCGGCTGAGGGTGTGGCGAGACGATCTGACGATTATCTGCGCACTGCATCCTACGCGCTGCGGCCTTTGGCCATTCTGCTTTTGGCTTCCTCGATCCCGTCTTCACTGATGTCAGTAAAATGCAGCCGCCGGTGGGTGGACAAGTAAAGAGCCAGCCCGGTGATGCAGACCAGCACTCCAAGCACTGCCAACAACAACTTTCGAATGAGATTGTCGACCACTGCATGAGTCTCGCTATAGTCCTGTTCGACGACGGTCAGCCACTTAAGCGCCGGATAAGTTGCGGAAAGCCCCGTGTCGAGGTAGGCGACCGACTTCTTCAACCCTCCGGGCGCCGTGGCGGTAATAAAGTCGGGTTTCGTCTGCGAATGCATTGCGTTCCGAATGTCGTCGATGTAAGCCAATTGCGTCGATCGCTGGGAATCCAGTTCCGCTCCGGCGATGATAGTGCCATCGTCCTTGACGAGCAGCGTTTCGCCGGTGCTGCCAATCTTCACTCCAGTGACCAGGGGAAAGAGGTCGCTGATGTCCACGACGGCGCCGATCGTGCCAATGACAAGGTCTTGCGCATCTTCCAGCACCGGCACTGCGATATGAAGCGAGTTGGCTTTGGTAATCAGATCGGCGGTGACGTCTTCAATAACGACACTCCCGGTGACTCCATCCTTGAAGGTGTCGCGCCACCAAGCCTCATCGGCCTGGTCGTAGTCGACCGTTTTCACGTTAGCAGCGGCCACGGCGCCCATGCGGTCTGTTACCGTAATGCGCTTGACGCTCGGCTGCACGCCCGCAAATTGACGCAAGAACTGCGAGGCATTGTTCGACAGAATCGGCTCTGCATAAGGCTTGGCTTGCGGAGTCAGCCAGAGCTTGTCGATCTCGCTGATACGCTTTTGAATGAGCTCGGGCGGGCCTGAATATGAACCGTTCTGTTTCCGCACGGCGTCTTTGACGTTCGGGCTAACAGCGATGGTTGCAACCTGGGCTACGAGATGGTTGATCGCATAGTTCATGGTCCTTGCGTTCTTCTTGGCGATGGCCCGAAAATCATCGGCAGTTTTTGCCTCAACCGAGGTTTCTACCTGCCCGACGGTGAAAAAGGCCAGAGCCCAGAGGGGCACATTGACCAGGATTAGCAAAATCACCACCGTTCTCAGATCGATGCTCAATCCGTCTCGTTTCATAACGCCTCCTTTGCTGTGATTTTTGTGAAGCAAGGATGCTGCTGGTGCTTTCACTCGACTAAAGTTACCGGGCCGTTTCGTTTGAGCCAATCCGCCGTGAAACGCGAGAGACAAGCCGCCAGGAGTTTTGGACAGGGAGTGGAGGGGAGGAGGAGCGAGGGTAAACCATATACATCAGTCTCCTTGCCGGGAAGGCACGTTGTATACAGGAACCTCAGCGCAGTCGCCGCCCATCGCACGCGCCACCGCTTGGTGCGCAACAGGAGTTCAGGTCATCAAAGTGACGTCTAACATCTGGATTATACAACTGTTGTCGGGCGGTGGCGCAGAAATCGTGGCCTGGGCCGGGAGGGGTCAGTTGGTAGAAGCCTGTAGCCGCCGACATGAGGAAGCGGGCTCACAGCAACTCAAGAATTGAAAATTGCAACTCAGATTGATACAGTGCCGGCCATCTCAAGTAAATGGGTGGAAGTATCAACACGGAGGGCATCATGATCAAGCGGACATCCCGGCGCGAGTTTGCCGGAAACCTGGCCTTAACCGCAGGCACCTTGGCTGTTTCGGTAAGAGCGCTTTGGGCTCAAAAGGCGCGGAGTTCGTTGGTGAATGGCGTCCAGCTTGGCGTTCAAAGCTACAGCTTTCGCGACCGCTCCTTCGAGGAAGCCATCACGGCTCTCGTCGAAGTGGGCGTGAACAGTTGCGAGTTATGGCAGGGGCATCTGGAACCCAAGAATCTCGATCGCGAGGCCCTACGTAGGTGGCGGCTGCAGACGCCCTTGTCGGTCTTCGAGGAGGCTGGGAAAAAGCTCAAGGATGCTGGCATCACGCTCAATGCCTACAATTACAGCTTCAAGAAAGACATGACCGATGAGGAACTACAGCGTGGATTCCTTATGGCCAACGCTCTGGGGACGCGTGTCATCACGGCCTCTTCCAATCCAAGCATTGCGCAACGAATCGACGCCCACGCGAAGAAATTCAAGACTCGCGTCGGCATGCACAACCATGCGCAGGGCGGCAAGCCCGACGAGTTTGACGGGCCCAAGGAGTTTGCTCAGGCGATGGAAGGTGCCTCTCCATTCATCTGTATCAATCTCGACATCGGCCACTTCGTGGCGGCCGGCTTCGATCCAGTCGAGTACCTCGATCAGCATCACGCGCGCATTGTGACGCTGCACATCAAAGACCGGCAGAAAGGGCTGGGGCCAGGATCACCCACCGTGAAGTTTGGAACTGGCGGCACACCCATTAAGGAAGTGTTGCAGCTCTTGAAGACGAAGAAGTATCGCATTCCAGCCAACATCGAGCACGAGATTAGAGACCAGCCCGCCATGGAGGGCGTGCGGGAATCGCTCGATTACTGCAAACAGGCCCTCGCCTAAAGTTCCGCCGAAAACCCCTCAGTGCAACCCGGCAGAGCACGGTGCGTAGCTTTCGGGCGCACCCTGTCCGGCCTAGTCGGTGCGCCCGAACCCGGCCACATCGCTATCAATGCCCTTGCTATCCGTTTGGAGCGGTGACGGAGTTCTTGAGGCTGCGTGAATCGGTGTAATCGGTGAATGTCGTTTGTGATGTCTCGACTCGTTATGCTAGGATCTGCCTGCCAAATTGAATTCTTAAGGAGGTGAAGCGCATGAGTGATGGAAGTGACCGTCTTTCGAAATTGGCCTACTTTCTGGTGGGTGGCGGAATTGGCGCTGTCGTCGCCTTGCTGTTTGCGCCGCGTTCCGGCCGTGAAACTCGGGAAATCATTGCCCAGCGGGCTTCTGAGAGCAAGGAACGCGTGCTTTCAGCGAGCCGCAACGTGTCTGACAGGGTAACAACCTACATCGACAAGGGAAAAGAAGTGGTCTCGACTCAGAAGGAGCAGATCTCCGCGGCGATTGAAGCGGGCAAGCAAGCCTATCGTGATGAGAAGGCCAAAACGCAGATGGGCGCGGAGTAGTTCCAGCGGGGGTTTTTCTTCACTGCTTCTTTTTGGTAAAAAAGCAAGCAGTACTTCCTTTTGCCTCGGTGCTGCATTCTGATTCATCGACTGGAGAGCGAAGTGGAGAATCTGGTTGTCATCTTTGTCGGGCTGACCACACTCGCCATCATGGTGCAGGTCGGCGTGCTTGCCGGGATTTTCGCTTCGGTGAAGAAGCTGGCCTTCAACACGGAGCGGCTGCGGATGGAAATGGAGCAGAAGATCGATCCAGCTGTGGCTGACTTCAGAGAAGTGCTCGGAGACGCTAAACAGGTCCTGCACAATCTCCACACTGCGGCTGAGAACTTTGCTGGTATTTCAGAGACGGTGAAGTATCAGGTGGAGCGTGTCAACGCAGTGCTCGAAGACACCACCGACCGTGCCCGAGACCAGATTGCCCGTGCCGACGAAGTTGTTACCGACGCCATTGAGAAGATGGAAGCGACCTCCGCTATCGTTCAGCAAAACGTGCTGGCGCCCATACGGGAAGTCTCGGCCCTCATCCGAGGCGTTTCTGGCGGCCTGCATTTCTTGTTTGCCGGACGCAAGAACCAGGTCGATGCCGTTCACCAAGATGAAGAGTTGTTCATCTAAGCCAGCCGGTGTGTGCCGACGGTTTCCCTCCTTAAGTCTTGAGCTCTAACCAGCGTTTTTCCAAACAGCATCTTTTAATACTCGCCGGCCTGGCCAGCGCCGCCTCTGTCCTCTATTGCTACTCAGCCGGAATCCTGAATTTGCACTATGACGGTGTGGCGCGGCTGAATATCGCGCGCCGCGTGCTAGACCACCCTGTTCCTCACTACAGCCACCTTGGTACCGTTTGGTTGCCATTGCCGCATTTGCTGCTTCTGCCATGGGTGCGAAATGACTTTCTGTGGAGCACCGGACTGGCAGGCAGCCTCATCTCTGCGCTAGCTTTCTGGGCAGCTTGCTACTGGCTTTACGCCTTAAGCCGGCTGACACAGGGTCGGGAATGGGCCGGCAGTCTTTCTGTTGCTGCCTTCGCGTCCAATCCCAACATTCTCTATCTCCAATCGACCCCGCTCGGCGAGATGCTTTATGTGGCTCTGTTTCTGGCCACGCTGACAAGTCTCATGAAGTTCACGCAGCAAGCGTCGCTCCAGACGGCCGTGACGTGCGGGGGGTTTGCGCTGCTGGCCTCCTTGACTCGCTATGACGGCTGGCTGCTGGCGCCGCTTGGAGCCATGGTAGTTTTTGCGGCCAGTGTTCGCCGCCGGAGCTCTGTGAGCCGGCTGGTATTGCTAACAGCGGTGTATTTGATTATCGCTCTGTCAGGCATCGCAGGCTGGCTGGCGTATAACCAGGTGGCCTTCAACGATCCGCTTGCGTTTTTGAGAGGAGAGCATGCCACCGAACGCAACATTGGCCGCATTGTCGCAGAGGCAGGACTGGAGCACTATCCGCCGCGCGGGGATGCGGTGAAATCGGTGGCTTACTACAGGGAGGCGGTGCGGCTGGGCGCCGGGGATCTGCTGTTCATCGGCGGTGGGCTGGGCTTTCTGGTTTTTGCCTGGCGGATGCGGCGCAGCTGGCTGAGTCCTGAAGTTTGGGCCGCCGGTTTTTGTTTCCTGCTTCCCCTGATGTTCTACATTGCCAATATGATGCGAGGAACCGGCATCATCTACGTGCCAAGCCTCCCACCCAAGGGTATCCTTAATGTCCGATATGCCGCCCTGTTCATTCCTGGCCTCTGCCTTTTCCTACCGGAGATCATTACCCCATTACTTCAAGGAATACGGCGAGTTGCCGGGACGTTGGGACGCACTCGCTGGCTGGCCGAAGAAACGGGGGCACGCAACACGAGTTGTGTGATCTTTGCGGCCCTGCTGATGTCGGGCATTTGGCAAGTGACGCGCGGAATGCCCGGGGTGGCCTTCTACCACGAGGCGTACGTCAATGGATTTGAAAGAAAGCAGACCGACCATCAAGCCGCGTCCTTCTTCCGAAGCCACTATGATGGCCAGCGTATTCTGATCGATCTCGGCCATCACGGCATCGTTCCGCAGCAGGCGCGGATTCCTCTGGTCAAGTTCATCAACGAAGCCACCGCCTGGGAATCAGCTCTGGCCCGGCCCTCGCTTTTTGTAGGCTGGATTGTGGTGCAAGAAGGGGACGGGGTTTGGAAATTTCCAGTGAACAGTCAAAATGTCGAGCAAGAATTCGAAAAGGTGTTTGAAGCCAGTAGTCCTTTTGAGAGACCGCTCAGAGTCTACCGAAAGCTCGCGAGAGGCGATCTCCGTCATTCCCGCGAACGCGGGAATCCAGACTTTCGGTTGGGGGGACACTGAATTCCCGCTTTCGCGGGAATCTGGAGATTGGACATTTTTTGGAGTGGCGAAGCCCACCCTGGGAGCGCGGGCGTCCCGCCTGGCGTCCCGCCCGGCGGGACGCCCGCAATTGTGGCCGCAGGCCATCGGAGCGGCCTCCGGCCGCTCCGAGGCGGGCGGGACGCCCGCGCTCCCAGGGTGGCTGCGTCAAACGCACGCTTC
>JAKEER010000687.1 GCA_022616615.1 Acidobacteriota bacterium
ATCTTGCGGCTTTCATCTGTATCCTCATTTCGCATTGATCCGCGTTCATCTGTGTTCATCCGTGGCTGAGAGGGAATCACTATGGAATCAGCGGCACTGCAGATTCATCGGCGGGCGAAGAGCCGCGGCGTAGCGGGGCTTGGTTTGCCGGGGCTGAACTGGCTGCTCAATCCGCGGCTGGCTGTTTGGCGCGCCCCACGGAACATCCCGCGGCGTGGTCAACCCGCTTCATTTCCCGGCGAAAGCCAAGCGCAGCGGCTAAAATGGTGATGGGATTTTGCATGACATGTCACAAGGCCCACAAGGCGCCAACATAGCGGGCAAGACAAACGCGGGGGGTACCATCTCGGAGCTTCACTCCACGAGTAGAACTGGAGTTATCGCGGGTTGGTCGCTGCTGCTGATTGCGGGGAGTGTGGTCTACGCTTCTCCCCGCTGGTTTTTTCTGACCAGTGACGATGTCATCTGGATCCGTGCGGTGCAGTCGAAGCCGCTGCCGGCGCTGGTTTGGGAGCAGTTCACGGCCGGCTCCCCCTGGGATTATCGCCCCTTAAAAACCTTCTATTTCCTCTGGCTGCAAGCGATGTTCGGCGACTGGGCGCCGGGTTATTATGCCTCGAGCTTGGTGCTGCATACAGCAAACGCCCTCCTGGTCTTCTTTCTGGCGCGCGCGTTCCAGGTCTCCTGGATGCCCGCCGCGCTGGCGTCGTTCTTCTTTCTGGTCCACCCGGCGCCGTTTCGCGCCGTTCGCTGGGTGATCGATTGCGCCAGCTTGCTGCAAACTCACTTCCTGCTCTGGTCGCTGCTCTTAGCGCTGCGCTTCCTCGAAACGGAGCGCTTCCGTTATCATTGGGCTTCTCTGGCTTGCGCCGGCGCTGCCGCTTACTCCAAAGAGTCTGGCGCCGTTGCGTTGGTTCTTCCTGCCCTGTTGGATTTCTTTCAGGGCGGCCCAATGCCGCTGAAGCGCCTTGGCCGTTATCTGCCACATGCTCTCGTTCTCGCTATCTATGTTCATCTATCACTCGGTTTTTCACCGGGATGGCGTTCGCATCCTGAAGTCATTGGGATCGGAAGCCACATCCCGCGAAATCTGGCCTACAGTGTGGGCTTCGCATGGCTTGCGCCCGAAAGAGTTTCGCCATTCTTATCTGTTCTGCTCGTGATCCTTGGCTTGCTCTCGGTGGCAGTTGTTCTCTGGGCTTTCAAAGACTACCGTTTGGGAATGTTTGCACTAGCTTGGCTCTTGCTGTGCGCGCTCCCCACAGCCCTGTTCCGCATGACGGGGGGGCTCGAGACCACCGGAAGGTACACCTACTTCTTTCTGCCGCCTCTATTGCTGGCGGGCAGCGCCTGGGCTGAGCGCGCCGGAGAAGGATTGTGCACGAGCCGGCGTCGCTGGGCACGCCCGCTATTCGCAGGTGCAATCCTCCTACTTGGCCTCACCGCCGTCTGGCGAACGCACCGGCTGGCCGCCGCGCCGTTTGAAACCCAGGCTGGGCCTGCTTTGTATCACTTTGCCGCAATGTGGCTACTTAACTACCGCGAGGCCGAAGGCTACCTTTTGGCCGAAATCGGCTGTCCGACCTTCAAGGAGCTTGAAGAAGCTGCAGCCTGGGGAGACCGGCTCGCCATCTCCGCTAAAGAGCCCTCCTTGCGGCTGTTTGGCCGCGTGGTCTCAGCGATCGCCAAAAGCTCAGGTGGCCAGACCGCTGTCGCAGAGGCTGAACTTGAGCACGTGGGTCGGCTGCTGGAAATTGGGCCGCCAGTTGATCTTGTGCGCGGACTATCCCTCCGCTCAGACCAAATAGCGCGCCTCAGAGAACACCTAGCAAATTTCCGGGTGCTGCCAGTCTGTTCAAACAAGGCGCCTCGGTAGTGGCAGGTAGGTCCGCCGGGTACAGATCCCGTCAAAGTCCCATAAGTTATTGCGCTGAGGCAGAGCCCTTGCTGACGCGCGGGCTACTGTCTTGAGCCTCGGCCTGTTCAGTAGCCCGACCGTGAGGGAGGGCTCGGGACTTTGACGGGGCGTGGCCCTGCGCCTGGTAGCTTCACGGCGATTTACAAAGCTGGGACCTCGTGTTATGTTCACCTTTCAACTCGCTCTCATTGAGCAACGGACCTCGCTCTTCGGCCGGAGTGGCGGAACTGGCAGACGCACTAGACTCAAAATCTAGCGCTGGTTACCCAGCGTGGGGGTTCAAGTCCCCCCTCCGGCACCAAGATTCTAGTCAACCCGACACTTTTGAGGCTTCGCTCCTTCAAGATCCCCCGTGTCAGTTTGGGCTGGTATGCTTTGTGAGTTCCTCATGACACAAAGATCGATGACGCCTCTTACCAGACCCAGGTCAGGTGTACTCAGCGATCCTCAGTCACCCTTTATCTGTAAGTGTTTTCTCAAAAATGGACAAAATGTCCCGCTCATTCTCTATTGAAGTGCCAACTGGTTCCCTTCCAATGATATAGCCCAGACTGACCGATATCGTCTGCAACTCATTGAAAAACATTAGTTTGTCATCAGGGCTTACCGCAAGCGGCAGTGATGGCAGAAGAATTGCCAATTACAAATCTGTTTTCTTACCGAACTTCCCACCAGTTGAACACTAGACATTGCAAGTAACTAGAGCGGTCTCGATATGAGAAGTTGCAAGACTTGCGGGAATGGAATGAAGTGGTATTGCTTTGGCAGGGAGATTTGTTCTAACTGTGCAAAAAAATGGGACGATTTCTTTGTTGAAGAGAATTCCTTAGACAACATCGTTAGACGCCCTTCTACACGTTCCGCCAAGCAAGAATTCTCCGATCTGGACTTAGATAGTTTGCTGGCGTCAGTTCGTCTTAGAGAGGATGCGGAGCTATTTTCTAGGGTCTGGATTCCTGCTGCTTACCCTACAAGATCTGTGGCGGTTTCTACGCTGGGTCACGTGGTAATGGTCATTTTTCTTTATGGGCTTTCGGGCATTTCCTTTAAACAGCCGGTGTCTTTCACTCGGGCGGAACTAGAAAAGAATTTCCAGATCACCTACTACCGGCCTTCGGACCTCCTTCCCAAAATCAGGTCAGTTAGCGATGGACCTAAGGATCCTGCCGGGCAGAAAAGGGGAATAAAGCCGCCCAAAGGAAGCACATCGTTTCATCCGAGGCAAATGATTCAGTCTTCTCCGCCGAATCCGGACAACTTTGCTCAGACCATTATTCAACCTGGCACTCCCAAGCTTAAAATCAAGCAAGAGGTAAAGGTCCCGAACATTGTGGTCTGGAACGTTGACACCAAAGTGGAATCGATGGAGATTGCCAGTAAGGTCACTTCCTTGCTAACAGCAAAGCTCAATGCCCCGGCGGCGGCGATTCGACCTCCCGACCCGCAGCTCAAGAATCTGGAACAGAACCTGTCACAATTGACCAATGTGAAAAGCGACCTAGTGAATCCGCAACCCAAGTTGGCTCTTCATCCGGGAGTTTCTCCTGAATGGTCCATCGGGTCAGACGCCGGTAACCCAGGCCCCGTGATTCAGGTGAATGGGGGTGCCCTAAGATCGGATTTGCGCAACTTGGTGGTGCTTAGCGCCAACCCGGGGCTTCCAGGACTCGGTGGAATTAAGGTCCCGCCCGGGAACAAGAGCGGAGCCTTTTCAATTTCACCGGATGGAAACCGCGCAGGCTCACCCGAGGGAGTGGATGGTGGCATTCTCGCTGGCGGGATTCCTGGCGGTGGCGGTAGTGGAGCGGGAGATGGTAGTGGCTTTGGCAGCGGCGGCAACATTGCCAATATTCAGATCCCAGGGGTGTCGGTTAAGGGTGCTCCCAACGATGGGGTGTCCACGATCGCGGGTCCGGGGGAACGACCGCGGTCTCTCAGCGGTTTCAGTGACATGCTGACAATTGATGATCCTGGGGAATCTTACAACATCACCGTCGTCGAGGGGCGAACGGGAGGGGCAGGACTTGGGGTTTACGGTGTTCTGTCAGGCAAAAGGAATTACACCGTGTTTGTTCCGATGCCAGGAGGCCGCTGGATCATGCAGTTTTCGGAAATGGGGAATCGCAGTTCTCATACTGCAGCGGAAACCCAGCCAGCAGTCTTCCAATCCCAAGTGCTTGTTTCTACTCTCGAGACAATCGTCCAGCCGCGCCCCCTGCGCAAAGTCGATCCGGGTAGGCCAGAGGATGAGGAGCTCGCGAAACTTCGAGGTATGGTAGTGCTCTATGCAGTCATTTCTGCAGATGGAGGGGTTGACAGGGTCCGCATCATTCGCAGTCTCAACCCGGCGCTGGATGATCGTGCCATGGATGCGCTCAAGCGATGGAAGTTCAAAGCCGCACAACTGGGTAAGAGACCGATAGAGGTTCAAGCCTTATTTGGCATTCCTTTCAAGCCCCAACCTAGCCTGTAACGTTCGGACATCTTATTGCTCGGCGCCCGCGAGGTGTGCTTGGGATAGGTGGCTGCAGCGGTCAATTGTGGCGGCTGTCTTCCAGCTGCGAGTTCCTTAATCGTCTTCTCTATCCACAACTGAGCAAAAGCCGAGGACGAGAACGACGACGAGGACGAGTGAAGGCTACTACCCGGGCTAAAGTTTTCGGATTGTTGCCGTCGAGGATTCTTCTGGGCACAAAAAAAGGCCGTATGGCCAGACGGCCAAACAGCCTTTGAATTGCTGTTGCAGAGTGTGCAACAAAATTATGAACGGGATCATCGATTCCGAGCCGGCGCGGCGAACTACTTCCAACACCGAATTTTCGATAGGAGAATTCGATTCAGCGGAACCATAATAAACAATTGCAAGCGGGCTGGGCTACGGGTTAGCCTGCGCGACCCTCTCCACCGGCGAGTAATAGCCGCGGCGGGCACTCACGCTGTAGTCGGAGTCCGGGCGCCCGTAGCGCTCGCTTAGCCGGACGTCGATCTTCCGGAACGTCCCGTCTTTCGCGGCGTTTGGCGAGTTGTAGCCTAGTGTGTAGCGCAGCTTGAGCCGTGTAATGACCGTGGCCAGCGCCGAATCCAGTGAACCGGCACTGCCCACGTCTATGACTTCGCCGCCGGTTTCGCGCGTAATCTTTCCAACCATGTCCTCCTTGCCCAACCCACCAACCCACACAGGAACGCGCATCGTCAACGGCATGCCCTCACCTGCTGTCTTCACGCTGTAGATGACGGTCTCGGACTCCATGGCCATCCGGATCACTTCGTTTTGGCTGGAACGCGGCCGGGTGGTGTTCTCGTTGTCAGAGACAAGAATCACCACACGCCGGCGGTCGCGAGCCACGAGGCTGAGGTAATAGACGGCATCGAATAGCCCGTCGACGATATTAGTTCCGCCTCCAGCCCGAATCGTGCCGATTCGATCTGCAATCCTCTGCCGGTCGGTGGTCAGGTCTTCCAAGCGCTGCACTTCGCCTGCAAAAGTGAAGAGACAAACCTGGTCGCCGCGTTTGAGTTGATACAGCGTCCGATACGCCGCCCGGCGCAGTTCATTCATGTAGGGCGCCACGCTGCCACTACGATCAACCACCAGCGCCACGGCCAGCGGGTACTCATCCCTGGAAAACGACTGAATCGTTTGTTCGAGACCATTTTCGAAAACGCGAAAGTCGTCTTTCCGAAGGCTCTCCATGGGCCTGCCCGAGCGGTCGCGCACGGTGGCATCGACCATCACGAGTTGAACATCAACCTTCAGTTTGAAACCATCAGCGTCTTCGACATCTGTAACAGTTGGCGACGGATTCCCCGGAGTTCCCGAAGGCGGGATAGCCAGGGGCGGGGTGGTGGTGGTTGATGCAACGTCGACCGTCGTGGCTTCCGGTGGCTGCGTTTGGCTCTCGATATCTTTATCTCTGCTGAAGTCGGGCACAGGTTCCGCGCTTGGATCCCGTGGAAAGTTCTGAGGAGGGAGTGGAGAGCCACCCGATGAGACGCTAGGAACGACGGGAACCGACCGCGCCAATTGCACAGCCTTCTGCGCAACCGCCGCCGGTACTTGGAACGCCTGGTCGAATTTCAGCTCGAACAGCATGTCTCTGGGCAGGTCGAGATCAGGCCCGCGCTGAAGCATCACCGTCGCCAAACCAATGGCAGCGCCGGCCGCCCCGCCGTACATCGCTCCCTTGCCTCCACCGATGCTCGCACCGAGGATTGCTCCCTGCAGGCCTCCTTGCCCCAAGACAGCGATGCTGGACCCATTTCCTCCTTCGCCTTTCAAGGTTTGGTCGCCGTCTTTCGAGTCCTTGATCTTGGTGAAGCCGGCTCGGACTACGCTGGCATTCAGAGGCAGGATGGTGCCGTCGGCAAGACGAACGTCGTCAAACCGCAGACGGAGTTCGGCCCGGCCTGCCAGTCGGCCGGGACGCCGCACGCTGGTAACCGTAGCGCGGACTTCGCTTCCCCGGGGGATCGCTATGATCCCCCCGGCCATCACCTCGTCAGACGTCCTGAAATACGCGCGGTCGCCGTCCCGAGTAGACCGGGTATGTAGAGGGGTGTCCAACTGAAGCACCAGCTTCTCGCCAGGGTTGATTGTGAGATTCGCCGAAGCGGGGATTATGGCGGCGTTGGAGGTTCCTGGAGCCGAAGCCGATTGCGCACGGAGAGAAGGAACCCATAAGGCAACCGCCAAGAGACCGAGCTGAATGGACGCCATCAGTCGTTTTTTCATGGCAATGCCCCCCTGTTGCGGCAAAACCCACGAGTGGATGGACGGGTGGATGCGACCGGGCAGACCAAAGTTGCTATCTGGCCGGATTTTTCTTCTCCCAGGCCACTGCAAGGGTCAAACCAATCTTGGCAGGAATGAAACAAGGGTTTCGTGGCGCAACCGTTGCTTTGTGCAGTGGAAATCAGGCGGCAGAGAACGGCGAATCTTGCGCGCTCATTGGTCGAAATCTTACGCGAGCACGACAGGACCACGGCAAAGCCCGTAAGTCATTGCAACGAGGCACAGCCCCCCTTGCTTGCGCGCGGGCTACTGAGCTAACCCTCGGCCCTTTCAGCAGCCCGACCGTGAGGGAGGGCGAGGGGACTTTGAACTGCGCGGTAGGGAGCAAAAGCTTCCGTGGGCCTGAATCGCAAGTTGACGTGCTGGCTCGGCCCCTGCAGGTGCGGCCGGGACGCCGCCGGGACGCCCGCGCTCCCCAGCGCTTAGAAATCCAGCTTTACCGGATTGGGTGGAAAGGTGATGGCAAAGAAGACCATAGCAGCAATGCCAAGCGCAAAACGGAGGCCGCCTACCGGGAGGTGTTCGTCCAGAGTCGGTGGGTGCTTGAGGCGAATGAGAAAGTAAGTCAGAGCTAGGAAAAAGATCCACTGCGGTTGTCGGGCAATGACCGTAAATGCCGCCAGCGCAAGGAAAACCAGCCGGTAAATTAAAACACTCTTCTGCTGAAAGAGCGCATAGACAATATGCCCGCCATCGAGTTGTCCCATTGGCAACAAGTTTATCGCAGTGACGAAAAGTCCGGCCCAGCCCGCAAAGCCAATCGGGTGCAGAAGCAGGTCGTGACCCTGCGGCAGAGGCCCATGGATCCAGTGCGCAATGAGCGAGAAAAGAATTGAGTCTCCCAAGCCCACTGTACCCTGAGGAAGCTGATCGACTTGAATGATTTTTGACATGCCGATTCCGATCACCGTGGCAGGCAGTGCGACCACAAGTCCCATGACAGGACCCATAATGCCAATATCGAACAGCGCGCGGCGGTTCGGGATAATGCCTTGCATCTTGATAACGGCTCCAAAGGTGCCAAACAATGCCAGCGGAAACGGAATGAAATAGGGCAGCGTTGCCGGGACGCCATAAGAGCGGGCGGCAAAGTAATGACCCATCTCGTGAAAGAGCAGGATAAGAATGAGGCAAGCTGAATAAGCCCAGCCGTGGAGAAGCCAGGTGCTCAACACCGTCAGAACAAACAACAGCGACTGAAGCATTAGCCGCCGGCGTGCCCTTCGTTCCTCCGGCTGCTGGTCGAAACCGCTTGGACGGCTGCTTCCGTTTACAGGAACAACTTCATTCAGCGGATTAGGCAAGGCGTTCTTCCTTTCTTCAACTGGCAACGGAATGTATTCTGGCACGTTCTGGAACTGTTCAGCCCTAAATTTGCGAGGTCGCATCAAACAAACTCATTGCAGGGGAGTTTTTCATGCCGTGTTGCGGCGCCGAGGACAGGTCCTGCCTCGGGACACAAGCCGTAGAGCCAAGAACCCAGAAGAAAACTGCGGCAAGAACTTTTTGGGTCATAGGAATACTACGCACGGCTAATGAAATGCTTCGCAACTGGCCCTGGCTGAGCTAGAGCGACTCAGCACTCCGCACGCCCGTCGTTGAAGCTGTGAAAAAGCTGAACGATCGCGAACTCGGATCACTTGCTGCCGCGAAAGCTCACAAACGGTCAAGTTCGTTATCAGAACCGCCAAGAACGCCAAGACAGCCGAGGGGCAACCTCAGCGATGCGAGACCGGCTGTCCCGGCTTATCGCTTCCCGCATGCTTTATACCGGAGCGGCTCACCACCCTTCGGTTCCTTGTAGAGACGGTGATCTCTGATAAAGGCTTTTACTCAACAACAAAAGCCTGCCTGCCAGGCAGAAGCCGACCAGCGGTGACATCAAGAGCGACAAACCCACTCCACGCGGCTTCATCCAGTTGACGCCAGTACCAAACCCATGGCCCGAAAAGAGAAAACTGGCAAGCCCGACGCCGAGGATCGAACCAATCAGGGCGTGGGAGCTGGAAGCCGGCAAACCAAAGTACCAGGTCCCAAAATTCCAGATGATGGCGGAAAGCAGCAGTGAGAGCACCATGAGCAGTCCCGCTGTTTGCCGATGTTGATCAGCAGGTCGACTGGGAGCAAGTGAATTCCAGCGCTGAAGCAGTGCAGTTGCACTGCTCATGCAGCTTGCAGTCCGAATTGCTTACGCAGGCCGTTGTCCAAGAGCCTTGAAGGAGCAAATTTCCTCAGACGGCTGAGAAACTTGGCCTCGCGCCCGGCTGGATAGCGCAGTCGCGGAGACCGACTCGTGAGCGCCTCCAACACAACAGAAGCTACCGCGCCAGGGTCCGCGCCAGTTGCGATGCTTTTTTGGATGGCATCGAGAACGCGCTTGCGCTCGTTGGCATAAGCTTCCAGGGCCTCACTCGCCACCCGAGCATTCTGACCGATGCTCGTTCGCGTGAATCCGGGCTCAATCAAAGAGATGCGAATCCCAAACTGCCTCACCTCATGATCGAGCGATTCAGAGTAACCCTCGAGAGCGTGTTTGCTCGCGGTATAGATTCCCTGGTAGGGCCCCGGCAGGAATCCGAGGACGGAGCTGATGTTGGCTATGCGCCCGCCCCCTTTCTTCCGCATGCTTGGGAGAACCGCTTGACACATTCGGAGGACGCCGAAAAAGTTGGTTTCAAACGTTGCCCTGGCTTCCTCGATGCTTGTCTCTTCCAGAGAGCCCACGAGAGCGCAACCAGCATTGTTGACGAGTAAATCGATTCGTCCGGCTTGATCAAGAACAGCTTGAACACAGGAACGAACCGATTCCTCCTCGCGCACATCCAATCGAACCAGTTCCAAACTGGTAGAAAATTCGCTGGCTCGGTTCATTTCCCGCAAGGTTCCGAAAGTTCGGAAACCTCGGTCCAACAATAGGGTTGCCGTGGCCCGGCCAATCCCAGACGACACTCCCGTTACTAAAGCGACTTTCTTCTGGATCATTGTTTGCCTCCTATTGAGCATTGCGAAATGAAGTGCCACCAGCCCCTCACTCTCAACCCCCTGAAGCTGTGAAAAAATTGAGTCGGGACGATCCTGACCCATCACGGTTCTGAATCCACGGCCGAGAACGCGCGCTCCTGCGCACGCTTCTTGACGGGAGGCGCCGATTTTCAATTTTTTTTGACAGCTCCCCTCTCCCTTGGGGAGAGGGTGGCCGAAGGCCCGGTGAGGGGGACAGGAATAGATGAAACACAGCTCTAGATTTGTCACTATGATTTGTAAACATCAGTAATACCTCAGCTTGATCTTGTTGGTCTGCTCTCTGGCTCCCCTCCTGAAATCAGGAGGGGATGTGCTGCACAGCGACAGCGGTCGCGTAGCGGCACGGGGGTGGTCTGAGGGATGCACCGCGAATCGTCATTCAAGCGTTTCGTATGGAGGAGGAGCCCTTGGGGCACGAAACGTTCGATTGGAGGTTTCCGTAAGGGCCGGTCGCACCACCCCGGCGCTGGCGTGGGACCGCCGTCCCGTGCCATCGCCCACCCTCCTCAGCCGAGGAGGGGAACCAAAATGTCCAATCTTCACCTCACCGTGATGCGAAAGGTTCAGGGTGATGGCTTGTTCATGGATACAATGCCGGCTGCACTCCAGCCGCCTCCCAAGGCGCGGTAGAGTGCAATGACACTGGTCGTGACACTGGTTTGGCTTTGAACCAACTGGTCTTCGTTGGCGTAGAGTTGGCGCTGCGCTTCCAGCACCGACAAGAAATCGACGAGACCCGCCCGATATTGCTCGGTGGCGAGATCAACTGCCAATTGGCTTTGTTGCACTGCTTGGTTCAGCCGATCGCGACGCTCCTGTTCCTGCGAATAGTTCACCAAGGCATTCTGCACTTCTTCGAGAGCGTCGAGGATAGCTGATTGGTAGCTAATGAGTGCCCCGCGCTGGCGAGAGGTCTGCACGGCCATGTTGGAGCGAGTGCGTCCCCCGTTGAATAGGGGCAAACTGATTCCCGGGCCTACCGAAAAGAAGTTGCCCAGTCCCAATGTGAGATCACGAAGTTGAGTGGCCTGGCGCCCGGCCGTGCCGGTTAGGACAAAGCGAGGAAACAGATCTGCTTTCGCCTCTTCGATCCGAGCCGTGGCAGCCGCTAGCTGAGCCTCGGCACGGCGGATATCCGGACGCCGCCTCAAAAGGTCGGATGGCAGGCCCACCTCAACGTCCGGCCCCGCAGCGGGGATCGGACTCGCCTTCTCCAGCTCGCTTCGCAGCGCACCGGGTTCTTCTCCCAGGAGAGCGCTCAGACGATGAACAGAAACATCGACTCCGCTGAGAAGGGTCGGAACCACAGCCCTCGTGGATTCGAGCTGCGCCGCAGCGCGTGAGACGTCGAGCACGGTGGCCAGCCCCGCTTTCGCTCGGGCGCTAGTGAGATCCAAGGTCTCTTGTTGCGTGTGGATGTTCTTGTTTGCGATCTCCAGCCGGCGCTGGAAGCCCCGCAATTGCGCGTAGCCGCGGCCGATATCGCCAAAGAGAATCACAAGCACGTTGCGGCGATTTTCCTCAACAGCCGTCACGTCGGCAGTGGCGGCCTCAACCCCACGACGGATTCCGCCGAAAACATCGAGCTCCCAAAGGGCGCTCAGATTCCCCTGGAACGAGTTCGTCTCAAACGGAGAGATCAAGTCTGGTCGTGCGTTGGGATCAGCGGAGGACGGCACTGCGCGGATCACCCCTTGATTGATTCCCCCTCGCAGCCGCGTCGCGGAGGCGTTAGCGTCGACGGAAGGAAAATAGTCCGACCTTGCAATGCCCCTGGCTGCGCGGGCTTCCTGCACCCTCTCGAGAGCCAGCTTGAGATCTAGATTTCGGCTCACTGCCCTCTGGACCAGCGAGTTGAGTTCCGGATCCTGAAACGACGACCACCATTCGTCGCTCTCCTGCGGTTTCGTTGACGTTCCGCGGGCCGGCGTAACGGTCCACTGTTCCGGGACCTTGACCAGCGGCCGCTTGTAGTTCGGGCCCACGACACAACCCGCTAGCAGAAAAATGGAAAAGGCGACCGTGACCAAACTGATCCGCTTCACTGGGCACCTCCCGCTACGGAACCAGAAGGCTGACGGAATGTGCTCGACGCGACTGGCGTTTCGATGTACACGTCCATTTGCTGCCCCACATACAACGGCGCGCTTGGGTCTGTCACGCGATAGATGACCTGGAGAACCCGGGTATCAACCCGCTCTGTCGTATCGCCAGTCAGCGACTTCTTCGGAATGACATAGGGCTCGAAGCGCACGAAGTTCAGCGAATACTTCTGCGCCGTGTCGCCTCGAACGTAGGCAATTGCCTGAGTCCTAGGACGCACCCGCCAGGCATCGTTTTCGTCGACGTCGGCGCGAATGTGGATATACTTGCCGCCGCCCAGGACCATGAGAGACTCGCTGAGCGGACCGCACTGTGCGTACTGACCCAGCCGTACTTTGTTCTGCAGAATCACTCCATCGATCGGGGCACGTGTGGTGAGACGATTAATGTTGGTCTCAAGCAACTTGAGCTGACCCTCTGCCTGGGCGGCCTCCGATTTCGCTATGGCAATATCGGGCGCCCAGGCACCCGCCTTCAACAAAGCCAGTTGGGCCTTTGCTTCGGCGAGACGAGCCTGTGCCGCTTGGTATGCCAGTCTTCTGCGCTGAACATCCTCCTCACGCACAGCCCGCCTGTCCGTGACGCTTTCGATCAGTCTCTTTTGCACTTCTGCATCCGCCAAACTCGCCTCGGCCTCGCGCACGCGCGCCTCTGCCGGGGGAATGTCTTCCGCGCGAGGTTGCTCCTCGAGCTTCGCCAGGCGCGCCCGCGCCGCCTCGAGGGCTGCCCGCTTGACTCGCAGATCGGCCTGCAGGTCGCGGTCGTCAACTAGAAAGAGCTTCTGTCCCGCCTGGACACGATCGCCGGCTCTCACATACACCCCAGTGACCATGCCGGACACCGCACAACTAAGAGCGATGTTCTCGCTTTCAGGTTCCACTAAGCCGACTGCAGCCACGCTTTGAGCGCTAACCGCGTTAGGCGGTTGCGACGGTGGCGAAGTAGGTCGTCGCACTGGACGCGAACCCATGGTCCAGGCTACGGCGAACGTCAAGCTAATGACTGCGAGGAATGGGATGGCAAACTTCTTCATAAGGTCTCCTTTCAGGCGTATAGCTCCATGGCCGGCGCCACCTGCGAGGCGATTTGCTGGGCGCGGGCAGCCCCGGATTCAACGGTCTGGATTCGGCCGTCGTCCATGTGGGCGATGGTGTCGGCAAAGTCAAACACACGACTGTCGTGCGTCACGACGATGACTGCTCGGTCAGGACGCACGGCCACTTCGGAAAGCAACTCCATCACGGTGTGCCCGGTTTTCGCGTCCAGGGCTGAGGTGGGCTCATCGCACACGATAAGCCGTGGCTTGTGGACCAAGGCTCGAGCCAGCGCCACTCTCTGCTGCTGCCCGCCCGACAGCTGGGCCGGGAGAGACGAGGCGCGGTCCTCCATCCCCAGTTGCGCGAGCAGACGCATGGCTTCGACTACAGCTTCATTCCGATTCATGCGTGCTGCCAATAACGGGATGGCGACGTTTTCAGCTGCAGTGAGCGCTGGAAGCAGATTGTATTGTTGAAAGACAAAACCAAGGTTACGACGGCGAAACAGGATGCGTTCTTGCTGGCTCATCTGAGCGGGCTTTTCTCCCAAGACCTCGAGTTCGCCACTGCTGCTGTTGAGCAGACCGGCAACTACCGAGAGCAGGGTGGTCTTGCCGCATCCACTCGGCCCAACCAGCATCCCGAGCTCGCCCATACGGACTTCGAGGTCCACGCCCCGCAGGGCGTGTACACGAGCTTCTCCTTCGCCGAACCATTTTTCGATGCCGCGACAAATAACGGCGTTTTCATTAGTCTGTTTCATAATTAACCTCGAAAGACGACAGCGGGCTCGAGCACCAGCACCTTTCGGATGCTCATGAGACTGGCGACAATCACGATAAAAATGACGATGACGGCGGTTCCGACCATTACTTCAGGAAGCAGGATGATTCCTCGGGTCGCAATCTGGCGCACAAAAATCGCGAAGAACGTCGCCGCCATGCCCATCCCGAGCGCGTATCCAATGCTGCCGACGACGAGCGCCTGCAGCAGAATCATTCCGACAATCCGTCGATCTGTAATGCCGATGGCCTTCAACGCACCGAACTGTTTCAGGTTCTCGATGGTGAAAATATAGAACGTCTGTCCCGCCACGACGGTGCCCACAATGAGCGCAATCAATACGGTCATCCCGAAATTCACGGGGATGCCGGTGTTCCGGATGTAATACATGATCGTTGCCCAGCCGAACTGCTCTGTGCTCATCGCCTTCAGGCCCGTTGCCTTGGTGATACGCGCTGTCAGCTCTGGGATGGGTACCTCTGATTCAGGTTTGACCAGCACAAACGAGAGGAGATTGCGCTCTCGACCCACATAGCTGAGCGCCTGGCTGTAGCGGGTGAAAAGAACAGGAAAGGTCGTGAACGGAGCGGATGCGTCGCAGATTCCTACGAGGCGCGCGCGGTGGTCGTTGAGCTCAAGCGTCTTCCCGATCTCAAGCGGTTGATTCGGAAAGAAGAAACGATATCCAGCTTCGTCGATGATGGCGGCATCCGGCTCGCGCAGGTCCTCAGCCGAGCCCAGGATCATCTTGCGTGGCGCCCCCACCAGCGTGGCGTCGTCCAGTCCCAGCAAGATCACCACGCGAAACTTGCCGTCAGGCGCTTTGGCGCGCGGTTGTCCTTTGAAGAGAGGAACTGCCCACTTCGCGCCGCCGACTCCGCGAACTCGATAGAGGTCGTTGTCAGTCAGCGCATTGATCTCGTCGAAGTACTGGGTATTGCGGTCCATCACCCAAATGTCGGCATCGGTGATGTCCTTGACCTGGCTGCGGGTGCGATCCATGATCCCGCTGAAGATCGAGGACTGGTGGGCAATCAGAAATGAGGAGAACGCGATGGCAAAGATCAAACCGAGATACTTAGCTCGATCGCCTGTGAGCATTTTCAGAGCAACGTAGTTCATAGAAACCTCGCTCTCAAACAATGGTCAACTGTTGAACGCCGTTTAGGTAAAGGCCAAAAAAATTTGGCCTTTACCCGCAGTCCAGGCTTGCGCCTCGAACAAGGACTTCGATCGTTCGCTTGATAAGCCTGTTGCGTTCTACGAAGGGGAATCCCGGCTGAGTGATGAGTAGAGCCGTCAGGCCGTGAATGCCTGCCCAGAGAGCCTGACTCGTCTCTTCCAGATCAGCGTTTTTGATCTTTCCTTTTTCCATGCAGCGGCGAACGATGTTCCGCATGTCGCCGAAGCACTGTTGCCCCGCTTTCGCTTTCCGCGTCTCGCGGTTCCCGGTTTTCTCGTAAGGTGCGGCCTTTAGAATGAAGGTAACAAAGTAGTGGTCAGGATGTTCGAGCCCGAAGCGAATGTAGGTCTCCATTCCCTTTTTCAGGACTTGCAGCGGGTCACCTATCTGGTGAGCTGCTGCCAATTTTTCCAGGTGTAGCTTGAGAAACGTCTCTTCGCAAAGGCAGTCCAGGATCTCGTCTTTGTCTTGAAAGTAGGTGTAAATGGTTGCCGGCGAATATTCGATCTTGTCGGCGATCTTGCGCATCGAAACGTTCTCGTACCCCTCTCGCACAAAGAGTTCCCTGGCGGCATCGAGAACCTGCTGCCGCAGCTCCTGCTTCTCCCGCGCTTTGCGTTCTGTCACTCCCATGTTAATCACCGTTCACAGAGTAAACAGTGTTCATAGGGCTGTCAAGAAAAAAGTTGCCATCGCCCAGCAGTTAGTTATCTAACTCGCCAAATCGGAACATGGCCGTGTCGTCCGCCAAACCGGAGAATGAGAACAGACTGCCCGTTCGACACGCCTCAGTACTCTCCGGTTACGCGCCGGGCAACTCGCCCTGCTTGCAGCAAGGGCGGGCGCACAGGTTAGTGGTTGCGACATTGCCCCTAACTGGCTCGAGAAAGCCCGGGCCCGGGCGGCCGCCGAAGGACTTGAGATCACCTTTGAAGAGGGCGATGCCGAATCGCTGCCGTATGAAGATGCTCAGTTTGACGCAGTGATCAGCTTGATCGGAGCGATGTTTGCGCCTCG
>JAKEER010000688.1 GCA_022616615.1 Acidobacteriota bacterium
ACAAGTTCCATATTCACCACACATGCTATCAGCTGCACCGTCGAAATCAAGCAATTCCTTTCCGGATCACCCCCTACCGCGAAAGCGGTTTAGTCCAACGAATAGTAGACACAACTTGGTCGATTCTCGCCTGCTTCAACCGGACTACCAAGAATCAACGGAACACCGGCTGGAGAAAGATGCAGAACTGCATTCTTCACCTGTACACCAAAGTGCTTGGGTTGACTCCATGTCGTCCCTCCGTCATTCGAACGAATCACGTGCGTCAATCGCGAGGGATGCTGCTTCAACGAAGCGAGCATCGTTTTGTTGTCCTTAAGCAAGACGAGTGAAATCTCTCCAAACGGACCCATGTTTTGGAACTCTCCCCACGTTCGACCACCATCGCGAGAAATCAAATACCCCGCATATGCGTCTGTTCCAAACTCCACCGGTCCGGAGGAAATATCGGATGCCCAGAGCGGCAACAAAAGCTGTCCATCAGGCATTTCCACTACCCGCCCGTGGGGCGCAGACCATGGCAATTTACTATGGGCTGGGATGAACTCAGACCAAGTCTTGCCGTTATCGTGCGAAATGATGATCTGGGTCTTGGCGTATTCATGACCACTATGTTTCGGGTTTGGAAAACCTCTCCATCCATCCTGAACCTTGACATCGGCTAACGGGAGAATCAGGTCACCGTTTCGAAGCAATGTGATACCGACGTTTGTGTGAATGGCGCCACCTCTGCGCCTGGGCTCAACCAGTTTGACCGGTTCACTCCAATTCTTGCCGCCATCGGTCGAACGAACAAGATAGGCAGTGCTTCCTGGCCAACAGTCTTTGCCCGTGTTGAACTGAACCAAAAGATCTCCGTTTGTTGCCTTCACGACACAAGGTAAACTGACGCCCAGCTTACCGTTGTAGATAACCTGTTTCTCGACGACCTGATACCTGCGTTCAGGGTCGTTTTGCTGTTCGCTCGACCCCTTCGTCGAAGGCGCTTTTTCTTTACTCTCAGCCCTGAGCTTCAAGATTTGGAAACCGCCTTTGAAGTTCTCCTTTAATCGGCCGACAACGGTTGTGCCGGAGCCAGCGACCGCAAATAGAGTTGCAGCCAGGGTGATGCCCACTGAAACAAGCAGAAACGCTAGTTTGCTTCTCACCATTCTCATGCTAGTTCCTTTCACAATGTTGCGTCGAGGGAACCATATCCTGCAACCATAGGCTCGAAGGCTGGCAGGACAAGATCGGTAAGCCGCTGGCATTATCGAGATCTTCTTGCGGACCCGAACTGGCGCCAGGGCCGGATCGGTTTCGACGGTTGGACAGCCGAACCTCATTCTTCTTGAGCAGCTTGCTCAGCACTATCGAGACACCGGCTGTGCGTTCGTGATCTCATCCAGTTCCTTCGCGCTGACGCCTCTGAAAGCTGTCGGCAAGCGATGGGTATAGAAATTGAGGAGTGAAAACCACTTGCCATCGCTGCGAGTTGCTCCGGTTTGATTGCCGTGGCGCTGCACCCGCAGCTGCTCGGGAGAGGCCAGCTCCGTCCCATTCCGAATACCCTGGGTTAGAAGTTGAAACGCGACCTCCAGATAGTAACGCTTCCCGCTGATTTGATAGGCGTAGCCCAAAGAGGCAGCCTGCAGCACGAGAGGTGCGCCACTCGTCAAGTACTGATTGCCGTATCCAAACGCGGGCCCTTCCGGACGCCTTCCGAGGGTCTTGAGTTCGGGCATGTAATAAGAATCCAACAACCAATCAACATGTTCGAGGAAGAGGTCCTTCGCGACACTGTCTCCCGTCAGACGGTGATAGTCCTCCAAGGTCGCTGACATTAGAGCTGATTGCCAGGACCCGCCGAGCATCCAGAGTTTCCGGTCGCGCTTCATGAGATCGATGACCTTACTTGCTGCCTGAAGGTATTTGGGTTCGTTAGTGATTTCATAAAGTCGTAGAACACCCAACGCCGGCCAAGCGACTCGCCGCAGTTCTTTTTCGAATAGTTGGCGAATGGCATTGTCACCCTGATTGAACGTAGTCACGGCATTTTGGGCCAGACCTTTCGCAACTTCCAACGCGCGCGGATCCCCTGTAAGCACGAACGCATCGACGAGCCCTCGACAGACAAAATGTCCGAAGTCGGGACCATAGTAAGCCTCGTGCATTTCACCGCGGTCACCATAGCTGTGATAGAAATTCACCTTCCTACCGTAGTGAACATCCACGTCCATGAAATGCTGGTAAGCTGCCACCGCAGCTTGAAATGCCCGTTGGTCGCCGCGGCGCACGTAATGAAGAAATAGGCCTGAGACAAACTCCCACTCGTGGTCGCGCCAATGGGGACGGTCTGGATTCCCACCGTTATCCCCAGGCCAGGGCGCAACGTAGTCGCCGTAATTCAGCATGCCAAAGTGGTAGCTACGATCAAAGTGCCGCGCATACCAGTTCTCGAAATTCTGCTGCATCGTCTGTTCATACTCTGAAAGTTTAGACGAGCGCATGGTCATGTACGGACCAAAGGCTTGTGTCTCACTCATGTATTCAGGATCGACTACCGGCGTCACCGGCCGCACGTAAGCTCGATAGGGCAAGTCCAGGTTCATCGTGTGACGGTAGCTCTGCCAGTGTTTGCTGTAGTCCGGCTGCTCCGGGGTCGGATAAAAGCTGTACAGCACTTCATGGGTGATGGCTCGAGCCCGCGAAAGCTTCAGCGTTTGGTTTTGTGGCCAAAGATCAACCTCGAAAAGACCGCCACTACTAACTCGGATTTGTTTTGGCCCTTTCTCGCTGAAGTTGCGAAGGGCCACTCCGACAGAGAGCTTCTGCCCTATACAGCGAAGCCACCCATCAGACCGGCCGCCCCGTGCGACTATTTCGGTATCAGACTTCCGCTGAATGCTCAGAGCGTAAGCGAAATCGCGAGGAGGTGAAAAGGCGGGAGCAGTCTGATCGAGGATCAATGACTCGCCTTCCGCGATTTGTCCTGAAAATTCGTTTGTCGACCCGGCAGCCCGAAACTGAAAGCTGTTCCCCAGGGTCGTGGAATACTCCAGGTAAATCCGGTCGACTAGGTCGATCTCCTTGTCTCCTAAACCTGCAAGCGTGTGTTCAACGCGAATGGCCGGTTCGTCAACCTGAAGGATTAGTCGGGTTTGCCATTCATAGACAGTTCCCAACCGGCCTCGCAGATAAACCACTGCCCGCAGAGGCCCCCGCTCTTCGATTCGAACCTCTTCTGCCCTCAACTTTCTCGTGCTGAATTGAGTTCCGTTTGCGTGAAGGACCTGAAGGCTCAAGGGTCCTGAGACCTTCGTTTCCGCGCCCTTAATCTGGATTTGCGAGAAACCAAATCCTTCGGATTCAGGGTCAATCAGCACCATGATCCTTCCATTATCAATCGTGATCTTTCTCTCTTTTTCCGTGACGACGACTCTAATTGCAGCCTTTGGCGGGTTCACCCCTGGCCTTATCCGGTAGTCCCAGGGAAGATTGACGTTGATGTTACTCGCAATGTTACCGGCGTTCTGGGCCCGGGCCGCTTGCATATCGGGTTGGCTGTAGAAGTCCTGAGACCATTTGCGGGCATTCAAATGGCTTTCGAAGGAGACCCGCACCCAGCGCAGTGTTCCGTCGGGCCACTTGGACAAGACCCGACTCTGCGTCGGCAGCGGGTTGTCATAAGCGTCAACCGCGGCGAGCGGTGTATTTTCGCGAACGCGCCCTCTTGCGAATGGCACGCTGACGCTCACAACATCGGGTGGAAGTGCTGCGTAACCGTCGTACCCACCGACGACTGGCACGATCGCATTGCCCTGATCGACGACGACCGGAACTTCAACGGGAGCTGGAGTCGCTGCTGAGCCAGATTCCAAAAGCAAAAGGAAGACGAAGACTCCTCTTGTGAAAGGCGAGAGCTGCGTCATCGGCAGGAACCTCCTCGTGAGTAAGGGGGATTTTCTACCTGAATTTGCACAGCAATCAGGGCCTTTTCTCGGAAGGCCGCATGGGAGCGCTAGTTCAAGACTACTGTCCCATGCGTATCAAATCCCCTCCAGGGAGGGGCAGAAGCCGAAGGCTTCGGAAGGGTTGTTCATGGACCAAGAACCCACCCCGGCGCTGCGCGCCACCCCTCCAGGGAGGGGATTCACGTGCAAAATTCAGGTTCTAACTTGCTACTTTCTCTTGCCCTCTTGCTACCGCGGAGCGCTGAGTCGAGATGTCTTCTCCTCCCCGGCTGCCCGGATCCACTGCAGAATCGCCAGATAGGCTGGGTCATCCGTGCCAGACCATCGGGTCCCTCCCACATGAGTCAAGCCCGTCGGAGATGCCGGATCATTCTCTTCTTGCCCGCTGGGGCTGCGCGGTTTGCGGAGGACCAGACTGCTTTCCGGCTCATAGACATCGATCACCTTAAGCAGCGACTGGTAGTTTTGCTTCAGGGCATGCTCGTCAATCGGCTTTCCTTTCTCTGGGGGTTCCGCCAGTCGAAGGATGCGATGGGTTGCATGGCAGTTGGCACAGGCATTATTGTCTTTAGCAGAGACCTGATAAAAATACGGATTGACCATTTTCCGAAACGTTTCGTAATCCGGCTCGACCGGTTTCGACAGGTCAGCCGTGGATTTGACCTCACTTGGAGAAAGCCCGGCTTCTCGAAGCACCGCATTCGCCTTTTGTCGCACGACCATATCCTTCTCACCCGCTTCCAGTGCCTTCACGCGACCGGCCAGTCGGGACTCCTGACCGATGAGCTTCTTCTCACCGACCAGATCCAGCGCAGCTCTTCTGACTTGAACGTCGGAATCAACCAACAGCCGCAACAAGGATTCGTGTACCCGAGGGGATTTCCAAAGATCGTCTCTCAAGCTTGTTAGTTTCAAACCGGAACGCCGGACTTCGGTGGCTGTGTCGCTAAGGGCGTCTTGAGCAATTTCTTTAGTGAACTTGGGATCTCCGGCGCTAGGGTGCTTCGCAAACAAATCCATCACAAGCTGGCGAATTCGCGGACTTTCGCTGTCGGAAGTCTTGGACAGCAATTCCATCACTCGGCGCTGATTCATCAGGTTCGGCCTCTTATCAATCAGCTGAACGCAATCCAGCAGAATAGGGGGCGGTGCCGCGTACCGCCGGCCTGATTCTTCGAGAACCTGCTTTTTCAGCAGCGTATTACGCTCCTGCAGTTCTCGAGCGCTCTCGGAGTCCTGATTCTGCAGCATTTGGGTCTGAGGCCAGAATCGCACCAAGACGGTCTCAACTTCCTTGTCATCAAACCTTGAATTCGCGAGCAAAGGCAGGGTTAGGGCGCTCAATTTCTCATCCGCGAGCGAGCCACGCACCAGGTCTGTCAATGGCGCTTGCTCCAGCAGTTGAGGATTGGAACGCAATAGCTTCAGCGTGGCCTTTTTGCTTTCCTCGGTCTGGCTCGCCTGGACCAGTTTCGTGACGTCGGTCTGCTGGATTTCTTTCAATGAAACCTTCTCGGCTATGTCCAGAGCGGCCGCACGCACCGAAGGATCTCGGTGCAGTAAGGTATTCAAGTAAAGAGGCGCAAGTCGCTTGCCCGGTTCACCTTGAAGTACGTCAAAGAAGGCCCCTAGCCTCAGCCCGTAACTCAATTCCTCAGCCTTGTCCTGGCGTGAAAGCACGGCAGCGAAAGCCGGTTCCAGTCCTTCAAACTCTTTCTTTCGCTCGAAATCGAAGGCCCGGTCGTTACCAGGTCCGGAAGCCGCCGTGGTATATCCGCGTGAGAACGGAATTCCATCAAACCCCATCAGCACGCCAAGGCGTTGGTGTGCCGGCCCCTGTTGGAGAACAGTCAGGAGTGGATTGATGAGAATCTCCTGTTCCTGCCACTTCCGCTCCGCTCGCAACGCCGCCTGCTGTTCCGGCTTCAGATAGTCAATCCAGCGCCCATAACCGGTACCGGGGTTTCCGAGGTTTTCATCCAGCAGATTGTAAATGCCCTGAGAGAGATAAGAACGCTGGACTGGATCCTCCTTTGGATCGCCCAGTCGGCTAACGAAAGCTTGAACGATCTGCCCTCGCAACTTGCGATCGACCGTACGGTAGAACCATTGAGAAAGGGTGGCCACAGCCTGATGCCGCGTGAGCAGGTCGGAATCTGTCAAAAGAGGATACAGCGCGTCGCGCAGATCAGACCGGTCATCCATTCCATAAAATTGGTACGCCAACACCCGGGTCGCACCCCGACGAGTGGCCGGGTCCGGGGAACTCAATGCAGCTCGAATCGCGCCAACCCCGATTTTGCGATTGCCCAATTGACGCAGCGCCCAGGACGCGCTTTGCCAAACCATCTTCACCGGATCGTTCAAGCGCTCGACAAGCGGCTCCACAGAAGACGATTCGCCAATGCGACCGAGGCACTGAGCCGCCAGTGCCCGAACCAGCGCGTCATCGTGTCTCAGCAACTTGTGAATGGTGCTATCAAACTCATGGCGTCGCCCCTCCGGAATCTGCCAAATGTTGTCGAGATCATCCAGGGTGTGCAGCAATGCATCGACACGTGGCAAGCGCGCCGGCTTTTCGTCGCGGTTGCCCAGTCCCAACCCTGCTCGCGGACCACGGGGATAGAGCGTCGCCAGCGCCATGATCGCGTAGCGAGTTTCGCGCATCGGAGTGACAAAATTTTCGATGGTCTCTGTCTGAAACCATCCTCCAAACTCGCGTTGCCGTGACAGGAGCCAACCAGCTCCCTTCTCCAACTGGGCGCGCGTCGGGTCGTCCACACCGGCTTTCGCCAGTGTGTAAATGGTTTGGCCTGTCAGATACTCGAAGTTTTCTTTCGATTCCACGGACTTTTCACCGCCCTGCCCCTTCTCATCGTTGCCTGGCCATCCCCCATCTGGGTTCTGACGATCCACAAAGTATCGAATGCTCTGTTCGATTTCAGGAGAGTAGCGTTGATGATTCATCACCGCCATCGCATGAAGACGATGCAGACGATCCTGTGTGCCTTCGAGGCGCGTGATCGACTCAGGATTAGTCAGGAGCGCCTCAATATGATCCGCCGAAGCTCGATACTTCGGATCGTCTGTGCGCCTCGCCATCTCGTCCAGCACGCGCCAATCCCGCCAGCCGAAGCCGAACTTGCTGTCGATGGGCGAAACACCGTTTTTTTCGTCGGGAGGCAGAGAGTCGCGATGGTCCCACGCCGCCTGCAAAAACCCGGTATAGCGGCCCAGAAAGGGCGTTTTGCGCCCCGTGACCGAGTTCTCGTAATCAAGAACCAATCCGCCCTGTTTGCCGAAGAATTGCAACTGAATGGCTACAAACCGCACCCAGTTGACTCCGGGATTCCCATATAAGGGCGTCGGCGCGTTGTACACGCGGTTCATCAGGTATTGAAACTGGCTCTTGGCGCGAATCGGATATCCTTTCTGGAATGCGACCAGATTGCTTTCCAGAGGAAATACTGTGGGATGACAAGCCGTGCAACGCTGCGCTTCATCGTGCATCATGACTGAGCGACGATACCGAGCGCCGAGACGGGGTATCTGTGCGAACCAGGCATCGCCGATGTTGGCCATATAGTGCATGGCAGTCTCAACCGCCTGACGAGGATCTTGAAGGGGCGGCACGGGATAAGCAGTGGTCCTCAACTGATAAAAAGGATGATTCCCCAAGACCGCAAGATAGTAGCGGCCCTTGGTGAGGACACGGGTAATGAACTTGGAGTAACGCACTTTCTGCCCGTCGTGCAGAACCTCCATCGGATCCTTACCGCGGACATAAGGCTCGATGGATTGAGTGGCAGGATCGAATCGATAAAAGAGGAGCTGAAGAGGAATGTCCCGATCTGGAAGATCCAGCTCAAAAAACACAAGCCGCTGATCTGCCTCCTCAAAATCTATCCGAAAGTAATCCCATCCGACGTTGTATTCTTCCTTGTTGTCGAGGTACTCGATATCGTCACTGCCACCGTAGACGGTGCGTCCCAACTCGAGTGAATTTGCTTCCTGCCAGGAGTTGTTTGGCTCAGCCTCGAAGGCCGTTTCTTCAGCTTTCGTTACCTCCAAACGTTTGAGCAGAGCCTGGATCGACCCAGACTCAGCGCGACTCGCGGGAAACTTACCCCCTTCGGATTCCCTCCAGCGAACAACGCCAGGGCCCGACTGTTTCGGACGAAACGTGACAAAAAGACTCGGATCACCAGCATGCAGTCGCTTGCTCAGGTGCAGCTTGCCGGGCCCTTCAAGACTTACGGTGTAAGAAGCGCCGGACGGAAGAGCAACTCCTCCTAGCGACATCGATAAGGTATAGAGGGATGCCGAATCCAGATTGTCAGTTTGCCAAAGGAATTGTTTCCCGTTAGGAATATTTCCTTTCCAGGGTTGGTTCAAAATGAGTTTGACTTTGGGTTGCAGCTTCCGGCTTGGTTGCTGCCGCCCTTCCGCAGAAACCGTAGCGAAGACCCAAATGCCCAGCACTGCAGGGACCGTGGCCGTTAATCCGATTCGCCACCAAGCCCCAAAACAATTTCCATTACTCTTGATCATCTCAGCACCTCATTCTGCCCTTCAGCCTTTATCGGACCTCGTACCGCTGCCGGGCCTTCTCAACTTCTCGTCGCAGGCCGGGAACGCTATTCTTCTCGGCGTGCTTGATTGCAATGGCCAAAGCCTCCGGCGTTCTTAGGCGAACCAGAGTCACCGCTGCGGTGTGCCCCACGACGTTGACAGGGTCAGCACAGAGCCGATCGAGAGCTGACAAGACTTTCTCATCGGGCGCAGCGCGGACCAATAGTCGGGCGGCTCGCTGTCGCTCTTGCCAGGCGGCATGATCGGCTTGGGCGAGCAAGTGCCGAGTGTCTGAAGGCGTTGGAGGCAAGCCGTACTCAGCGGGTCGACCCAGATAAAGGTTTCCATCCTTGACAATTTGCCCAAACGGCAAGTCCTCTGGGTAGTGAACGAGCGGATCTCGCTGATTCTCTACCTCAGCAAGAGGAATCTTCCTCGGTTCCTGCCGTAACTTCGCTGCTGGTAGTCTCAAGTCAACAGTCTCGTCCCTAGCGAGTATTTCATAAGTAACTTGGGCACGGCAGGACAGCTCCATCCGCCGATCGCCGCCTTGACCTTCAAACCAACGAAACTGAGTCGGGGCTAACGTTCCGCTTTCTCGCACAACTACATCCTGGATTCCCGGCAAAGCGAGGTTCAATTTTCCATCAAACAGACTTTTCACCTGTGCCCAGCGCAGGCGGCCATCTTTGGCTTCTGCGGACAAAACGAATCCGCCTGCTGCCCGCAGCCCAGAGAAACGATATCGACCTTGCGCGGCAATGCAGGGGAACAGCCTTACATGGTCGTCCCAACTCTGCAGCAGTGTTTCGGTGGTTGCCACGGTGTGAGCATTGGCCGCTTCAACCAGGGATGCTCGAGAAATTTCACTGGATTGGCGGGTGTCCAGCAGGGCGCGCAGTCCATTCTGCTTTAGATGGAATCGAACGATCAAACCATACAGAAAGCTCCGGTACTGCTCTATGTCACCCAGACGCGCTGCCGTAATGGCCAGAATGCCGGAGGAAAATCCGTTCGACTCCACTCCACCTTCGAATCCTGGAATGGTCTCATGCCGATCCTCATAACGATATCCAACCACGCGAGTGACCACGGGCAAAGTCCGGCGCGCAGTTTCGAACAGAGCGGAACCGTAACCAATGGCGTTTGTCGGATAGAGGCCGAAAAAGACAACAGGGTGACAGCGATAAGGATGAGGAGAGTCTGGTGTTTCCCACAAAGTCTTCGCGTCACCAGGACTTGGGAAAAGTTTATCTAGGATACCTTGCCACTTTAAGCGAGCCTGGCTATCCACTCCCAGAACTTCAGACGCCCGGATGGTCGCCCGAAAAAGATAGTGCAGCAGCCCCCAATCGTAGACGTTGTCTCGGGCCGTGTTACTTTGTTCCGGCGAGCCGCTCCGGACGCAGTGATAGCGCCCATCCGATTCGCGCACCAGGTCGGCTTCAAAGTAATCGGTCACCATGCGAAGCAACGGGTAGGTAACCTCCCTGAGAAATTCTCGGTCACCCGAATACAGATAGTCCCACCAGAAGTTCATCGTGTACCAGGCCACCGAGCCTTTGTACGGATTCTTACCGGTAAACCACTGGTGTCCGCCAGCCCACTCGGGCGTGAACAAGTGTGGGACAACCATGCCCGCGCCTGGTGTGTGCTTCGCAAATTCAGTAGTGTGATGCTAGCCTTGATTAAGCGACGCTCAACGCCCTCACGATCAACCATTCGATAAGGGCTCCATGCAGCCTTCCAAGTCTTCAATGTCGAAGTTGGCCAGTCAGGCTCTGTTGAGAGAGTGATCAAAGGGAAGGCAGGGGTTGTAAGAAAGGACAAGATTGAGACCAGTAGCAGCCACACGGATTTCCTAGACATCGCTAAGACCTTCTTTACGTTCAGAGAAACGCGCCTTCTACACACCGCGTCGTTAGTTCTATCGTCCCGTCACCCGGTCTTCGGCCATCCTCTCCATTGGGAGAGGGCTGGGGGTAAGCGGCAACGGGCCGGCACTGATGGGAATTTGCTTACGTCGTCCGACGGCTCAACGGCGCGCAACGGGTTCTATGACGTTTCCGATTAAAGACATGCCCACGTGATAGCCTACAAGAGGATCCGCTGCGCGCGATCGATCGATGCCCTGCATTACAACCAACACTTGATCCTTAAGTCGATGCATCACGGGGCTGTCACCGGGGACCACAGATGAACTGCCCGAAGCAGATTCAAACGCAATGTCTCGCTTCCAGTTCTGACCGTTGTCGTCACTCAAGAACAGCGCACAGAAAGAATTTCGATTCTTTGTTGTCATCACAAGCCCGCCGTCCACGAGACCTTCAGCCCCGACAGCCAGCAAGATTCGCCCCGACGGCAGCACAAGAGTGTCGGGCATCTTCCCTTGAACACCTGACCACCGCCACTGGCTCCAGCTCTTGCCACCATCACTCGAAAAGCTTGTGCCGAACATTCTGCGCAATCCAAGCTCGCCATCCTGGCGCATGAGAGAAAAAAGCGTTCCATTGGCAGCTTGCACAACATTGGTCTCGTTGAAGGCCGCCGCACTGATCGTCACCTTCGGGCCCCAAGTTTTACCGTAGTCACGAGACTCAAAATAGGCGGCCTCCGCCGACATAATGAGCCGTCCATCGTGGGTCTCACAAAGACGGCCAAAGCGGAACCACGGTTTCTCGAGCCGAGGATCTTTGATGCTCCAACTTCGACCGCTGTCTTTGGAACGCAGGAAACGCACCTCCCGTTGATAACCCGGCAGCGTTGGATCGTAGATACGCGATGGTCTTAGCTCATCGGCACTCACGCCCGGGCGCTTCGGAACAACACAGTAGGTGACCGGAAGCAGGACATCTCCATTGCTCAAAGTCTGCATGCCATTGGCGACTTGAATAGTGACCCGTGGATCCTCATCGCGCCATAGTGTTCTTGGCTTGGACCAAGTCTCCCCTTGATCCTTCGAAACCACCAGCTTGAGAATGCCACCCCACGGAAATGGTTCCCACTCCGTGCTGAAGGCTACCAGGAGATTGCCGTTAGGCGCTTGGGTGAGAGCTGGCATGCAAGCAGGTTCGTCAGCTACCTTGAAAGTGTATATCACTCGATATTCATCGGCGACGGCAGCTTCGCAGACAGTCACCAACACTAGAAAGGAGCGCAATGCCAGAGATCTAAACAAGGCGACATAGGTAGGCTCGCATGAGCGTCGCTCCGTTGCGGCTGCCCCCTCACCCTCCAGCCCTCTCCGCGTGGGAGAGAGTGGCCGAAGGCCGGGTGAAGGTGCGATGGAATTAACGACGCTGTGTATAAAGCTTCCTTTCAAGAAACAGAAAGAGGTTTTCATCCCCTTCAATAGTCAAAGCGTCGCCCAGACAATGAGCCTTGGACGCCAGCAGTTCGCCAACACCAACTTCATTTCAGCCAAGCATTCCCTGGCCAGGCCGCACTACTCGATGATGACAACGCCGTAGACTTCGAGCCGGGGGACCGTAAAGCAAAGTTCGCTTCCCTTGTGCTGAGTAGAAAGTGTCTGACTCGATTTCAAGTCGGGCGAGAGCCAAGTGACCGACTGAGGAAGCTTGCCTGACGGCATTTGCAGAGCAACTTCTACGTTGTTGACGGGCTTGGCGTCGTCATAGTTCACCAGGTGCAACAGTTTTCTTCCTTGCGACTGACGGTAATAGCTCATGGTGACGGTCTCAGGCGCCAACACGCGGACCTGCAGAGGTTGCCCGGCAGCCCATTTCACGGCGCCCAGCAATTCGTCACGATTCTCTGGCAGCATTCCCAGTTCAAATTTCTCTGGAATTGCAACTCGAGGAATATAGACAGCGCGGCCTTTACCTACCGGACTCTTCAGCATCTTTTCTCCTAGCGATTCGGGGAAAAGATCGGCTAAGCCGGGCCGCTCGCGGCGATGGTGATCCTCGTCGTAGAGTGTTGCCTGACCCGTCATGACGAGCCCTCCCCCGTGCTTCACATATTCTCGAATTGCATTAAGGAGCGGACCGGAGATCAAAGCCAGATCGGCTAGCACCAACAAGCTGAACCGGCTCAGATCGCCGGGAAAGCGCCCAGGGACCAACGTGAACGGAACCTTTCCTTGATAAAGTGCTTGCTCGAAAGCCGCCAAGCGCTGTCGGCTCACGACGGGTCCATAGCCAGTGTTGGCAAAGGTATTGAGCACGCCCACATCGGCAATTTCTTCGGCGTCGCGGTAAAGGCGCTGCTCGCGGCGAAAGAAACGGATATAGTTCAAGACTGAGTCTTCTAGCGCCTCTGCCGGCTTGAGCGGAACCATCGGTCTGATTTGGCCACCGGAGAACCAAGCTGGACATCCGAGAGACTGAAGATTGTTGGCCATGGATTCGGCCATGGAGACACGATGGGGCGTGTACTGAAACACCATGTTGTCGAACTGGCGTCCCAGCTTGTGGGACCGAAACCGTGAGATTAACCGGCCATTCTCCAATCGGCTTGGATACCCTTCATCCCAGAAAGCGCCTCCCCATTGAATCAGGCGTGGGTGATCCACAGTTCCCGTTTTGATGCCGTAAAAGTTGAGCTCGCCCCGGTATCCGTGTGGATTACTCTCCATGATGATCTCGGGGTTTAGCGAACGCGCATATTCAGCCAGTTCCCGGAAAGTATCCGCCTGAATCTCACATCGATAGTCGAGCCAGTCCTGATACAGCGGATCTGCATTGTATCGGTCTGGGGTGGGCGGGAGCGGTGGAGGTTCAATGTAGTCCACGACGGAAAAACCCAGCCGCCGCAAGATTTGCTCTGGCCTGTACTTTTTCTTCAGGAACTCACGAAACTGCTCGACTGAATAGAGTTCATAACCCGGGCCAACCATGTAGTTGTCCATGTGGATCAGGTCGACTTTGGCCTCCTCGGCGGCGTAACGAATCACCTCTCGGAGATGAGCGCGTAGTCCGGGATGGCTGCGATTCGCCCAGCGGCGATAGTATTTGACGTCGTAGTAAATGTACTTGCCGTCCTGATCCCGAATAAGCCAGTCTCGCGCCTCGGGGTGCTCTGCCAACATGGCTTCATAGCCAATCGTGCCACTGAATGTGTAACAGCCCACACGCAACCCCAGTTTGTGGCATATCGCAGTGAATCGCTTCGTATCTTTCATCGCGGCATGCTCATTCTGAAGCCCGAAACCCTTGTAGAGAGGGATCATGATCAAATTGAATCCGAGTTCCTTAAGCCGACGCGCCGTCTCCTCACTCTGCTCGCGCCGGTAGGCGGCCATCTTCTGGTCGTAATCCTCAGGACCTCCACCACGCAGACGATAGGCGAGTGCCTCCCAACTGCCGGCCATCACCACACCTTCTTCGCGCCACCACGCCGGACGGCGCTGTCGCGGCGGCTCTGGCAGGCTTTCGGAGCCTTGAGCCGAAGACCCGAGAATGTGAATCAGGAAACAAGTCGTCAACAATAGACGAATCGTGTAATAGCGAAAGTTCATGATCACTCGTGTGCCCTCAATTGGGCTGTAACTCGATTTCGTAACCGACCGCGGTCGCCATCTCAACAGGCCGTAGACAGACAGAATCTCCCTCCTGCTGCACGTCTGGGAATTTCAGTTCGATTTTCCGCCCACGAGTGAGAAGCGCCCAGACTTTCTTCAGCTTCCGCTCCGCGCGTATCCCTGCCAGCTGTGCGAACCTCAGCTCTATCGTGCTTGTCGGCTTCAGGACTTCGTACAAAACAATCCGTTCGGCCCTTGCAGTACCCCTTAGCCCTGCCCATCAATTCCGCCATCATCAGTCCCACATCCGCGCCTTTGGCGATGCAGTGGCCATGGCCACGATGGGTGCTGGTGATGTAGTCATCGCGCCGCAGGGTCGAGCAAACCCCCACAGCGACGGCTTCTTGCCCAATACAGGCATGGGCGGTTCCATACAATGTACGCGCTTTGATCAATTCAATGACCTTCTCTTCGAAGATGCGAATCAGGAACATCTTCGAATACATTTCCTTCAGCAGATTGACAGAAATCCTGCTGGCAGAGACGGACGATTGGGTTGTCACCGTGCGCGGATTGTGACTCTTCTGCGGATGAACGAACTCGAGACGTTCCCTGTCAGACAAAGAGGACTACCTCGCAATGGGGAACGGAAGTATCCCACGCCCGCCGATCACGGGCCGCACGGTGACGGTCACCATACGAAGGTAGTTGCGCGGAGGCGCGGTCTGGCCAGGCTCCGGAAACCCGTTGACGTCGTATACATAGAGGAGTTTGCCCGGCTCCATTTCAAGAGCGTCAGGATACGAGCCGCCATAACCTGCGTACACGACGGTGTTATGCGACCAGGTCTTCCCCCCATCGCCACTAAACATGATTCGACGTTCGCGTCGATTGCCATCGTATTCCTTGACTCCATAAGCACAAGCCACCAAACCATTGCTCAACACAATTAGCTGGGGATCCACGCCAGTCAGGCCGGTGGAGACGGGCTTGCTCCAGGTGCGACCCAGGTCGCGAGAATACGAGGTGACCATGGGATGATGTGTGTAGCCGGTGCGCATGATGCACAGCAGTCTGCCGTCGCGAAGCCGCGCCAGCGCTGGCTCGCAGGGACCTTCTTGTCCGAGATTCGGATCGTAGGCGATGGTACTGACGAAAGACCAGCTAGCGCCACGATCCTTGGATTCGGCGAGCAAGGTGCGATACTTGTTGAAACCAGGAACCGGTCCCTTCATGTTCGGGTGGTCCATCGCAATCGGCACGTTGTCCCCCTCGAAGTAGCCATACAACGTTGCCAGAATTCGCCCTTCGGGAAGCTCGATCATGGATCGCCAGAAAAGAGGACCTCCGAAAGTAGACTTCAAGTCATCGGCCGTTCCACCCGTCCCCTTTGGAATGTGAACTGGAGTGTCCAGCGGTCCTTCCCAACTCTTCCAATGATCGCGAGAGACCCAACGTGGATAAACAAATTGCCCGGGTCCGGACTTGCGAACATTGTTGATGTAGCCTAAGGCGATGATGGTGCCGTCACGTAATACCCCAATGCAGCGGCTGTCACCGGGCCAAGCCGCGCGCGTCCAGCTCTTCCCCATATCCTGGGAAACCAGGGCGAACATTGCTCCGCCTTCGAAGTACTGGTTCACAATCGCACCGTCAGCTAGCTTGAGAATCGTTGTGCCGGCTCCGGACGCAGCCGAGTGCACCGTTCGCGGTTCGGACACGAGAACTTCGAAAGGCTCGCCGATCGGAGGCAGCTCCGCTCGAGCTATAAGCGCAAGCATACGGAGGGTCAGCGCCCATTGAATGAAGTGTGACGTTCCGTTTCGGTACTTCGCCCCTGTCCTTGACTTGTCGCGATCCATCTCGCTGAGCCTCCCGGCAGCTAGCAGCTTTTGGAAAACAGCTTGTAGTGAGTTCACTGGACAACAGGTGGGCCGACCCTTAGTGGGGTAACAAAGCTCTCTGTAAAGCGAAACCCGACCGCATAGCTCACCTCGTCGCCTCCGCCGCAGCCCCGCTTGGTGGCCCACCCAGAAGCGAAGAGCGTGCCGTCTGAGAATTGAACGAAATTCCACAGACACTGCCCATCTACTCTCGCGTTGTTGTCCTACAATACGGTTACGTGGTCAGTATCCCAAGTTTCGCCGTCGTCTTTGGAGTAACAAACCCGCATGCCGCCGTCTTGAGCCCGCAGAGTGTAAGCGCAGGCGAGGGCGCCTGACTTGAGCCGGAGCAAGAGGGGGGTATTACCTCTCATTCCTGTTTTCTTGGGTGGGCTCCAACTCTTGCCATAGTCATTCGAAACACACGTGTACAGGTCCTTGCTCCAGGATTCTTCGATGATGGCAATGACTCGGCCAGGTTTCCCAGTCTCAATCACTTGAGCTTCATCAAAGCCCAAGGCCTCGCGAAATTTGGACCAGATTGTTCCTGAGGGAATGTCAGTTTCGGAAGTCGCCCCCGGCCGCTTATCATCTGCGATGGTCGTCAACTCCCACGTTTGACCACGGTCCGTCGAACGCATGACCGAACACGCGTAGGTTTTGTGCCCGCGGGAGCGAGGGGAACCGGAGTTTCGAATCTTTTCATCTCTTCACGCGATCAGCCTTCCCCCAATCGGTAAGACTTGCGGAAGGCTCAGCAGGCAATTGAACGGGATCTAGATTCGAACTCCGCAGCTGCCAGACAAAACGAGTGATTCTTTCCAAGATATCTTGTGTCCATCAATCAAGCTGTCACCTTTCAGCGTCAGACTTCGCATTGCAAGGCGTTGAACACAAATTGTCGTATCCCTCCGGAACCCCCAGACTCTGTTCTTCTGGGGTATTCGACAGAGGCTTCCACGGCGTCCTTTTTACGCTTCCCACCATCTGTTTGAGTTGCTTTTCGGCCTCCGCGAAGCCCTTGGGATCCTTATCCATGGCTCGAGCCGCGGCCGCCTTCAGCACAGCAATGTGACCGTTGCGAATTCCGGAAAAGAACGCGATGTTTTTCAACTCGACGGTGCTTCGAGCGTAGGCCTTGTATTCGTCTACCAGTTGTTTGCAGTATGCCGCGTAGATCGGCTTCCCGGTCAGTTCGTAGGCCAAGGAGAGAAAAGTGGCGCGATGGTCTCCCAAATCGCCCAACGTCAAAACCGAGTCAGCCGCCGCGAGAACCGTCTTTCTAAGCAAGGGACTGTCAAAATGCTTCAGACCCTCGTAAAAGAGCGGGTAGACCATGGCGGACAGGTTAACCGGATCTCGGAAGGGCTCCACCACTGCTTCATCTCCCCGCTCGCCTCGTGTATAGACGCTCATCGCGAAGACAGCGGGCTTCGCCTGTGTTTGCAGAAACCAATTCAAACTTCTCCGGGCCAGATCTTCATACTTTCTGTCCCAGCTATCCACGTACGCCTCCATGAGACACAGCAGCGGCGTGGCAAATTCTCGATTAAGCCGCTTCCTTCGGTTTGAAATAATGCCGGCTTTCTCTTGATTGCGAACGGCCCCGTCTGCCACCTCCAGGCCAATCTCGCGCATGCGCCGGTCTCCCGTCAGGTAGTAGTGCAGGAACAAACTGGTACTGATGGTGTGCGACGGGCTATGGCTACCGATCCACTGGTGCCCTCCATGGTAGTGCATGAGCCCGACGACTTCCGGTTTGGAAGGATGTGCGTGAGTGATGCCCACATCGCCCATAGCCCGGCTGAAGCCGCTGGCGGCCAGGAAGAAGCGCCGATTCCCAGTCCGCAAAAACTGCGTCCACAAACCCCAAATCGGGTCGTCGTCTTCGTTGTTATAGGGCCCGGTGTGGCGTAATGCTTTCACCGGATCAGTCGCGTAATGCACTTGGTAGGCGAGGCCCGGGCCGGCTGCGTGCGAGCACACCATGTAACCAAAACGCCAGAATCCCCACTGTCGGCCGCGAACCATGGGCTCGATGGCGACTTTTTCAGTAACACCGTCCAAGAGCGCATCCAATTCAGCGAACCGGGGATCAGGGCCGCCGAGCACATCGCGGGCGGCGCGAGTTCTCCCCATGTAGGCAGGATCAGCCGGGGCAATCACATGGTCCTGCACTTGAGTTGCCAGCGCCTCCGCCTGATCATCGCTCAACGGCTCAGATCCAAAACGCAGAACAAACTCATGAGTCTTTGCAGCACCCGTGCCGTCGTCCGTCCCCGTATCATTGTGAGAGGCCGGCCGGTTTGGGGCGTACTTGTCGACCATCGATTCGATCCAAATCAGGTCTTCTGTGGTCTTAGGTCCGAAGCTTTTGAGGTTGAGGGGTGCCGTGGGATACTTCTCCAGAAGGAGTTTGACCGTCGCTTCATCTCGCGACGCAGCCGTTGCTGGTGGATCTCCGTAATAGCCATTGAAGTAGAGCGGCCGCTCCTTCCAGGGGGTCGAGAACACCAAATTCTGCTTCGATGAGGCAGGCCAAAACTGTACCTTAATGCCTTCTGGAGTTAGCTCGTAGCCTTTGGGAAATTGCTGCCAGAAGTCACGGACCGCGACGAAGGCAGATGCCTGTGTGCCGGTGAGGCTCGCCCAGCCCCGAGTTTTCTCACCCTTGGCGAAGACTTCGCCATCGCGAGTGACTTGATAATCGACATCAGAAGATTGCAACAACTCGGCTCGCTTCCATCGTTGAGCCCAGTGAGGTTGCTTTTCCCCGCCGACGGCCATTCGCAGATCGGCGCCTAAGTCCAACGGAAAGTTGATCCCCACTTCACGGAATTCTAAGACGTCAGGATTTTGATCGAATACGAAGGTGTGAGACAGGCGCAGTTCGTTCTTCCCAGCGTAGGCACTGATACGCAAGGTGTAGGGACATAAGCGCAGTCCGGAAGCTGAAGCATGATAGCCCTTCACACAAACGGAGGCACGCAAAGGTCCCTGATCTTCTACCGTGACTATTGGGCGAGGGGCGGCTCGATAAGAATCATATACCGCGCCGTCGCCACCAATCATATAAAGGTACGGTCCTGGCTTGCCCCGAAAGACATCTTTCCACCCCTCTTTGGTTTTGACCATACAAGCAGCCAAGAAATCTGGGGAATCCGGACGAATTTCTAATCTCAAAGCACCCGCATCGATTGTGATGAGCTTTTCTTCACGGGTGACGGTCACCGATTGAGCGGGCTTTGGAGATTCGACGCCTTTCCCGTATTCCAGGAAAACTTCTTTGGTTTTCCCAGCAGGAAGGTCGGCCTGGAAATCGATAAGCAACCACTTCACATATTTGAGATCTTTATTCCAGGTGGCCAGAGTAGTCGACTGCGTGGGCAGGGTTTTTCCGTCGCTATCCACCACTTTCACGGGCGCTCCGCGCTCTAGCTCTCCGTCGGCAAACGGAACGCCTTGTGTGATCGGCCAAGCCTGGCGGTTCATATTGCTAGGGTTTTCAGCTGTCAACTTTATCCGCTTAATCGACTGAGCATAGCCGGCCAACTCGAAGTAGGTGATCGACCCTACGACCACCACTGAGAACATCAACAAGCTCTCCAGCCCTCTTCTGACACTCAAGCGCATATAACTCCTCTCAGCCACACTTTAGCCGCTGCGGGCCTCCAGTGGCACCTTTGATGCGGTATTTGTTTGGACTTATTAGTATTGCTTTGTTATGTGTCAAAGAAACTCTTGGGTGGCGCACACATGGCGCGGTTTGCCGTGTGTGCGGTGCGCTTCGCAGACATCGCCAAGACCGCGATGTCTGCGCCACCCTGAATTAACCTAACAAAGTAATATTAGTTAGGACTCTGGATGGGACGGAACTGTTTCAGAGTCCAAGATCCCGAGGGATGACGCAGCTTACCTTGCACCTGAGTAGTGAGTTTCATAAATTCGATCACGTATTTTGCTCACAGCTTTAAAGCATCCCCGGAGATATCTGAGGTTTGAAGTCAAGGGGTGAATTCACAAAAAATTCACCGGTTTTCCACAGATTTGCCTTTAAGCCGCTTTCTTTTTGCGCG
>JAKEER010000689.1 GCA_022616615.1 Acidobacteriota bacterium
GCTCCCAGGGTGGCTGCGTCAAACGCATGCTTCGTGTCGAGTCAGTGCGTTCCGCCAGCGAAACGCTTGTTTGGTTACGGTTACGGCTCTACACAGACCGCGCTCACAACAACCGAAAAGCCGTGCGAAAGACCGGAAAAAATGTCCAGTCTCCAGATTCCCGCGAAAGCGGGAATCCAGCCCCTGTTGGGAAACCCTGGATTCCCGCGTTCGCGGGAATGACGGACTCCGCTCGAGTGACGGTTTGCCAGTCCCTTTGGCTGTGGCATGTCACGTTGGGATGACTGGCCAGGCTTCCTAGCCAGCCGCTGAAGTCGGCGATCGGCCCTATCTCGCAAGGCGCAGTAACCTGCTGAAAGGACTTTCTCCTGCTTGAACCCTCCCAAGCTGACTGTCGTCATTCCGGTTTACAACGAGAGAAACTCGCTTCAGGAAATCATCCAAAGGGTCCAGTCCGTTCCCATCGAAAAGGAAATTATTTTGGTCGATGACTTCTCGAGTGACGGCACTCGTGATCTTCTGCGAGATCTCGAAAAGCAGAAATTCAAGGTTCTATACCACGAGAAGAACATGGGAAAAGGGGCGGCGTTGCGGACGGGTTTTCAGCAGGCGACGGGAGAGTTCGTCATCGTCCAGGACGCAGACCTGGAATACGATCCCAACGATTACCCGAAGTTGCTGCAGCCGATTCTGGATGGCAAAGCCGACGTGGTTTACGGTTCCCGCTTCTCCGGCGGTCGGAGCAACATGACTTCGCTGCACACGCTGGGCAACCTGTTTCTGACTGGGATGACCAATCTGCTCTACCGCGCGTCCATCACGGACATGGAGACGTGTTACAAGCTCTTCAAACGGGCCACCATCCAGGGAGTTCGGATCGATTCCAACCGCTTTAATTTTGAGCCGGAGATCACGGCCAAGATTCTGAAGCGCGGATTGCGGATCGTCGAGGTTCCCATTTCGTACTCCGGGCGAAGCTTCTCAGAGGGGAAGAAGATCACGTGGCGTGATGGCTTCTCAGCCGTGTGGACTTTGATCAAGTACCGGTTCGTCGAATAGAGGACGCGGCCGGCCGCCGATTTAAGGACTGAGAAAAAAGACCCCCAGCGACCATCGTCATCCGTTGTGACGCCACGGCTTCTCGAAAAGGACATGATTTCGCCTCGATGAACAGGCTCCTGAAAAGGCTCCCCGCTCGGCTGAGCGCCCGCCACTGGGTCCTTCTGCTGTTCCTTCCTTTCGATTTTTTGGTTGCTCTCATTCTTGTCCTCGCAGACATTATCTGCTGGCCGCTGCTGCTGTTCTCGGCAAAAAAGATGCAAGTTCTCAAGCCCGATCTGAGCCGAGCCAGCATCATCGTGCTCAACTGGGAAGGACAGGGTTTGCTTGAGGAGTTCCTGCCATCCGTGATTGAAGCCGTGCGGCACGATGGGCGGGATCATGAAATCCTGGTCGTCGACAACGGCAGCCGTGATGGCAGCGTCGAGTTTCTCAAGACGCACTTTCCTTCGGTCCGCGTGATTGCGCTCGGTTGCAACCGGAGATTCACTGGTGGAAACAATGCCGGAGTTGCGGCAGCGAAGAATGATATCGTCGTTTTTCTCAACAATGACATGCAGGTAGATCGAGATTTTCTTAAACCGCTTCTGGACGGGTTTCAAGATGACGCGGTGTTCGCAGTTTCCTGCCAGGTGTTTTTTCAGGACAAGACCCGCCGGCGAGAGGAAACGGGAAATACCAGGGCGCGCTGGGCGTTAGGATTCATTGAGCCGTATCACGGAGAAGTTCCGGAAAAAGGAATGGCGGGCCAGGAATACCTTCCGATTTTCTGGGGCGGTGGCGGCTCTTGCGCGTTTGATCGCAACAAGTTCCTGGCCATCGGCGGGCTTGACACGCTGTACGACCCGTTTTATCTCGAGGACACTGATCTCTCCTATCAAGCCTGGAAGCGAGGATGGAAGAGCCTTCTGGCGGTCGATAGCGTGGTCATCCACAAGCATCGCGGGACCAACAAGCAAAAGTTTGGGGACAATTTTGTGGACAACACCATCCGCAAGAACCAGTATCTTTTCATCTGGAAGAACATAACCTCTTTTCCCTGGACCCTCTCTCATGTGTTGTTTCTGCCAGTCATTCAAGCGGGATTTCTGCTGCAAACCAGCTGGCAGTTCGAAGCGAAAGCCTTCTTGAGAGCGCTGCGGCAGTTTCCGGAAGCGTTGCTGAAGCGTTATCGGCGTAGAAACGAATACGCTGTGGAAGATGCGGAGATCTTCCAAATGACCGGAGAACTTCCGGGCTAAACGAGCCTGATTAGCCTATGGCCTTCTCAACCCCGGACGTGCCATTCACACGGCCAGATGACAAGCCCATTGCGCCTTCCTTGCATGTCAGAGCCCTGCGAGCCGTGTTGTTCTGGACTGTGGGTCTGCTGGGACTCTTGGCGTTGCTGCCGCTTTGGCTCGGCGACGCGATGGCGTGGCTCGCTCGGTGCTTTCACCGAGTCCGCTACCCAGCAACGCTGCCCAACCAGGAACAGGCCAGCATTGTGGTTTTGAACTACGACGGCCGTCACTTACTCCAGGAATGTCTCCCATCGGTGTTGGCAGCGGTGCGGCACGATGGGCGGAACCACGAAGTCATCGTCGTCGACAACGGCAGCCGTGATGACAGCCTCGAGTTTTTGCGCGAACATTTTCCCGAGGTCCGAATCGTTTCTCTCGATCGCAACTACCACTTTGCGCACGGGAACAACTTTGGGGTCAGTTCTGCCCGGAACGACGTGGTCATTCTTCTCAACAATGACATGTTCGTGGATCGAGGCTTTCTGCGGCCGTTGCTCGACGGGTTCACCGACGAGCGTGTTTTCGCGGTGGCCAGCCAGATTTTTTTTCAGGATCGCGAGCGCCGGCGAGAGGAGACAGGTAAGACCGGGGGAGAGTGGAAGCGGGGCACGCTGGAATTATTCCATGGCGAAGTCACCGCGGGTGACCTGCAACGAAAAACCGTGCCGGTGTTGTGGGCAGGCGGCGGTTCCTGTGCGGTAGACAAGCACAAGTTTCAGGCGCTGGGCGGGTTCGATCGGCTCTACTACCCCTTTTACCTTGAGGACACAGACCTCTCCTGGGAAGCCTGGCGAAGGGGGTGGACGGTGTGGCTGGCGCCGGCCAGCGTGGTGATCCACAAGCATCGCGGGACTAGCGCCGCCAAGCATTCCCGCGAATTCGTTCAGAATACGATCCGAAGAAACCAGATTCTTTTCGTTTGGAAGAATGTCGAAAAAATCTCCTGGCTGTTCTTTCATGCTTGGGGCCTGCCCGGGCGGCTCCATGATGCTATTCGAGAAGGTCGGTTCAAGTTTGAGATGCGGGCGTTTTTCCGGGCACTTAGGAAGTACCCTGAAGCGTGGAGCAAACGTTTTCGGAGCCGCCGAGCAGCAGGCTGGAGTGCCCAGGAAGTGCTCGACCGCACGTCCTACGTTCGGCGCTGGGTGGGCACGCACTCGATCGATTTTTCCCAGGGTGGGTTTGAAGAGCAGCTTGGGGAGGGGTGGTTTCCTGTGGAAGCCAATCCTGACAACGTGTATCGCTGGACGGGGCGAGAATGCTCGGTGCTGCTCTACCCGCGCGGAGAAGAAGAATTCCTGCAATTGCGCGGCGCCATTCCCGGCATCGAGCTTTCCCGCCGCCCGGAGGTTGGAGTCGAGATTTTCCAGGATGGAGCGTTGATCTATTCCCAATGGTACGATCGTCCGCAATCGCTCTTTCTCAAGGTCCGGGTCATTCTGGTGGCCTTTCAACCGCATCGATTCACGGTCAGGCTCAGCTCCACGTTTTGCCCCATAGAAATCGGCGCCAGCAGCGATATTCGCAAACTAGGGATGACGATTTCGGAGCTGAGCCTGGGGTAGCTTGGAGTGCAAAGGAAGCGGGATCAGGAGATCCATGCGCGCTCATCGACTGCTCCCGCTCGTCCTGGAGCTGCGACAGAATTCAGTTTTTGCAGGGAGCGGGGCCGTCCCGTTCTTTGTTAGGTGACAAAACCATTTGAAATCAGTGCTCGCGCTCTACCGGGAACGCCACAGCGGGCGTTCCCTACAGCTTGGGACATTTCTTCACAGCTCCTCGCAGAGCGGGTTGAAGGCCGCGTGAGACAAGAGCCGAACAAGGCCATGCGTAGGATAGTTGTTGATTGGTCCGCCACTGTTGCTGTCTCAGCCGGTTATCCATGCCTGTACTCAACATCCTGGTCTTGACAGCCCATCCCCCCATCCTAGCCGCGAATAATGGCGGCGCCACGCGAATGTATTTCAACCTGAAGATTCTGGCCCGCCGGCACCGGGTTTCCCTCGTTTCGTTTATCGAACAAGATGCCGAGAAGGAAGGCTTGGCCGACCTTGCCTTGCAGGGTATCGACGTAAAGACCGTGTTGCGCCGAGCCGAGCCCGCGCGCCATCTCTGGATGCCCAAGCCGAGGGAGCATGATGAATACGCCTCGGAGGTATTCCGCTCCTTGGTTCAGTCCATGCTGGCCCAAAAGCGCTTCGACGTGGTTCAAGCGGAGTATTTCCAGATGGCGCAGCATGTGCCCCGGGACCTGCCCGCTTTGAGGGTTCTCACTGAGCACGAGATCATTTTCTCCAACTGCCGCTCCGCCTTTAGGGACGAACTGAACTTCTGGCGCAAATGCCGCCGGTGTTACGACTGGCTGGTTCAGCTCAATTATGAAGCTCGCATTTGCCGCCACTTTCACCGCATTGCCTGCATGACCGACGAAGACCGGGCGGAGCTAAGCCGCTTTGTGTCGCCGTCCCGTCTGTACACGGTGCCTATTGGCGTCGACAGTGCCTATTTCGATCCGCAGCAAGTGGAAGGGCAGGAGAGTTTGTGCCGGATACTTTTCGTCGGCAACTTCCGGCATCCCCCCAATGGGGATGCGGTGTATTTCTTTGTCCGCGAAGTTCTGCCAGCCGTCCGGCGCGAGATTCCCGACGCAGAGTTCTGGATCGCCGGCAGCAATGCCCATTTGTTGGATCAGCGGATTCTGGCAGGGGCTGAAGGAGTGCGAGTCGCCGGATACGTTCCGGATATCCGCTCCTGTTACAGCAGCGCGGCCCTGTTTGTGGCGCCGATTCTGACTGGCACGGGCATGCGAGTGAAGCTGCTCGAGGCGTTCTCAATGGGAATGGCCGTCGTGGCAACGCCCCTGGCCGCGCAGGGGTTTAGATCGGCGCACCATGAAGTGATGCTGACCGCAAGAACCGCTGAGAGCTTTGCCGCAGAGACGGTGCGTTTGCTCAAGAATCCACAACTCCGCAGGATCCTAGGGGCAAACGCCCGGCAGATGATTCAAGAGAAGTATGACTGGAGCGTTATCGGCCGGAAGTTTCTAGAGTTGGTGGAGGCGCCGTATGGCTGAAAAGGTTCTGCTGGTGTGCACCTCCGCACCGGCCAATGTTCGCAGAGCGGTGGAACGCTTTCCAAACGATGCTGTTTTTCAGCATTACGAACTCCACCTACTGTGCACGGCGGGAGACCTGTCGGAGCTTGCAAACGGGCTTAATGTCAGGGAATTCTTGGTTTTCCCCAGGCGGAAGGAATACGTTGCGGCTTTCCGGCTTTGGCTGCGCATCCTTCGCGAACGCTATGCTGTGGTTGTCGTCCTCTGGTGTATGGAACCGGGGAGGGCGCTGGCGAAGTGTTTCGCGCTGGCGTGCAACGGGCGTCGCGTGCTGGTGTTCAATGAGAACGCCGACTGCGCATTCCTGAGCCTTCCATTTCTATGGTCGGTCTTGAAGGCCAGGATTCAGTCGGGAGCATTTGAGGGGAACCGGGTAGCCAGGCTCCTCCTGGGCCCGTTGAAGCAGGGTACGCGGGAATTGTTTCGGCTGGCGTTGTTTCCCGTGCGACTCGTGGTGCTGCTGGTTTCGGTGGGACTGCTGTACGTGGGAAGAGATGCTGGTAGGAGGATCAGGTAGGGCTAAGATCCCGCCGCAAGTTTCGGACTGTGCAACAACGCGGGAGCAGTTCACTTTTTTCCGTCCTTGTTCTTTCAACTCGCCCCCAGGCCGACCCGGACCCCAGACCGACCCGCGACCAGTCGCCCACCGAATCCACCTTCAGCCGTCACGGTCATCGTCGTATCCCCAGCAGCAACATTACGAGGATGCGCCGGGTCGAAGGTCCCCCCGTGAGGAATTTCGTCGTCCAACCCTTTTGGGTCAAAGTAATTTGCAGGATCATTGGCCACGTAAACGTAGGGATTCCAACTCGCTGGGTTTTCCGGTCTGATTCCTGGGCTCAAAAAGAAGTGTGGCTCAGCGCGCAGGAAAGCGGAAGCCGCAGGCAACAGGCCTGTGGTTTAGGCGTGTTGCCTGCGGCTGCAGCCCGAGCACCGAGACACGGCCGAATCACGAGGAACCCCTTGGGGGGCGGACGGGGCGACAGCGGTCGCACGCGGAGGGGTGAACGCTTGAGAAGCGTTCACGAGGCGGCGGAGACGACAGCGGTCGCGCGAGCGGCGGGAGCGCAGCCGGCGGGAAGCAGACATAACGCCACAGCGTTATGTCTAGCGGAGGGAGGGAAGCCTGACGGCGCGGAACTTGCAGGCTCAGCGGTTCGCAGCCACCCAAGCAGCTAAGAGAAAAAACCGCCCGGAAAGATCGGGCCGTGGATTGTGGAAACCAGACCAGAGCGGCGCTGGCAAGACCCGTGACGTCAGGCCGCGTCTGATAATGGCGCC
>JAKEER010000096.1 GCA_022616615.1 Acidobacteriota bacterium
GAGGAGGAGGCGTAACCATCAACGGTGCTCCCTGCCGGAAACGGAATGTCCGTGGCAGGGTTGTCGATGAAGTAGCGAAAGCTCGTCCGGTCGCTTGGCGTGAAATCATAGTCGACCCGGCCTAGCACCATCCAGTCGCTGGTAGGAACGGAAATCTGCGCGACGTAAGTGCCATCGGCACGGTTCGGAAGAGGGAATTTCTCGGCCAGCTTCTGAGCGACCGGATCCAATCTGGAGGAGGGAATGATCCCGTTTGGGAATGGCATTCCCGTGAGCGGGTCTCTGGGCGGAGTGCCCCGGGTGCGGAAGAAGTCGCCACGCCGTTCATCGGTTGTCGGCGGAAAGGCCGAAGACCGGACGCTATCGGAACGGCTTTCCAATCCCTGGTAGGACACGAAAAAGAAGGCCTTATTGTGGCGGATCGGCCCGCCCAGCGTGCCGCCAAACTGGTTATATCTCAGTTTCGGGACTGCGGTTGAGAAGAAGCTGCGCGCGTCGAAAACATCGTTCCGGAAGTAGTTCCAAAGACTCCCGTGGAATTCATTCGTTCCAGAGCGGGTTACTGTGCTGATGACGGCTGACCCCCGGCCGAATTCCGCATTGACGCCGCTGGTGATCACTTTGATCTCTTGCACTGCATCGGGTGGCGGCTGGATAAGCCCCATGCCGCGATGCGCGTAGTACATCGTCGCGCCGTCCAGCAGCATATTCGTCGCGTAGCTACGGTTCCCATTGACGTTAATTCTCTGCTGACTGAAGGACGGACCGTCGGCCAAGGCAGCTCGGGTCACGCCGGGCGAAAGCGAAACCAGACCCAGGACATTCCGGCCGTTCAGAGGCAGATCCACTAAGCGTCTGTCATCGATCATGGTATCTAGCGTTCCCGTGCTGGTGTTGACAGGCGTCAACTTCGTTGTCACCTCTATCGTTTCACTGACCGAACCGACCTCGAGCCTGATATCGATCCGGGCCACCTGGTTCGCAGTCAGGACAATTCCGCCCCGGGTATACTGTTTGAATCCCAAATGCTCTACGGTCAGCGAGTAGGCGCCGACCGGCAGCGAGCTCGCCACGTAGGCGCCAGATTCGTTGGTAATGGCCTGGAAGGTCTGCCCGGTCGATTGCTGCCGGAGTACGATCCTGGCGCTTGGCACGCTGAGACCTTGGCTGTCCATCACAATTCCGCTGACCTGCGCCGTGGTGATCTGGGCGGCAGCAACGGGCGCGAAAGCAAGCTGGAACAGGACAGGCGACAGCAGAAAGCTGATGGCAAGAGCCAGCCTGCGGAGAGAACTATGTTTTTGAACACGTCTACACGTATGCATAACCTTTCCTCCTATTCATCTGAAACGTCGTCTTGTGCAGGAGCCCGTCAAAGTCCCGAGCCCTCCCCCACGGTCGGGCTACTGAACGGATCCGAGGCTCAAATCAGTAGCCCGCGCGTCAGCAAGGGCTCTGCCTCAGCGCAAAAACTTAGCGGCCTTTGCCGGGGCCTGCGCTGGACACCTCAGAGCTGCAGGAAGCGGTAGCGCTCAAAGATGGCCAGCAGCTCGCGGCTCGCTCGTTCGCGGTGGGCCCGGTTCACTTCCACCGCTCCCTTAGCGTCGCCCTTGCGAATCATCTCCACCATTGCCATGTGTTCCTTCGTTGAGTTCACTGGCTTCGGACGCAGCCGCAATGCGACCATGCGGGCCCGGTGCGCCCGGTCCCAGAAATTAAGCACAGCCTGAATCAGCAGCCGGTTTCCGGAAAGCTCAATCAGATGCCGATGAAAGCGCTCATCCGCCTCGGCCCAGGCGTCGAGGTCATCCGACTTCAGCGACTTCTCCATGTCACGCGAGGCCTTCACGAGCGGCTGCAGCTCTTCTTCCTTGGGCCGGCGGCGGACAACCAGTTCGGCAGCCATCGATTCCAGGGCAGTCAGGATCTCATAGATCTCTTTCATGTCTGCCGGGGAAATCGGCAGCACGCGCATGCCATGACGCGGTATGACCTTCACCAGCCCTTCCCTTTCCAGCCGGATGAGCGCTTCCCGCACCGGCGTGCGGCTGATGCCGAGCTCCCACGCCAGCTCGCCCTCAAGGGCCTGAAAGCCCGGCGGATAGACGTTGTCCAGAATCCGGCGCCGGATGGCTTCATAAGCGTGTTCGACCAGCGACGGGCGCGGTACTCGGCCAGAGGGCGCCTCTGGGGCCGATTTCTGCCGCGGAGGTGTTTCCGCGCGAAGGGCGGTTTGCGAACGTGGCATTATCAACCTCTCAAATTCCCGAAAGAGGTAACCAGAGAAGTGTCTTGAGTGGACCCCTCACCCGGCCTTGGCCACCCTCCGAATTTGACTGAAGGTGGAACTTCGTGGGGAAGCAAGTGAACCTAAGTTTTTGTCGCAAAAGTCGGAAAGCAGCACGGGTGTGGAGTTGAGCCCCAACGCAATTCTCGGCTCCCCTCGCCCCTACAGCGGGCAGGGGATCGCCGTCAGTGACGGATCCACGCCGTCCCCCATCGGATGCGCTTCTTGAGTTATTTGCGAGAATCGCCGCCGCGTGCACGCCCTCACCCCAGCCCCTCTCCCGCGTTGAAGAGAGGGGAGCCGAAATCTTGCGAGAGTGGCAACCAGTAAGGCTCTTCGAGTTTCGCGACAGAAGCTGGCCTAGCTGAGAGAGCGGTCTGAGACTTGCTATGCCCTCAGGGTCAGAAGAAACAAATTCACTAAAGCATAACTCAACGTATACTTTATTTCAAGAAACAATGCAGGAAAAAAATCACAGCCGGCGTAATGGCCCAGCCATGGGGTGGTCTCGGTCTCAGCAGCCGGCAATTAAGCAGCCAGTGGCGTAAGCCAGGCGACGGAGTAATCCCGCTGAGGCTGAAGAAATCACCCAGGAAGCCTACGCCGTCAGGTCAGCTGCTTCACACGGTATTTCCAACGATTTTGACAGATTGTCGATTTCCCTGGCTCTATGGCCGAGCAGTTGCCTTCTTTGGGATCGCGGCCGATGTTGATTGACCATGCCTTTCAAAAGAGATCCAAAAAGGGCATTGCGACTCGGCAGCCTGAAATCGAACTGATTAGGGAGCGGCTGAAGCCGATTACAAAAGGGGCCCACTGTCATGAAACCCGTAACGGAAAACACCGAAAAGGTTTTCCAAGCTTCCGGCATTACTGCCTAGTCTGCTTCACTTTCCGAAGTTCACTTGAATCTGTTTCCCCAGGTCAAAAAGGTGAAGTCGCGCTTTGTTGTATTCCTCAGCATTGGGCAAATGCTCCAACATGAGCGGAGGTTTATGTGGCAGCAACGCCAGACGGCGAAGATAAGTGGTGTAGTCCATCGAGCCGGCGCCGGGTCTGACCTCACGGAAATGAACGTTCATCTCCACATCCCATGTCAGGTCTTTGGCGTGACAACTCACGATCCATGGGCCCAGCTTGTCAAAACACTCATTGAGCAGATCGGTGTTTCTGTAGAAGCGGCTTGGAGAATTCACCAGGTTACAAGGGTCCAGGTGAACGGCGAACGCGGGTCGGTCAACTGCCCTGAACATCTTAAGACAACTGTCGGGGCTGTCTGGAAGCGTCCACCCCATCATCTCGTAACTGAACTTGGCGCGCTTGGGCTTGACTGCGCCGATAATCTTTCGCGCGTTCTCGACTGCTGCGTCGAACAGGCGCTGAGAGAGGTTCTCTGGATGCGGCCCGAACCAGACCGTGGGATTGAAAGAACCAGCGATATCCACGCATCCCAGCGCTCCGATTTCTTCAGCCAAAGCCAGACCCTCCGTCACATACTTTAGGTTTGAGTTTCGCTTCGTCAGATCGGGATCGAGTAGATTCACCCATCGGCCGACTTCAGCAATCACTATGTCGCGCTTTGAAAATGCCGAAGTGATCGCACGGATGCCCGCCGAGTCCTTCAGATCCGCTTTCGGACAATAGGCGGCCCGATAGCCGAGCTCATGATGAGCCCTGGCCAATTCTTCAGGATCCTCAGTCTTGACGAATATGGGTCCGCCCAATCGAAGCGGGCCAAGCCGGCCAGAGCCTGCAACCAATGACTTCGCGAACACGGATGGAGACCCTAACAATCCCGCCCCCACGAGCGCGCTGGTCGACTTTCTCACAAAACGACGACGGTCTAAC
>JAKEER010000690.1 GCA_022616615.1 Acidobacteriota bacterium
CCAATCTGGTTTGCTTTAAGAATCAAGGACTCAGCCATGGCAGATGCTCAGTGTGTCATTCGGTCGTCTCAACTTTCGGCTTGGCAGTCGACCTATCGGCACTACGTTCGCTTCGAACTTGCATGCTTGCAGACCGTTGGGCAACCCAGTCCGCGAGAACGTCACAACGGGGGGCCGGCTCCGCGTCGCCATTTCGTTAGCTCATCCTTAGCGAAAGGAGGAAAGACGGAGAGTAGCCAGAGATGCTGAGCAGATAAAGGTAGGGGCATATGCTGACGCACATCCGAGGAACTGTGTTGATTCAGAATGACCGGGGGTGATGTTCGTTAGTGTGGCTGCGGGTCCGATCACGCTTCCTGATCAGATTAGCGCAATCTAACAGGCCGCAGTGACCCCGGACCGTAAACAGCGCTCTGGAATCAACCATGACCTGATAACGGTCCACGCCGTGGGCGATCAGGAGGCTTTTCTCAGTGGGTTCGTAACCAGGCAGGCGAAGCGAACAGACGACGACTTGTGAACAATCCGAGTTCTCTCTTCCGATAATCGCAGCCACTCCTGTCAGCGCGCGATATCGATGATGAGCGATTCGATTTTCTTGTCCAGGTTGCGAGCAACCTCCGATGCCTCGGCGCTTCCGTAGGGGGCCAGGAGGCTCGCCATAGTGTCGTACGAAAGACGTACTGAATTAGCCTCTTCCGCCACCAGTATCGTTACAGGCGCGTAAGAGGCAGCATCCGGGACATGCTTCACCATTTCCTTCATAACTAACGGATTGCCGATCACGAAGCGCTGGACTCGCGCCGAACCTTTCGTTTCCTTCGCGACGATCTTGCCGGGATCAAAACGTATGAACTCCATAAAACCGGATGGCCCAAGCGCTTTTTCGAGCATCGCCTTCATTTCGTCTGGTGATCCGGCTTCAGCTCTAGGAAGCAACTTCTTGATATCCGGATGACCGAGTGCCGCATCAAGGGCCGATACGATTTCGTCAAATGTGCGAGAAGACGTTACGCTCCAACGCTCCACTTGAATTTGTCTGGTTTCAGTCTTCATTCTCATCCCTCGAAGGAGTACTCAGGAGAACTGGTGTTGCCGCAATAAGGCTGGCTGCCGTTTGGAGGTAGCGTCACGTCCTCCTCACTCACACGCAAGACGGATTTCGCACTACGTTCCTGCACATACGCCGCCGGTGTGCGATCGATGGACAGGCTGAGCAGTTCCGGGCGGCCATAGTGCCCACGGGAGTCCATTAGCCGCTTACGCTCATTGATCAACGCGATGTTGAGATCAGCGATGACCACTCCTTCGCCGGACCGCAGAGGCTCACCCAACAATTCGCCTTGCGGCGATATGATCGCGGTAAAACAGCCACTGGAGATGGGGCCGGCCGGGCAACCGGTGTCCCGCATAATCTGGGCTTGTTGGTCGGCGTCCAGCCATGCGGTGGCACAGACGACGAAACACCCTGCCTCCAACGCGTGCTGGCGAGTGTTGATCTCGGTCTGCTCGGAGAAGATGTCACCCCCAAAAGAACCGGGGTACATTGCCGAGTGAATCTGTTCACCATCGGCTATTAAGGCATAGCGGGCCAGCGGATTGTAATGCTCCCAGCACGCCAACTGACCGATTCGCCCCGCTGCACTATTCACCGCCCGCAGGCCGGACGCGTCCCCCTGTCCCCAAATCATGCGTTCGTGATAGGTCGGGGTCATCTTGCGGCGACGTTGGATCAAGGCGCCGTCCGCATCAAAGAGCAACTGCGTGTTATAGAGCGTGGCACCCTCGCGCTCATTGATTCCGATGGACACCACTGACCTGGCGTGCTTGCAAGCTTCAGCAATCGCCAGCGTTGCGGCGGAAGGTACGGTGACTGCCTCGTCCATCAACTTGAGGTGATCTGCGCCCATCTCGAAGGGCCGCCGTACAAAGGAGAAGTACGGGTAGTACGGCACCAATGCCTCACCAAAAGTAGCAAAATGCACGTCCTGCCGTCCAAGCTCAATGATTTTCTGGACCACCTTTTCCACAGTGCCTTCGCGGCTATAGAGCACAGGGCTGATCTGTACAGCGGCGGCTCTTATTGTTGTCATGGGACATCGTTTTTGGTTGATGATTGAATGCTGGTATCCGGGGCACACATGGCTCCTGGCACCCGTGCGCCGATTTACCCTGCTGCTTCCAACACGCGCAAGTCGGCCGCTGAATCATCTCTCAAGTGCGGGGAAAGGCCACTGCCCATCACGCGCACGAATGGTCGAGTCGACTGTCCTGACCGACGTCGCGAAGTCCCGTTCGAAATTCCGAGTCGCTGCATCCTGGCTATTAGACTCGTTCTCGGCAATCCGAGTTGGGCCGCGGCTCCACGAGGTCCGCCAATCACCCAGTTCGTTTCACGCAGTGTCGCGGTGATATGCGCACGCTCCGCATCGGCCAGCGTTTTGATGCTTACCGGCTCGCCCATCACGGGTATGTGAACTCGCGTTGTCACGCTCGGTTTCAAACGCTCCGTCGTCTGCCGGCTGAGAAGTGGGCCCGTCGTCATGATGACGCCGCACTCGATGACATTCTGCAACTCCCGGATGTTACCCGGCCAGTCATAGTCTTCCAGAGCCGTCATCACCTCGTCTGGGATGGTGTCGATCACCTTGCCTTGCTGTTTGGCGAACTTCTGAACGAAGTGTTCTGCCAGCAGTGGTATGTCCTCGAGTCGTTCTCGCAGCGGCGGAAGCGTCATCGGAAACACGTTCAGTCTGTAATAGAGATCGGCCCGGAACTTCCGCTCCTCAACCATGCTTTCCAGGTCCTGGTTCGTCGCCGCAATCACGCGCACGTCGACGTGGAGTGTATGACCACCGCCGAGACGCTCGAACTGTTTCTCCTGAAGAGCGCGCAGAAGTTTCGGCTGTAGCTCTAGCGGCAGGTCTCCAATCTCATCCAGAAACATCGTTCCGCGGTCTGCGGCTTGAAAACGTCCCAGAGTCTGAGCCACGGCCCCCGTGAAAGCGCCCTTTTCGTAGCCAAAGAGTTCACTCTCCAACAAAGCACCCGGAATCGCCGCGCAGTTGAGGGCAACAAAGCGGTTCTTGCGCCGAGCGCTGGCTTCGTGAATCGCTCGTGCAATCACTTCCTTGCCGGTTCCAGTTTCGCCTTGAATCAGAACGGCTGAGTCGACCGGCGCGAGCATGTCGATATTGTCGAGCAATGCGCGGAATTTCTCGCTGGCCCCAATCAAGTCTAGGCTAGCCATCGTCATTCTCCCTGGTTTGCCCCGAATCGAAACTGCTGAGGCACTTAAGTAGCCATCCTGAGCCGGAGTGGTGACCCACGTCACGCAAACAGACCAACGAGTTGCCGATCTGTGAAAGTCTGAGGTACTGGCAAGTGATGAATACATTGACGAGACTGCCGAAACTGTCGAGTTTGCCCTGACTCCAATCGGCAATAGTTACGTTGTGATGCAAGCATTTGTGAGTGGCCCGTGCTTTGCTTCTCCCAGAGTGAGTAGAGCAAGAAAGGAAACGAAGGTGAAGCTACCACATATGCTGCCGACTTTAGCCGCGATTGCGTTCCTTTCTTCAGTTGGACTGTTTGCACAGAGCGCGTCCATGGCCAGTTTTCATTCGGCGAGAGCGCGATTTGCCGAAGACAAGTCGATCCGGCCATTTGCCTTTAAGGTCCCAAAAGAAGCGCTCACTGACTCGACGACATCACGCTCTATTGGCTTACGGATACGGCAACCTCTGCGGCGCGTCTCTACTGGGAGAACATTGCGAACAACTTCAACGCCGTCGACATCTCGGTCCCGGCCGCAGTGACCGTCTTCCCCGGCAAGATCTACCAAGCGACCCGCAGTTGGACGGAGCGCAGCTATCGCAACCTTATCTATTTCAACAAGGCCGATAAAGGCGGGCATTTTGCAGCCTGGGAAGAGCCGCAACTCTTCGCCGAAGAGCTCCGAGCAGCGTTGCGATCTCTGCGCTGAAGTCCTCGCCGAAGATGACCACGTCAGGCACGGTGGAGATTATTCGATAAGCGATCAGTGATCGGCGCAGCTGCTCGCGCCGACCTGCGAACCGAAACCATTTAACACGAGCAAGGAAGGAGTCGAGCATGAGAGAAGGAGTTATGAACGCGAAAAGTAGAATGAAAGTTGCCGAGTATTTTGGATTGAGGGTTGAAGTCATTTGCATGATGGAACAGTGCGCTTTGATCCGGTTTGGAGAGCGCGAGTTTGTCGTGGACGCTGCAGACCTGGTGTTCGTTCGGGAGTTTCGACGCGCAGCCTGATTTTCCAGTTGGCTTACCGTGGTGGAGGCTTTCAATCTTCTTTCAAAAGCCTGCTGATCACGTCGAGATTTACCTAAATCAGCGATGGCCGTTTTCTACGCCCCAACTCTGAAAGTATCGCGAATATGAAGAGCAACACGCGGAAACTTACAAGCAAAGTAGCATTCATCACGCGAGGCAATCGAGGTCGGCGTGCGGGCATAAGCTAGCTAAGCTAGAGACGAAGATAACCTCGGCAAGCTGGACGACGCCTTCCCGCGATTGAGGAGGCAATCTTTTCCGGTATACCAGTCAACGTCACCCTCTTGTTCTCCCGTGAGCATTACCTTGGGGCAGCCGAAGCATTCCTCCGCGGCATCGAGCGTCGCATCGCTGCAGGGCTTAATCCCGAGGTCGGCTCCGTAGTGTCCCTGCTCATCAGCCGTTGGGACTCCGCTGTCGCGAGCAAGGTGCCTGACAAGCTACGCAACCAACTTGGCATCGCCATCGCTAAACGGACCTACAAGGCGGCTCGCACTCTTTTTAGCTCGCCGCGCTGGCAGCGTGTCTACAACTTCGGCGCTCGTCCGCAACGCCTGTTGTGGGCGAGCACTGGAACCAAGGATCCCAAGGCCCCGGATACTCTTTACGTCAAGGCACTGGCTGCACCTTTCACCGTGAACACGCTGCCTGAAGGTACATTGAAAGCCCTTGCTGGTTATACCGACCTAGGCGAGCTGCTGCCGGCGGACGGTGGTGACTGTGAAGAAGTGTTGGCACAGTTCAAGAAGGCGGGCATCGACGTTGATGTCTTGGCTGCGCGGCTTCAGGATGAAGGCGCCAATTCCTTTGTGAACTCGTGGAACGAGCTGATGGGGTGATTTCTTCCAAAAGTGCTTCGCTTGACGAGAGCACCACTTGTCAAAGCGTTCAGTTGAAGGCGGAGAGTAAGCCGGTGGAAATGAAAGGAGCATGAGCATGACAGCAGACGTACAACCCTTCACAAAAAGACCAGCGATCAAACGCACGGTGTGGAAGGCACTCGAGTCGCACTACAAACAGGTGTCAACCAACCGGCCGGGGGCCAAAGTCTCTCAAGGTCTGATCGACTCATTCTGGATGCAGGGCATGATGGGCGGTCACACAAGCACTTTTGACTCATCAAGGCCTTCTCGGAAACCGACTTCACCGAGGATTTGAAGAAGTTCGACGTGCCAACCCTGATCCTGCATGGCGACGACGATCAGATCGTGCCGGTTGGCGCTTCCGCCTTACTGTCGTCGAAACTGGTCAAGAACGCGCAACTGAAACTCTACAACGGCGGCTCACATGGCCTGTGCTCGACCCAGAAGGAAGAAGTCAACGCCGACCTGCTTGCATTCATTTAACGTAGCAGTCATCCGTCGGCATAACTGGGTCTGGGAGGGAGAGGCTGCTGGCGAGCCAAAACCGCGGTCGCACTGAAGTACCGAAGTAGAGGTGTTCAAATGAAACTCCCACCAAAACGCAGGCTCCTGTTTGCGATTCTCGCTCTGGCTATCGTCGCTCCGCTAGTGATGACGTTACGTTCAAAGCCGAAGCTTCAGCAGCCGGTCGCGCCTGGAGTCGAAGTCGTCCAAGTCATCCAGAAGGATGTTCCCGTGTATCGGGAATGGATCGGGACCCTGGATGGAATGGTCAATGCGGAGATCAAGGCGCAGGTCACGGGCTATCTGCTGAAGCAGGTCTATACAGAAGGTTCCGAGGTCACGGCTGGCCAACCACTCTTTGAAATTGATCCGCGACCGTTCCGGGCAGGCTTAGATCAGGCGAAGGCAACATTGGCACAGGGGGAAGGGCGTCTCGCCGAGGCCAACGGCCAACTCCTGGAAGCCCAAGCGCAGGTCTTGCGTTCCGAGGCCAACCAGGGAAGAACTCAGCTTGATGTGAATCGTTACACCCCTTTGGCAAAGGCAGGAGGAATCACCGAGCAAGATCTCGACAACGCCGTGCAGGTCAATCTCGCAGCTAAGGCGGAGCTCGAGGCTGCCAAAGCAAGAGTCGAAACGGGGAAAGCCTCCATTGTGTCGGCCAAGGCTGCAGTGGCAGCGGGAAGAGCTGCTGTCGTGACCGCCGAGCTCAACCTCGGCTTCACAAAAATCGTCTCGCCGATCGCTGGAATTGCGGGAATCGCTAACGCGCAGATTGGCAATCTCGTCAACGCGGGCGGCGACAGGCTGACGACGGTTTCTACCATGGATCCCATCAAAGTCTACTTTACTGCTAGCGAGCAAGCGTACCTGCGCTACCTCCGCGCCAATCCCAACCCCACCGAACGACGAGCCCATACTCTGCAGCTGGACCTGGAGCTGGTCCTAGCCGACGGGAACATCTATCCGAGGAGAGGC
>JAKEER010000691.1 GCA_022616615.1 Acidobacteriota bacterium
GTAATTCTTGGCCTTTGACGATACAAAGTTTTTCCATTTGCTCGTCTGATACTCTCACCCCGGTTTTGTACTCTCCCTCGTCCCGATAAGCCTCGACTTTGCCCCCCAGATCTCGAAACGGAGATCCTATGCGGAGAATACAAGTTATCGCTACGACCCTGGTCTTGGCGTTAGGGTTTTCGATTCTAGAAGGAGGTGTGCTGGGCCAGGAGAATCAGGATCGAGAGAGGCGCATCCAGCAAAAGAGGGAGCGCCTGCAGGTTCTGGTTCAGCGACGCCAGCAAGAGGGCGCCAACCTGCAGCCGGTGGGCGAGGTGATGCGAGGTCTCGAGCCGCTCATCCAGCAGCAGAAGCTCGCCGAAGCGGAGGCCTTGCTGGACCGCGCCTTGGAACTCGCGAACAAATTAGGTTCTCAAGAGCAAAGCGGGCCGCCGCCGTCTCTCCAGCTGAAGATGCAGCGGCTTCAAGCTCTGGCGCAGAAACGGATGCAAGCAGGGGGCGATTTGCAGCCAGTCGGCGAACTCGTGGGCGGCATACAGCCATTGATGCAACAACGGAAGTTCAGCGAGGCTGAAGCGATGGTGGACCGCGCCCTCAAGCTCCTCGGCGAAACGTCTGCGCCGGACAACCGGTCTTTGATTGCATACGGCGCTCGGGACGCCGATGGGCGGCAACAGATCTTCGTCGTGAGACCTGACAGCAGCGAGAAGAGACGACTGACTCAGGATGGCAACCAGAATTTCTTCCCCGCCTGGTCTCCCGATGGGAAGAGACTCGCCTTTACCTCGAACAGAAGCGGTAGCCCTCAAATCTGGGTAACGGATGCCGACGGCGCCAACGCAAGGCAACTTACTTCCCAGGGCGAGAACGTCGTCCCGACTTGGTCACCCGACGGTAAGAGACTCGCGTTTGAATCCAACCGCGCGGGCCACTTTCAGATTTGGGTGATGGATGCGGACGGCGGCAATCAAAAACAACTGACCACTACTGTCTCCAGCCTCGGAGATCATGCTCCCGCCTGGTCGCCCGACGGCCGCCGGATTGCCTTCGCTTCTCCGAAGAGTGGCAACTTCGCCATTTGGTTGATGGATCCTGACGGCAGTCACCTGACCCAGCTTACCACTCCTCGGGGCGAGAGGTATCGCGACAGCAACGTCCCCGCCTGGTCGCCCGATGGGACCAAGATTGCCTTTTGGTCTGGCATCGAATCCAGGCGCGGAAACATCTGGGTGGTGGATGCTGATGGTAGAAACCCCAGACTGCTGACTGAACAGCCGCCGGGAATCAATTGCGATGAGCCAGTATGGTCGTCCGATGGCAAAAAGATCTTGTTTGCCAGTAACAGACTTGGCAGCCAGGGAATAGGGATCTGGATCATGGAGGCGGATGGAAGCAATCAGAGAGTCCTCATAACCGATACACACGTGAAGAGCCGGCCTACCTGGGAGCCAGTCGGCGGTAAGCACCATGCGACCGATGATTGGAGGGAGCAGTCGTTGCAGCAATGGGCGGCGCAAGGCCGTTCCACGGCTCTTAGGACCGCAGACTTACGTCTCCCCCCTCACATCCGTCGTCTCACCTATTTCGGCGAGCGGGCCGATTGGTCCCACGACGGCAGGCACGTGCTGTTCCTCGAAAAGACATTCGGCGATGTCTTCGAGATTGAGCTCGCGACCGGAGTGATCCGCCCGATCACTCATCACTACTTTCACGAGGGATACACGCGCGCGCTCTATCTCGCAAATGGGGATATCCTGCTTTCCGGAGCTCGTGAGTTCTCCGCCAGTAACCCCTGGGTCAGCCGAACGGATAAGGCCGAACTCTGGGTGCTGGATAAAGCGCTGAATAGGCCGCCGACGCCTTTGGGCGAACTATGTTTTGAAGGTCCGGCTGTTTCCCGCAGCAAAATGCGGATCGGTTGGACGATCTGCCACGGCAACTATCCAGATCGGATGCCGGCAGGAGTCTGCCAGTTTTGGATCGCCGACATTCAGTCGGTCAATGGTCGCCCTACGCTCGCGAACAAGCGGAAAGTCCTCGATAGCAGCAATCTACCCTATCGGTTGATGGAAACTCAAAATCTCCGGCCACCGCACGAGAAAGAAATGACCTTCATAGCTGCTCATCAGGGCGGAGATATCATGGGCCTGAATTTGGAAACCGGCGAGATCGTAAACTACACAAAGACACCCGGTCAGTTTGAGGAGCCTGAAGGAATCTTCCCCGATGGCCAATACACCACCATGGGGAGCAATCGCCACGCCTCGGGCGCACGAGACGTGATCGATATCTGGAAACTCCGATTGGACGGCAGCAACGAGGCAGATCGCTTGACCTACTTAAGCGATGGCAATTCCGGCTACAAAGCGACTAATTCAGTGGTGAGTGACGATGGTCGTTTCATGGCATTTCAATTGGGGAGGACCGGCGATCCCGCGGGCGTCGGCTATGGAATTCTTCTCTACGACTTCGAAGCTGCCAAGAAGCATTGAGGGCGGTGAACATTTCACCAAGACTTCGAAGCATGGCCGCCAAAAAAGGATGCGGATAGGCACGGATGGCATTACGAAGCTGCTCAAAAATGAGACTGAGTATTCCGTTTCCTAACCTGGCAAAGCCGGAACCAAAACGAGGAACTCGCCACTGAGGCACAGAGACCCAGAGAACGCGAAACGGAATGAGACGCAGATTTCGCTGCTGAACGCAGATGAAAAAAGTTGAGGCACTCTCAGATAACAGACGAAGCTCTTGACAAAGGGTTGTTTGCTCATTACGATAACAGAGTAATTACTTTGTTTTTGGAGTGGGTTCAGGGGAGAGGTTGCCGGCAATGCAATGCACGGTGGCTTGGAACAGTTTTAAAAGTGGGTTCCATCATCCTGACGGGTTCGCCGGGTCGATTGATTCCTCTAAATGGCAGCCGTGCCGTCACCGTTACCTGCGAAGATCAACGCATTGACCTATTCATCGAGCACACATCTCGTGTTGCTCGTGAGCGAGGGTAATCTTGAGTCGATACCTTTGGAATGAAACCTGAGAACCTGCTGGAGGGTCTATTGGCCTTGTCCGAAAAGAAAACCGAGCATTTGGATCGAACCGTTAGAACTGCCGCAGTCTTTCAATCTCCACCGATAAGACTTTTAGATCGGATCGGAGCGGCCTGCAAGATTCCTGTTTGGGTTGGGCTTCTAATCCTCCCCCTGGCGCAGATCAGTGTCAGAGGTGAGGAAAAAAAACCCAGGGAATTACCGCTTAGTCAGCCCGCCTTGCGATCCGTTTCACCCATGGGGGCTCAGCTGGGGCAGAAAACTGAGGTGGAATTCTCTGGAGATTACCTTGACCGCGCTCGTGCAGTCCTCTGCGACTGTGAAGACATCCATGCGAGGATCATTTCAACGAGCGCGTTTTCAGTCAAAGCTGAAGTGCAGGTCTCTCCCTCTGCTATACCGGGTCCGCGTCTTATTTATCTCCGGACGCCGAGAGGTGCGTCGAACTCGTTGATTTTTCGCCTAACACGTTGGAATACCTCCCTGGAACGAGAGCCAAATGATTGGTTCGAGGATGCTCAGGAGATCGTTCTTCCTGCAGTCGTGGAAGGAAAAGTTGCTCGCCTGAACGATCCAGACTTTTATCGGTTTCACGCAAAAGCCGGGGAGCGATTAGGCTTCAATATGATGATGGCACGCAACAGTCTCCCCGGAAATGTCGTCATCACTTTGCTGGGAGCAAGCGGTCGGGAACTTGCCCGAAATCTCTCTCGCTTCGGGCCAGATCCCTACCTTAACTACACCTTCGAAAAGGAGGGGTCCTATGTTTTGGCTATTGCCCCTCGACGGTTTCCTGATTTCTTCAGCTCCGGCAGAGACGATCAGCCTCTGGATTTCCGCTACCAGCTTGCTATTGGCCGCAGTCCTATGTTGTGGTCGCTATTCCCAATGGGAGCCAGGCGCGGGACTTCGATTGAGGCAGAATTGTGGGCCGACTTTCTCGATTCTCATGCCGCACCTCGCTTCTTTGGAAATGGACTCCACGCCAAGCTCAAACCAACAGCCGATCCCTGCCGGTGTAAGTTCAAGCTCTCGATTGACGTCGCTAAAGACGCCGATCTGGGTTTGCATCACCTGACATTTCCCGACGATTCGGGAAATGTCATGACCCTGGCTTTCGTGGTAAGCGATGAACCTGAAATTGTGGAAGTGGAACCCAACGGGCAGGAGGGGCAAGCAGTGCAGTTGCCCGTCATCGTGAATGGCCGCATCGATTCAGCGGACGATCGAGACAACTTCCGTTTCGTAGTGGATAAGGAAGAAGAGGAGCTTACCTTCGTAATCAGCGCCCGAGGCCTCGGGTCCCACTTGACCGATCCTTATCTTGCATTGGTTCGCGGGGAGTTGGTCGCCAATGGAGACGATCGAACCTGTATCCGGGAAGCAGGGTTTCGAATCAAATGCCCCAGGTTCTACGAGCAGGTAGGAACCAAGGAGAAGCTGGACCCCAAGTTCAGCCACACGTTCCTGTCGGCTGCTCCAAATGATGCAGATGCCTTGGGTGAATACACCCTGCAGGTCATGGACATGTCCATGGGCGGCGGGGAAGGTTACGGCTACCGGCTGACGATCGGCAAGAAGCGACCGGCCTTTAGGATGGGACTCCTGACCGATCATGTGAATGCCCCTCTGGGTGGGGTGGCGAAGGTGCCCGTAGTGGTTAACCACGAAGAAGGCTTCAAGGGGGACATTGAAATCACTGTTGAAAATCTGCCGCCCGGATTAAAGGCAAAGCCTCTGACCATCGGATACGGCACGGAATCCGCCGCGCTCGAGATCCTTGACGACGATCGCAATCGCCGGGACGAATTAGCGGCACCGATTCGAATAGCCGGCACAGCCAAGCTCGATGATCGAGTAATTTCGCAGGTGGCGGTGTTGCCCCCAGTAGTTTCAGAGAGCGGCCCTGCTTACAGCGAAGTACCCAGGACTGACCTGAGGCTCTCTCTCGTGCGGCCTCCCCTGTTTTCGCTTGGTGTCGCTCAACCCCCCGAGGGTTTTGAGCTCTCTCTCGATCAGGGTCAAGTCGAGATTCCAGTCACGATTTCACGGGTAGATGGCTTTGACAGCGCGTTGGTCATTGAGGGCGAATCTCTGCCGAACGGCGTGAGCCTAAAGAGTGCTGAGCTCTCGCCGGGACCCACCAAGGCGCAGGTGGTGTTGGTTGGAGATCGAGACAGCGCGAAGCCAGGAAATTATCGTGTTGGTTTGCGGGCCGTTGCTACCCTAGAGGGACGGGAGATCATCGAAGTAACCTCGGCGTTTCGTCTAAAAATTGAATAGCAAGCAGAAACGCTGATTTATTGAGGACTACAGAATATAGTGACGAACTCTTCGTCGCTTGAAAAACTAAATAGACTTCGGTTCCCCACACCCCAACGTGGGAAGAGGATGAAGGCTTGAGAAGCCTTCATGGGGTGAGGGGGCGAGCACACCCGGTTGGATGTTCTCGCGAGCGTTCCGAGAGCCTCCTCCAGAGGTGGGTTTCGGGAGCTGATTCAGCCGAGAAGTATCCCCCTCACCCCCCGCCCCTCTCCCGCGTTGGGGCGAGGGGAGCCGATTCTAGGGACTGCCGCCGCATCAGGACAAAGCACGCAGAAGTGTCACTATAATTTGCAATGCTCGATAGAACGACTGACGAGGAGGCGGAAAACGTGAGGAGCAAAAAGCCAGGAACGCGGGCAGACCATGAAGCCGTCGAACTCCGAAGCAGACTGCGATTGCAGTTCTGGGGCGCGATTGTTGTTTGCGTGGCTCTTATCTCCTGGTCCGGGCGCGGGTTTTCCTTGGAGCGCACGAAAACTGTCATCAAACCAGACCTGGGGCTCCAGGAACTCAGAATCGAACCGGGCACCGCCTTTATTTATGGCGTCGGTAACACCCATACGCTGCTTTTCACGGGTAGATTTGCCGATGGTAGCGAACGCGACGTCACCCGACAAGTTTCAGTTCAGCTTGATGCTCCCGCCATAATCGGCCAGCTTGAACCGGGGGTTTTCCAGAGCCGGAGGGAAGGTATTGTGAAACTGCGGGGAACTCTCGGAGGCCGGCAGGCCGAATCCGTAATAGTGGTTCAGCCCAAGAGGACCGCACAAATAAGCTTTGTAAGCGATGTTGCCCCCATCTTCTCGAAATTCGGTTGCAATAACACCAACTGCCACGGAGCCAAGAATGGACAGAGCGGTTTCAAGCTTTCTCTCTTCGGGTATGACCCGGAGGCGGATTACCGCGCTGTCGTTCAAGATTCGGATGGACGGCGAATAGATGTAAAAGAGCCGGAAAAGAGTCTACTGCTTCAGAAGCCCACCTTTCAGAAGACCCACGGCGGTGGCCAGCTTCTGTCAACGGATCGCATTGATTATCAAACCATGCTCGACTGGATTCGGACCGGCGTTAACAAAGGCGGCTCTGACGGTCCGCGGCTGGCAGGGCTGGCAGTGATGCCCAAGGGACTCTGTCTTCTGAAGGGACTCGGGTCCCAACAGCAAATCGTAGCCTTAGGGCATTACCTGGACGGCAGCCGCGAGGATATGACTCAGAAGGTGCAATACACCTCCGGCAACAAGAATATTGCGGAGGTGACGGAGCAAGGCAGGATTTTGGCCAAAGGCTACGGAGAAACTACCATCATGATCCGTACGCTGGGACACGTGGCCTCGGTACGAGTTGGTGTCGCGCGGGAAGCTGCTATCCCCAAGATCTCCCAGCGGCCGGCCAATTTCATCGATGAGTCCGTTTTCAAGAAGCTCTCCTTAATGGGGATTGAGATCTCAGATCCGGCGAACGACGAGGAGTTCTTACGCAGGGTTTATCTGGATGTGATTGGGATTCTGCCCACAGCCGAGGAAACCTGCGATTTTCTGGAGGATAGTTCTCCGGCCAAGCGGGCCCGGCTAATCGACCAGGTGTTGGAACGCCCGGAATATGCCGATTTCTGGGCCTTGAAGTGGGATGACCTTTTTGCGAACTCTCTGTTGGGGGTGGGCGAGGGCGGGGTCTATCTCCAGGAGTGGCTGCGAAGGGCCTTCGCCGCCAACAAACCTTATGATCAGCTTGTCCGCGAAATCTTGACCTCCAGGGGAAGCACTTGGGATGGCACATCGGTTTTCTTCTCTCGCGACCCAGAAGATCTGACCACGGTAACGGCGCAGGCTTTCTTGGGGATCAGCCTGGAATGCGCACGCTGCCATGATCATCCCTCGGAAAAATGGAAAAGGGAAGACTTCGTAAACTTCACCTCCTTCTTCTCGCAGTTGACCGGTAAGGAAATGAGACCCCCACCGGTTGAAAAGATCCGAACACTCGATTTTGCTCTGGAATACCGGCATCCTGAGACCAAGCAAGTTGTCAAGCCGCGGTTGCTCGACGGCACGGAACCGGTCATTCGTCCGTTGGACGACCGCCGAAAAATCTTAGCCGGCTGGATCACGTCTCCTGGCAATCCCTGGTTTGCCCGGGCCACAGTCAACCGGATATGGCGCCAATTCATGGGCAGGGGTCTAGTCGAGCCGGCGGGCGACTTCCGGGTCACGAATCCTCCGACGAACGAGGCTTTGCTGGACCGCCTCGCGGGAGATCTGATAGGGCACAAGTTCGACCTGAAGCACATAATGAGAATCATTCTGAATTCGAAGACTTATCAGTTGTCCTCAATCACCAAGCCTGGGAACAGGGACGACGAAATCAACTATTCACATTATTACCTGCGGCGTCTTACTGCAGAGCAGTTGCTGGATGCGATTGTGCAGGTTACCGGCGTGCCGGAAAAGTTTCCTGGTTACTATCCAGGAACCCGCGCGGTCAATCTGACGGATCCAGGTATTCCCTCCCGATTCCTAGATATGTACGACAGACCCCAGCGTGATGCTGCGAAATGTGAGCGAGAGGAACGCATTTCCTTGGGCCAGGCGATGCATATGCTGGTAGGTGACACCGTAAATGAAAAGATTCGCAGTGAGAAAGGCAGCCTGGCGCGACTGATTAAGGGGAAGAGAACCGATCACGAAATCGTTGAATACTTCTATCTTTCGGCTCTTTCACGCTACCCGAAACTGGAGGTAAAGGAGTCGTGCCTCCAAGTAATAAGGCGCGGAGCGACCCGCGAGAAAGGTCTGCAGAACATGGTCTGGGCCCTGCTCAATAGCAATCAATTCTTATATAACCACTAAGAGGAGCTTCAGCAATGAAAGGAAGAGGCTACTATAATTTGGTCCCGAAGAACATTTGGGGAAGAAGGGACTTTATTCGAGTTGGAAGTCTGGGTTTCCTCGGTTTAGGGCTTCGCGATTACCTGTTTTTAAGGGCGCAAGCAGCACCACAGGATCCGGCGAATGCCTGCATCATGATTGTCCTGGATGGCGGACCTTCTCACCACGACACGTTTGACATGAAACCCGAGGCCCGCTCGGATATTCGAGGAACCTTCAACCCCATACCCACGAACGTATCTGGCATCCAGGTTTGTGAATATCTGCCGTTAACAGCCAAGCAAGCCGACAAGTACGCGGTGATACGCTCCGTCTGGGGCCGAACCGCCTTGCATCACCAAGGAATGTACTTCCTGATGACGGGATACATGCCGAGCCAGTCAGTGGATTTTCCCTCGCTTGGAGCGCTGGTCAGCAACGAACTAGGTTCCCGCAGCGGCATGCCGCCGTACATTCTTTCGTCCCGCATAGACCACGCTATGGGTGCAGGGTTTCTGGGAGGAGCTCACAGCCCGTTCTGGGTGCGTCAAGATCCCAGTGAGCCCAGTTTCCAAGTGCCAGATCTGAATTTGCGGGTCGACATGAACTGGAACGATATTTCCGATCGAAAGTGGTTAATGAACCAACTCGACGCCGCCTTCAAACAGCGCGATACGAACGGACAATTCGCGGCTCGAGACAAGTTTTTTCAGGAAGCAGAAAACATCCTTCGGTCACCCTCGGTAAAGAAAGCTTTCGATGTCGGTGAGGAGCCAGAGGCGCTGCGCAATCGATATGGTCGTACGGCGATGGGGCAGGGCTGCTTGCTCGCCCGCCGTCTGGTGGAAGGCGGCGCCCGTTTCGTTACCGTTAATGCAGCCCGTGCCGTGTGGGACAGCCACGCGCAAAATTTCAAGCGATTGAAGGAGGCATTGCTGCCCGAGTTCGATCCAGCTTTTTCTACGCTGATTGATGACCTGAGCCAGAGAGGGCTTTTGTCTTCCACACTGGTGGTAGTCGCAGGCGAGTTCGGCCGCACTCCCACGATAAACAAAAACGGGGGACGAGATCATTGGCCCAAGGTGTTTTCCGTGGTGATGGCCGGTGGAGGAATAAAAGGTGGCCAGGTTTACGGTTCTTCTGATGCGACCGGATCCGAGCCAAAGGATAACCCGGTTTCAGTGGAAGATCTCGGTGCTACGATTCTCGATCGCTTAGGTATCAATCCACGCAAGGAATACCATTCGCCCAACGGCCGGCTCTTTCGACTCTCTAATGGAGGAGACCCGATTCGTTCGCCCATAGTATGAACCTCTGTTGTGCTGTGCCCACCGAGAAATCAGAGCGCAACTCTTGGCATTGCGTTCGCCTTCGTTCATCTACAGAGACCGAAGAGAATCGATCAAGGAATATCCCTCCTTCTCAAAAACTTGCGGTAACTTTGAATCATAAATTGTGCCCTGGAACAGATAACGAAGACTGAAGTGAATGACTGGGGGCGATCGTTCAATCGCAGGATCATATCCAGGGGTGTTACCCTGGCATTGTCGATCGTGGGTGTAGTGTTCGAGAGTGCGTGGCACGCACCTCATTCCGCGACAGGTCCGGAAAAGGTTGTGGTGTTGACCTTTGACGACGCTGTTAAGTCTCACCGGACGTTCGTGGCTCCATTACTTAAGCGGTTGGGATTCGGAGCTACTTTCTTTGTCACGCATAGATGGATGGATGATCCCGAAAACTTCATGAGTTGGCGGGACATCGGGGAAATTCACCAAATGGGTTTCGAAATTGGAAATCACACCTGGACGCACTCCGACTTTTCATCCCCCAGAAATGCGGCAAGGCTGGCTGGTGAACTTGCCCTGGTTGAGAACGAGCTTCAGAAAGTAGGGGTTTCCAGGCCCGTCAGCTTTGCGTATTGTGGAAATGCCTTTGGTCCGGAGGCGGTCGAGCAATTGGATAGATTGGGATTTAAGTTTGCGCGCCGCGGTATGCAGCCCGAGGTTCCTTATGGCAGGATCCAAATCGGTCCCATCTTTGATCCACTCAAGCACCATCCCCTTTTGATCCCCACAACCGGTGACGCCTATCCCGAATGGACTCTGGAACACTTTCAGACGGCGGTTGGTCGAGCCCGAGCGGGGCAGATTGTGGTTTTGCAGTTTCATGGAGTTCCCGATCCAAAGCATCCATGGGTCGACACGCCTCCGGATCGCTTCCAGGAGTATATGGACTATCTGAAGCAGCAGAATATCCGAGTCATCGCTATGAGGGACCTCGGGAGATACATCTCAAACGGAAAGCGACCGGCTGATCGGCTGCTCAAGGTAAGGTTTCCTGAACCGAAAAATGGCGTCCTTGCATTGCCCGGCGAAGTGGAAACGACTCGAGCTGATTTATCGTACTGGCTGGAGAATATGCTGATCCATCATCGATATAGCTGGGATGAAATTGCCCAGGTGACCGGTTATAGCGTCGAGGAGATAACGCGGAAAGCTCAGGAACTGGGTCAGGCCCAGATTGCCGGCGCTCCCGGGGATAAGGAAGGTGAAACGATTCGAGTACTCCCTTACCCAGGCGGACGCCATCCGCGCATTGGTTTCCTGGAAGGCGCCATCCTGCCCCAACGAGGGACCAAGGCCAGCGTTTTCCTGCCCTGGAATCCAGCCAGTTACGTTGTCGTCGATCTGCCGGAGGCGATCTTCAGTAATTTGGGCTTGACTTACCTGGCTCACTCACACGTACCAACGATTTGGGGGGGGGCCAGCTGGGGTCAGCCCTTAAATCTTAAATGATTCCGCTGCAAAACCCCTACCCGAGCCGATTTCGCCAAACTGTGGAAAAATAAATCGCTCTAGAATGCCCCATAATGCAATTCTAAGAGGTCGGGATACATTGATGATCCCCTAAACATTTTGAAGTTTTCAAGAACAGGGGGTTTTGCAGCGGAATCAAATCTTAAATATTCCCCCTGCCTTCACCCGAGGTAAATGTTACCTTTGCCGTAGATCGACACAGCACGGCAGCCAGCGGAAGGCGCCGTGCTCGGGACGCCGGTGAGGTTCACCGCGAAACCAGCGTGTCCGGCCACCCTGCGCGCGGCGCCACCATTTGGATTGATCCCCCCGCCCACCCCGCTCCGGGCTGACAGCGGTCAGACCGCCGGA
>JAKEER010000692.1 GCA_022616615.1 Acidobacteriota bacterium
AGATTTCGGCTCCCCTCTCCCCAACGCGGGAGAGGGGCTGGGGGTGAGGGGGTGCACGCGGCAGCGATTCTCGGAAACAACTCAAGAAGCGCATCCGATGGTCGACGGCGTGGATCTGTCACTGACGGCGATCCCCCTCACCCCCGACCCCCTCTCCCCGTTGGCCCCCGTTGGGGCGAGCGGAGCCGAGAATCGCATTGGGGCTCAACTCCAACGCCCGTGCTGCTTCCCGGCTTTTCGCGACAGAAACTAGGCTACACCTGCCCTGTTCCTAACGTGGACGCGCCAGAAGTAAAGTGTCTGCAAGCCGTCGGTCGAGCAAAGCCCGTCATTCCCGCGAAAGCGAGAATCCGGTGTATCCCGACGGGGCCTGGATTCCGCTTTTCGCGGGAATGACGCACAAGGCTTGAAGTTGAGAGACGGTCTGAATCCCGCGCGGTTCGTTGTTCTCGCCGGCTGAATGAGCCTGGAAACGGAGCTAAAGAGATGCGCGACGGAAACCGTAAGGTTAGACAAGTGTGCGAGAATCAAACAAAGCTTTTCTGAACGCGTTGAGGGAGGATCAATTTAATGTTAAGTCCTTGCGTTAACATTCTCAGATCTTGCATGGCACCGGCCATGTTCCTGGGATGGATTCTACTTCCAAAACTTGCCAGCGCCGCCACGGACGTGAATAGCGTACAGGCGCTGATTACAACAGGGAAGGTGGCCGAGTTGAAGGCGCTCGGGCGAGACGTGCTGCCGGTGATGGCCCGCCTGTATGAGCTTTCTGATGAGGCACGGCGTGCCCAAATTGCCCAGACGTTCTACGCGTTGGGTTGGAAGTCGGCAGAGGCTAAGCGGGTCCTGATGAAAGATGCTCACACTCAGAACCAACAGCTTCGTCTCCAGGTACAGTGGGCCCTGGGCCGCGTGAGCAGCGACTCCGATGTCGTGGAGCTGCTCCTGAACAACATGCAGAACGACGCCAATCCGTTGTTTCGGGACAAGGCTGCCTGCGCGTTGGCGTCTGACCAGATCCACCTGACGGAAAAGCAGAAGGTCCGGCTGTACGAAGGGCTCATCCAGGCGCTCGGCGACGCGAAGATGGACGTGCGCCGCATTGCTATGTTAGCCCTCAACATACAGACAGGCCAGACCAAGGGATTCAATCCGGAAGCTCCAATTGCAGACAGGGATGCCAAAATCCGCGAGTGGAAGAAATGGCTCGAAGAATACAAATCCAATTTGTATTAGTGCGAGCAGTGGTTAGAGGACGGGACTCTTGCATGTCTGCTCCCCTCACCCCGCGCGGGGAGAGGGGATTGGGGCTGAGGGGCGCTGATTCGGCGCCGCACCGTGTCCCGCCGCTTCTGCACCTGTTAGTAATTGTCTTCTACCTCCTGGTAGCTGCGGCTCCCGCGCAGATCAACCCTTCAAACATCCTGGTTAGTTACAGCTTCGATGACGGAGAAGTGGCCACCGGGCCAGACACGTTCGCGGTTTTCGCGAAGTCGCGCGGCACCGTCCGCTTGAACGCGGCGAACCGCTTGAGCGGATATCGTTCCGTCGAGATTCGTGACATGGCCGGAGACGGAGATTTCCCAGAGCTGCAGGGCTATTTTGAACCGCGGCCCAAGGGCCAGCTGTTCTTGCATTTTGCATTGATGACGGCGACACCTTACGAAGAGCTGAATATCGCCCTGGCTGGGCCGCAGTGGTTTAGGTTGCGCAAGGATGGCATCGGCTTCTGGCTGAAGACCCGCGAGGGCTATCTCTGCCAGGTCTCCGACAGCATGCCTAAAAAGCTCTTCCTGGTGGAGCCCTTTGTCTGGTACGTCGTCAATGCGGCATACGACATCGATCGGGGAAATTACGATCTGGTCATTCACAAAGAAGGCCAGAAAGAGCCCGTAATCTCGCTCGCCCGACAGGTGAATGCTCCCAACCAGCCTGGATCAGCGGTCGACAAGTTCTCGTTCATTGGCGACACGGGCGAGGACAAGTCCAATGTGACTTACTATGTGGACGACGTGATCGTCGGGATCGACGAGTCGATTATTCAGTTGCCCTTTGTTGCACCCGGACGCAGGAAGCTCTTCATCGACTATTGGAATGAGTCGCAACGCGCGCAGCGCAGCCAGCCACGGCCATTGGAAGCCATTGAGCTTTCTGATTTTGGAATCCGGCAGAAGGAAATTGACGCGCTCAGAGCTGCAGGGCTTTGGGAGTTGCTGTTGCGGCTCATCGCCGGTCAGCCGCGCCAGCCGGATATTCCTCAGGACGCCTCTATTGAAAACAGTCGATTGCTTCAAGCTGTCGCCTTGTGGGGCGATGGGACGAAAGCTCTGAAAGGCGGAAAGGCAGCGCTGGCCTTGCAAAAGTTTGACGAAGCGGAGGCGCTGGTTCCTTCAGGAAGGATTTATTCCATGAATGCCGTGCTTGCACTGGCCGCGCTCCAGCAGTGGCAGGAAATGGACGCGCGCCTTGCCAGGATCTATACAGACTGGCAAAGCGATCTGAGGTTCTCCGCTGTCATGGCTATGATTGGCTTGGCACGGCGCCAGCTGAACGAAGCGGAGCAATGGCTGCGCGGTCCAGCGGAACAAGTCCCGGATGAACTGGGCCAGGATTTGCTGCGCCGCTTGCGCAGTGGCGCAATCAACGAATCGCTGCTCCAAGATCTCAGGCGCCGCTTCCCCGAAAACTGGGACGACTACATCAGAGACTTTCTAGTGGCAGAGCAGTACTTCCTGGTTCTTCTTTGGAAAAATCAGATCGCAGACGCAGAGCAGTTTGCTCAACGGATGGCCGATCGCTACCAGACCTTGGGTATTCCCGGTTCACGATGGTTTGAGCGGTTGGGAGATGCTGCCTTTCTCCTCGGGAACTTTGCGATGGCTCTGGAACGTTATGAAAAGGGGCTCAAGGGGAACCAACAAAGCGCGGGCATTCTGGTGAAGTTGTCGGATGTCTACTTTCGCCTGGGAGATTTGGAAAAGGAGCGGCTTTACCGGGAGAAGATTTACGGACGAATGGGGCAGGAGTAAGACACGAGACACAAAGCAGGCCTGCAATCTAAGGACACACTGCTGAGACGCCAGCCGAGCTTCACGCTTTACACCTTACGTTTGCTATAATGCCCGCGGGTGACTTGCAGCAGGATGCCTGGGAGCTTTTTCACTTTTCAACTCTCCCGTTGACTTAATGCCGCGCGAATGATGACTCTTCTTCGATTCTCCTCTGGCTGTTTTGGAGCTATTCGGGGCCTGCTGAGCTTAACGCTCTGGCTACTCTGGTGCAATTCTTGCCTGGCAGAACTGCAGACAGTGGTTGTTCTACCCTTCGCCAATCATTCGAAGAACGCCGGCTTGCACTGGATGAGTGAAAGTTTCCCGGAGCTTCTCGAAGACCGGTTGAAGTGGCCCAATCTGAATGTAATGGGCCGTGAAGAGCGGTTGCTGGCTTTCGACCGCATTGGGATTCCGTACTCAAGTAGCTTGTCACGGGCTTCGCTTATCAAAATCGGCCAGGAGCTTGACGCGGACATCCTGCTGCTGGGGAACTTCGACTCGGATGGGAAGCAAATCGAGGCCACGGTTTCTGTTCTGGATCTCAGGAAGAATGTCTTGAAAGCCCGGCTGCAGGAGAGCGCAGCACTCGATCAATTCCAGACTGCTTGCGGCCGGCTGGGATGGAAAATTCTCGCGCAGCTCGATTCTACGTTCCCGCTGAGCCTGAATGCCTACCTCGCGAAGTTCCCCGTAATTCCTAACGTTGCCCTGGAAAATTACGTGCGCGGATTAATTGAGTCAGGCCGCGCCAAGCAGATCCGTTTCTTCCGCCAGGCCGACAAGGAGCATGTCAATTATTCGAAGGCCATTTTTCAAGTCGGAAGACTTTACCATCAGGAAAAAGACTATTCCACGTCGTCTCTGTGGTTGCAGCGGTTGGTCAAACTGGAAGGCAATGTGCCTGAAGCGAGTTTTCTGAGCGGGTTGAACCAGCTCTACCTCAAGAACTACGACAAAGCGGCTAGCGAGTTTGAACGCTTGACCCGTGTCACTCCCCTCAACGAGGTTTATACCAATCTGGGCATTGCTCTCAGTTTGAAAGGTTCCAAAGAGGCAGCCAGTGAGGCGTTCCAGAAGGCGATTGCGGGCGATCCTTCTGAAGCGGATTACGATTTCAACCTGGCTTATCATCGCTGGAAAACGGGCGACTTTGCCGGCGCTTTGAAGAACCTGGAAGACTCTATCGAGCGCAACGATGGGGACGGCGAGGCCCAGTACTTGTTGTCTAAGTGCTACCGCGCGATGGGGCGGCTGGAAGAGTCGGCTTCCGCTTTTGCGCTCGCAAAGGAACTCAGTCCGAAAGTCGAAGGCTGGGAAGGGCGCAGGCAGATGCCTGACCTGTTTCGCATTCAGTCGCACTTCGACGCTTCGAGCTTCAAACAGCTTCAGTTGCAGATTCGGCAATTTCAGGAAAGCAAGAAGAAGGCTGGCGCCTCGAAAGACAAGGCCCGCGCAGACCTCGCGCAAGCCCGGGAACTACTCACCGCAAAGCGATTCGATGAAGCCGAGCGATCGTTAGCCCAAACCATCCAGCGGGAGCCAGCCTCGGCTGAGGCGCACTTGCTGATGGGTCAGGTCTTCGAAGCCCGAGGCGAAAAAGAACGTGCCGTTTCTGAGCTGCGGGCTTCCATTTGGTTGAAGGAAAACATTGCAGCGCGGGTGCTGCTCTCGCGGTTATATTTGGATCTGCGGCGGCGCCAAGAGGCCGAGACTGAAGCCCGAATCGTTTTGGAACTGGAACCCGGGAACCACCAAGCCCGAGACATTCTGGCAAAGGCTGCCAAGCCATGAGCAAGATTTGGTTGTCGCTACTCATGCTGTTGGCTTCGCGGAGTCCGGCGTTAGCGGGCATTCTGAAGCTAGATCTGGATGATGTCATTCATCCGATCACGGCGGAGTACGTCGTGCAGGGCATCACGCAGGCCGAGACGGAACAGGCGACTGCCGTGATCCTGCGGTTGAGCACGCCTGGCGGGCTCGAACCGTCCACGCGGGAGATTATCGAGAAGATTCTCAGCACAAAAGTTCCGGTGATCGTATTTGTCGGCCCGAGCGGAATGCGCGCCGCGTCGGCAGGATTCTTTATTTTGCTGGCTGCCGATGTGGCCGTGATGGCTCCAGGCACGAACACAGGCGCAGCGCACCCGGTCTCCATTGGCGGCGGAAAGTCCGACGAAGTAATGGCCAAGAAGATCGAGAACGATGCTGCAGCTTACTTGCGGAGTTTCACTGCCAAGCGCGGGCGGAATGCAGCCGTCGCCGAGAAAGGCGTGACGGAAAGTAAATCCTTCACGGAAGCCGAAGCACTGAAAGAGGGTTTAATCGACGGAGTCGCGAAGGACATCAACGAGATCGTTGAGAAGTTCGATGGAAAGAAGATCCAGCGGTTCGACGGGAGCTCGCTAGTTCTTAAGCTCAAAGGAGAAAGCTTGCGCGCCTTTGAAATGACGCTGCGGCAGCGCGTGCTGGCGAAGGCGCTCAATCCCAACATCGCCTTGATGCTCGGGCTCATTGGTCTGATGGGGCTGTACATCGAGTTCACCCATCCGGGCTTGATTGTACCAGGCGTCGCCGGTGGTCTCTGCCTTTTCCTGGCCTTGGTGGCGCTGAACATTCTGCCTGTGAATGTTCTTGGAGTTGCCCTCATTCTGGCCGCGCTCGTTCTCTTTGTGGTGGAAGCTAAGGTTACGAGTTATGGCCTGCTGGCTGCTCTAGGAATTGCAGCCATGGTTTTTGGGTCCTTGATCCTGATTGATTCTCCCATCCCTGAGCTGCGGGTTAAGTTGAGCACGGCAGTGGGAATGGCCTTGCCGTTCGCGGCGATCACCGTTTTTCTGATGCGCTTGGTGATTCTTGCTCACCGGCACAAATCGGTGACAGGCGAGGAAGGCATGGTGAACGAAGTCGGCGTTGCGCTGACCGACATCGATGGAGATGGGAAAATCCGTGTCCACGGAGAGATCTGGCAGGCAAGCAGCGAGACGTCGATTGCAGCGGGCGAGCAAGTCAAGGTTCTGGCCGTTGATGGGATGAAGGTGCGGGTTGGCAGGTTGTAGCGCCAGGCAACTAGTATTACTTTTGGGTGGCGCACACATGGCGCAGTTTGCCATGTGTGCGTAGAGTTCGCATACATCGCAAAAACTACGATGTATGCGCCACCCAGAGAAGCTTAAGAAAGAAATACTAAGTGGCGCCCGGATCGATGAAAATGCCTAGGGGACGGGCGCCGTCCAGTCCCTGTAACGACATGGGAGTCACAAGAGGGGGATGCCGCGCCGGGAGTTCCCTACATTTCTACACCGCTATTCTCACCGGAGACAATCATGGAACCGTTCAGCCCGCCGTTAACCCTGTTTGGCATCGTTCTCGTAGCTGTATGGCTTTTCAATTCCATTAAGGTCCTACGGGAATATGAGCGCGGCGTCATTTTTCGCTTGGGGCGCCTCTTGCCGGATGCCAAGGGGCCCGGACTGATTTTTGTTGGTTGGCCCATTGACAAGATTGTAAAAGTGCCCCTGCGCACCGTGACCTTGGATGTTCCGCCCCAAGACATCATCACCAGCGACAACGTCTCGGTGAAGGTCAATGCGGTGGTGTACTTTCGCGTGATGAATGCCATCAAGGCCGTTGTGGACGTTGAGAATTACCTTTACGCTACTTCCCAGTTGGCACAAACCACGCTGCGGTCGATTTTGGGTGAAGTGGCGCTCGATGATCTGCTGAGCAAGCGGGAAACTCTGAACGTCAAGCTGCAGAGTATTCTCGACCAGCATACTGACGCGTGGGGCATCAAGGTTGCCCTGGTGGAAGTGAAGCAAGTGGACCTGCCGCAAGAGATGCAGCGGGCAATGGCCAAGCAGGCAGAAGCTGAACGCGAGAAGCGGGCGAAGATCATTCACGCCGATGGCGAGTATCAGGCCGCTGAAAAGCTGGCACAGGCCGCGGCCGTCATCGCGAGAGAACCTGTCGCGATCCAGCTGCGGTACCTGCAAACACTGACGGAAATCGGAGTGGAGAAGAATACGACGGTAATTTTCCCCATTCCAGTCGACATCCTGCAAGCCTTCATGAAAAAGTAATCTTTGGTGAAGAAACGCCAAACCAGCCTTCGGTTCTGCCTGTCCTGTCTTCTTCTGGAGATGTTATGAATGAAACCAACGACACGAGATCGTTCCGCATCGACTATCGTCATCTGGCATTCTTCTTCCTCGGCGCCGTTTGTGTTTGCGCAGTCTTCTTTGCCCTGGGATTTGTGGTCGGCCGAGCCCAGGCTTTTGAGATGGCGTTGAACGGTCAAGAAGAGGTCAAGAACATGGCGGATGCTGCCCTCAACGCGCCCTCCACGCCAGCGAGTGTTCCTTCGTCGGGAGAAAGACTTCAAATTTCCACCGCGCCTCTCGATAAGCCTGAGGCCTCTAGAAAATCTGGTTCGCCCGGCGCCGACTATCGGAAGGATTTGGACTTCTACAGTGCGGTAAAAGAACCAAAGTTGGATCAGAATTTTCATCCCGAATCTCCAAAGGCAAGGAAGGCTTCGGTAGCAATGAAGAAGACGCCAGCGGCCGCCTTTAGTAGCGGAGGCGCTTCGGCAGCCCCGCGAAGTGCCAGCCCCAGCCCGGCGGGGTTGGTGAGCCTGCAAGTGGCGGCCTTGAAGAGCTCTTCCGATGCCGGCCGGCTAGCTAAGACGCTTCGGACAAAAGGGTATCCTGTTTTCATCGTGAATGCAGCGAAGGATGATCCCAGCAAGCTGATTCGGGTGCAGATCGGCCCCTACACGAATGAGGCTGAAGCGGCAAAAGTCAGGGCCCGCTTGGGAGCCGAAGGCTACACTGCCATCACAAAGCGTTAGTTACTGCGTCATGGACTTCTTCCCAGGCGTGCACCGGGATTTTGCGAGAATGACGGGACTTCGCACCCATGACCGTTTGCCGGTGCGATTTGGCTCGGTTAGGGCAGAAACAGATTACCTATTGAGGATTGCAGAATATAGTGATGAGACTTTTGATCCCCCACAAACGAAGCAGACTTCGGTTCCCCTCTCCCACGCGGGCCCACGCGGGAGAGGGGCTAGGGGTGAGGAGGCGAGCACACCATGGAATGTTCTGGCCCTCTCCCGCGTTGGGGAGAGGGGAGCCGATTCTAGCAACTGTGACCGCACGATCGAGAACCCGCGAGGACTAAGAATGGCTGCGCAAAACACCTTTGACATTGTTTCAAAGATCGAAATGCAGGAAGTGGACAACGCCATCAATCAGGCTATGAAAGAAGTAGTGGCCCGTTTCGATTTCAAAGGCAGCAAGAGCAAGATTCATCTGGAGGGGAAAGACAAGCTGATCTTGATTTCCGACGACGAGTTCAAGCTGAAAAGCCTCAACGACATTTTTCAGCAAAAGCTCGTCAAGCGGGGGATTTCTCTCAAGAGTCTGAGCTATAAGAAACCTGTTCCGTCTGCGGAGAGCACCGTCCGTCAGGAAGTGGACTTGCAGCAAGGAATCACCACCGAGAAAGCCAAGGAAGTTGTGAAGATCATCAAAGATTCGAAGTTGAAGGTACAAGCTTCCATCAACGGCGACTTTGTTCGAGTCAGTGGCAAAGATCGTGACACGTTGCAGGAAGTGATCAAAATGCTGAAGTCCCGCGAGTTCGACTTCGACATGCAGTTCACCAACTACCGCAGCCAGTGAGGAATTCAAGGATTGAGGATCGAAGATTGACGATCGAAGATTGAGGATGGAGGATTGATCTCGGCTTACAAAGTTGCTTTCGCTATCCTCCATCTTCTATCCTCAATCCTCGATCCTCTTGTTGCGCGCCGGCTGTCCTCATCTTACTGCACTGCATAGGGATCCAGTGACTCCCCAACAAATTTTCAACCTCGTTAAAGACGAACTTCAAGAAGTGGAGAAAGAATTCGCCCGGCAAAGCGAGTCTTCGGTTCGAACCATCTCAGACATCGGGAAGTATCTTCAAGAGAGTGGTGGCAAGCGAATTCGTCCCTGTTTGCTACTGCTTTGCACCCGGCTCTGCGGCCGGGCCGATGAGGCGGCCATCAAGCTGGCAGCGGTGGTGGAGTTCATTCACGCCGCCACTCTAGTGCACGACGACATCATCGATGGCGCCGAGACCCGGCGGGGGCGTGTGACCGTCAATCGGAAGTGGGGCAACCAGATCACGGTGCTGGCAGGCGATTGGCTATACATGCAATCGTTTTCCGTGGCGCTGCAGCAAAGAAATTTTCAGATTCTCGACATTCTCATCGACCTGACGCAGCGGATGGTCGAGGGAGAGCTCATCCAGTTGACGCTCAATGGCAATCGCCGGATTACGGAAGCGGATGTGCTGGATATTGCCAGACGGAAAACGGCCTATCTATTTTCGGGTTGCGCCCGGATTGGCGGGGTTCTGGGAAGGGCCAGCGGGGAGCAGCAAGCGGCGCTGGCGCATTATGGCTTGACGGTTGGGCTGGCTTTTCAGATGGTGGACGACATCCTGGATTTCAGTTCAAGCGCGAAGGTGCTTGGCAAGCCAGTTGTCAGCGATTTGAAAGAAGGTAAGCTCACCCTGCCCCTGGTTTATGCCATCGACCAATGCACGCCCCAGGAAGCCCGCCAGATCGAAACCGTATTGCGCGAACGCGAGTTTAAGACCATTTCCCAGACCGAGATTCTGTCGTTGGTTGCAAAGTACCAAACCCTGGAGAAAACCAGAAGTCTGGCCCGCCGATTTGCTGCCGAAGCGCACGCGGCCTTGAAACTCTTCCCAGCGTCTCCATTCAAACAAGCGCTTGAAGACATTCCGCAGTTCATTCTCGAGCGGGAAAAATAGAAGAATGCGCCCTGCCCCAGTCGGGGGCGGAGCCCTGCAGGATCAATCAGCCGTGTGCTCGCCCCCTCACCCCATGAAGGCTTCACAGAGTTACTCCTTAACGGTCCACGAAGGACACGAAGAGACACGAAAAAGAGGCTCTGGGATAGAATTGGCTGGATCCCATAGTGAAATCAGGAGTGAGGCATGAGTGAGCTGCTCTTCAAGGAGGAAGTTTACAGGATTGTCGGTGCTGCCATCGAAGTTCATCGAGAACTGGGATCCGGTTTTCTTGAGCCCGTCTATCAAGAGGCGATGGCACTTGAGCTGGCGTCCTGTTCAATTCCTTTCGAAGCCCAGAAAGCCCTCCAGATCATGTACAAAGGCCACCAGCTCAAAAAGGAGTATGTTCCCGATTTCGTCTGCTACCAACAAATTATTGTGGAGCTGAAGGCACTCGCTCAACTCAGTGGCACAGAAGAGGCCCAAGCTCTGAACTACTTGAAAGCCACGAGATTTCGAGTCGCGCTTCTCCTGAATTTTGGAAGTCGTGGCAAGTTGGAATGGAGGCGATTTGTCTTGTAGAACGTTTCTTCGTGCTCTTCGTGTCCTTCGTGGATTACGTCAGAATACTTTTCACGACTTCCCCATGCACATCAGTTAACCGAAAGTGCCGTCCCTGAAACTTGTAGGTCAGGCGCTTGTGGTCGATCCCCAGGCAATGCAGGATAGTGGCCTGTAAATCGTGAACATGCACGGGGTCTTTCACAATGTTGTAGCAATAGTCATCCGTCTCGCCCACACTGACGCCAGGCTTGGTGCCGCCACCGGCAACCCACATGGCAAAGCAGCGGGGATGATGGTCGCGCCCATAATTGGTTTCGGTCAGCTTGCCCTGGCAATAGATGGTTCTGCCAAATTCCCCACCCCACACCACCAAGGTTTCATCAAGCAGGCCTCTTTGCTTCAAATCGCGAATCAGTGCGGCTGAACCCTGATCGGTACCCTTACACTGCAGAGCTAGATCGCGGGGAAGGTCGTTATGCTGGTCCCAGCCGCGGTGATAGAGCTGGACAAAACGCACGCCGCGCTCTGATAGCCGGCGCGCCAGCAGGCAATTGGCAGCATAAGTTCCTGGCTTGCGCGCATCGGGGCCGTAGAGTTCAAAGGTCGATTCTGGCTCGTCCTTCAAATCCATCAGAGAAGGCACGGAAGTTTGCATGCGATAAGCCATCTCGTATTGAGCAATGCGTGTTTCGATTTCCGGATCACCATAAGCCTCCGAGCGCATCCGGTTGATCTTGCCCACTACGTCGAGCATGCTGCGCCGCGTCGTGCGGTCGATACCGGGAGCGTCGGCGAGATAAAGCACCGGGTCGCCTGAGGCACGAAAGCGGACTCCCTGGTAGCGCGAAGGCAGAAAACCACTGCCCCAGAGCCGGGAAAACAACGGCTGGTCAGTGTTCAACGCATTGGCTTGCGAGAGCAGTACCACGTAAGCCGGCAGACTCTGGTTTTCACTCCCCAGCCCGTAGCTGACCCAGGAACCCATGCTGGGACGGCCCGGCTGCTGGCTGCCGCTCTGGATGAAGGTGATGGCTGGGTCGTGATTGATGGCATCGGTATGCATCGTCTTAATGATTGCGATGTCATCCACGATGTTGGCGGTATGCGGAAGCAGCTCGCTGAGCCAGGCGCCAGACTTGCCCTGCTGTTTGAAGCTGAAAATGGGCGCCACTACGGGAAAAGATTCCTGGCCCGACGTCATGCCTGTAATGCGTTGTCCGCGCCGGATGGAATCGGGAAGCTCTGTTCCATGCAGCTTCTTCAGGTTGGGCTTGTAGTCAAATAGCTCGACTTGCGAAGGCGCTCCCGACTGATGCAAAAAGATCACCCGTCTGGCCTTCGGCGCAAAATGCGGCAGCTCGGTCAAGCCGCCAGTCTTCGGGTCGAGCGCTGGCACATCTGCAAGCAGGTCCTCACGCAACAGCGAGGCCAGCGCGGCTGTTCCAATGCCTGTGGCGGCGCGAGAGAACAACTGGCGGCGGGTCAAGATGAGCTGTAGTTCCTTTTCGAGGTTCATGGGACTCCTTAAGAATGACGAATGACTAAGCACGAATGACGAAAGAATGACGAAGTCCGAATGCCTTAATCCACTGGTTGTCTCTGCCTGAGAATAGCCGCAAAAATCAAGTGAAGTTCTTTCGCCTCTTGCCACAAGGTTCTTGCTTCTTCTTTCAGAGCCGGGTCAGCGGCAGCAATGATGCGAAGCCAGTACTTGGTTTCACGGGCTTCCTTCTTGCAAGTGCCTATCTTGTGACGGAACTCCTTCTTTGAAACGGCGTCGTCCGCCTCACAATAGTTGGAACCAACGCTTGTGCCAGCGCGGACGAATTGGCCTATAAGAGGTAAAGTTACTGACGTTCTTGGAATCTTCTTGGCAAATGCAATCACAGCTTCTCCAAAATGTGCCGTTCGCTCTTCGAGGTCAAACTTTTGCGGCCTGTTCTTGCCGCTTTCCGCTGCCGCAGCAGTGGCCGCCTTAGTCATTCGCTCATTCCTTAGTCATTCGTGCTTCGTCATTCGTCATTCTCATCATTCCTTAGTGATCGTCTCATCCAGATTCAAAATGCTGCTCGCGACCACGGTCCAGGCTGCCAGCTCACTGGCATTAGCCTTTTCATCAAATGGCGAGTCGCCCACGCGCAACAGGTCTGCCGCTGCCATCTTGTCGCGGCGATAGGCCCCCAGCTGCTTCTGCGCCAATTCAGTCAACAGTCGCACTTCTGCCGCCGCTGGTTTCCTGCCGGTGGCCCGGCGAAAAGCGAACTGGACCCGATTGGCTGGGTCGCGGCCTGCTTCCGTCAACGTCCGCTGGGCCAAAGCGCGAGCCGCTTCAACATAAGTAGGATCATTCATGAGCACCAAAGCCTGTAAGGGCGTATTGGTCAAGGCGCGGCGTGCGGTGCATTTTTCACGGTCGGGCGCATCGAACGTTGCCAACGAAGGCGGCGGCACGGTGCGCTTCCAGAAGGTATACATGCTGCGGCGGTATAGGTCCTTTCCCGTGCTGGGCACATAAGTCTGGGCAGAGAACACGTCTCCAAAGGCCATTTCTTCCCAGAGGCCTTTAGGTTGGTAAGGGGAAACGCTCGGGCCACCGATCTCATCATTCAGCAAACCGCTTACCGCCAGCGCATTGTCTCGCACCATTTCCGCCGGGAGCCGGAACCTTGGCCCACGGGCCAGGAACCGATTCTCGGGGTCTTTTTCTACCAGTTCTGGGGTGACGTGGGAGCTCTGGCGGTACGCCGCCGACGTTACAATCAGGCGCTGCATTTGCTTAATGTCCCAGCTCGTTCTGGTGAACTCAGTGGCCAGCCAGTCTAGCAACTCCGCATGAACCGGGACCTCGCCTTGCGAACCAAAGTCTTCCGCTGTTTTCACAATCCCATGGCCGAAATACATTTGCCAGTAGCGATTCACCGCCACGCGAGCGGTCAGAGGATGAGAGGGGTCGCACAGCCATCGTGCCAGGCCAAGCCGGTTCTGCGGAACTCCCGCAGGTAGCGGTGGCAGACTGGAAGGCACGCCAGGCGCCACCTTTTCGCCCTCATTCCGGTAGTCGCCCCTCCCCAAGACATGCGTTTCGCGCGCTTTCTCCATTTCCTCCATCACCATCGAAGTCGGCACGACCTTGTCTAACGCTGCCTTCTCCTTCTTCAGTTGCGTCAGTTCGGTATAGCGGCGGCGATAGGGTTCGGATGCTTCATAGGTGAGAAAATAATCCTTGAGCTTCTCGCGACGGGCTTTCTTCTGATTTTCACTGAACTTGCGCGTGTCGGCCGACAACAGCGAGCGAATCGGATGGCGCAACGAAAGTTGTTCGATCTCTGTGCCGCTCAGCTCACGCTGATAAATCCGCAGATCGTCGAGACTGCCGCGATAAGCATTGCCGAAATTCTTGTTTCCAATTTCCAACTGGCCATAGTTCCGAATGGAACCGGTCAAACTATCTCTGAGTACTTCCACCTCGAAGGGTTTGCCGCCCAGGAAGAGTCGAACTCCAGCAGCTTTGCTAGATCCGTCGTAGTTCAGCACCAGGTGTTGAGGAATGCCCATTCGAATGCGAGTCTTGGTTTTTACCTCGATGCCCTGAAAGGTATCGTCCCGCAGGCTAGCGACGAGGCGGACGTAGAGATGAGAACCACGCTTGAGATCGCCCACCGGGACCGAACCATCGAACGCCAGCTCGTAACCTCCCTGGCGATGCCCAAGTTTTTGAAGCAATGTGATCTCTTGTCCTGCGCTGCCGCCTTTGTTGAACCAAAATGCGATGGAAAATGGTTGGGTTCGTTCAAAATCGCCAGCCCCGTCAAAACTCAGATGGGTTTCACCATTGAATTCGCCTCCCTGACCGATCACGTTTGGACCAAACGTGACAGCGCCACGCCATGTCCTGCCGTGCCGATAGTGACCGGACGTATCGGACAAGTGGCCATCAAACTCGTAATGTGCCATCAATCCGTCGCTCGAGGGCATGGTGAAGAGATTGCGGGATTCACGCCATGTCTCAACCTGCCATTTTTCAAACAGTGGATTCACTTTGGCTTCGGGCAGCGCCTCCTCGCGGAGTTTGATCGCCTGTTTGAGACGCTTCAGCTCGGCCGCCTGCTGAGCTGAAGGCAGCTGAATCATCGGGGTCGCGTTTCCTTCCCTTCCGTCCAGGCCGTTCTCGGGAATGCTGTTGAAGAAGGCGAAAAAGCGATAGAAGTCTTTCTGCCGGATCGGGTCGTACTTGTGGTCATGGCAGCGGGCACACCCCATAGTCATTGCCATCCAGACCGCTGAAGTGGTCTCGACCCGATCGACAACGTACTCTGTCTGATACTCTTCCGGGATTGCGCCACCCTCAAAATTGATCATGTGGTTGCGGCTGAAACCAGTGGCCAGCTTCTGCTGCAGCGTGGCGTTGGGCAGCAGGTCGCCAGCCAACTGTTCGGTCGTGAACTGGTCGAATGGCAGATTCCGATTGAAGGCGCTAATCACCCAGTCGCGCCAGTGCCACATGTCGCGGTGACTGTCGATGTGATATCCGTGCGTGTCGGCGTAGCGCGACAGATCGAGCCATTGCATCGCCATTCGCTCACCAAAGCGCCGCGAGTTCAGCAAGCGGTCCACCTGCTTTTCATAGGCATCGAGGGAAGTAGCTGACAGAAAGGAGTCCACTTCAGCCGGTGTGGGCGGCAATCCGGTGAGATCGAAACTCAGCCGTCGCAGCAGCGTCGTCTTGCCGGCTGGCGGCGACGGCTTCAGGCCCTCGCGTTCCAGGCGCGCCAGAATGAAGGCATCGATGGGGTTCTTGATCCAGGCCGTGTTTTTCACGCTGGGCAACGAAGGGCGCTTCGGCGCTGTGTAAGCCCAGTGCGTGTCCCACTTTGGCGCCTTCGTCAATCCAGCGGCGCAGAAGCTCAATCTGGCTTTCGGTCAGCTTCCGTTCCGCGGTCGGCGGTGGCATGCGCAGCGCTTCTTCCTTGGCGCTGATCCTCTGAAACAGGCGACTCTGTGAAGCTTTTCCAGGAACAATGACCTGATAGCCACCCCGGTCCGCAAAGGCGCCTTCCTTCGTATCGAGTCTCAGCCCTGCTTGCTGGGCCTGTTCGTCCGGCCCGTGGCAAGTAAAACAAGTGTCGGAAAGGATAGGACGAATATCGCGGTTGAAGTCGACGGGCTTCGCGGGTTGTGTCGTCTGAGCGACGGTGGCCAACTGGCTGGCCGCGAAGGCGAGCGCCCAAAGTAACGGGACAAGTGAATACCAAGCGAATCGATTTCTCAAGAAACTCCTCCGGCAGATTGGACAAGGCAAAGTCTACAGCGCAAGGCTAGAGCCGTCAATTGCGTTGCCTTCCTCACGTTAGTGCTCCGTTGCGCAAATACGCTCACGTATTTTCGAGGACCGTGGCATCCAGGGTGGAACGCGCGCTCCCGCGCGCGTTCCTAGAGATTGGACATTTTTTGGAGTGGCGAAGCCCGCCCTGGGAGCGCGGGCGTCCCGCCTGGCGTCCCGCCCGCAATTGTGGCCGCAGGCCCTCGGAGCGGCCTCCGGCCGCTCCGAGGCGGGC
>JAKEER010000693.1 GCA_022616615.1 Acidobacteriota bacterium
GGCCCTGATCTTCTCTGCTCATGGTGTTTCGCCCAATCCCATTCGCTACGTCACCGACCGGGAGACGCATTGGCCGCTGCTGTTTGTCATGTGGGCCGCTGGCCTGGGGCTCTATCAATTGAAGAAGCGCCTAGCAGCTGCCCTTCACCGGACCGCTGGAGCAGATTCTTGGTGGATGCTTTACCACGCAGTGTTCGGACTTTGTCTGCTGTGGGGGGTTTACGAGACAAATCGCCGAGTGGTGCATCTGGCCTCGCAACCGCGGCTCAAACTAGACTATCAGGTTGCCCGGTTTCTCGACCTGCACCTGCGTCAGGGCAAGAAGGCATTGATCCTGGCAGACCCGTTACCCATTGAGGCAATTCAGGATTACCTGGACAGGGCCTACCACAAGAGCGGGCCCAGGGGTCTCGCAGCGGCTCAGCAAATCGTCGAGGCCCTGGATACCGGCCCTTTTGACTATTCCAGAATCGTCGCGAACTCCAAACTGGGAAAGAATCGCATTCTGCACCTGGGGCAACTTAACACCTTCGAGCAGCAACAGGAGACGTCTTTGCCGCGTGAGATCGACCTTGTCGTCCATTTTGCAAATTTCCAGCCATCCAGCGAAAGGGAAGCCAGCCTCGACGCCTTGGTCACGCAGCACGGAGCAAAGCGGGCCGAATTCATAGTTGAGGGACAGGCTGCTTCGATCCTCGAGCTACACCGCTGAACTGCTCGTGGTGCTCAGCTACCTTCGTGGCGACGAACTCTCGCATGGCTTGATGAAACTCGCGCTCATCGAAGACTTCCGCAGTGGCCTGAATTGCGCGCGCGTCAAGATGCGGCTCGATCGACTCCAATTGAAGAACCGCTGAACAGAGCGACTCCGCCGTCTCCTCCTCAAACAGCAAACCATTCACCCTGGGGACGACGGTTTCTAGCGCGCCGCCGCGCGCCAAGGCGACGACGGGGCGGCCGCAAGCATGAGCTTCCGGGACAATCATGCCGAAGTCCTCTTCACCGGGAAAGATCAGTGCACGGCATTCGCTCAGAATCTTCTTAAACTCGCAATCGTCTGGGCGCCCGAGGAAGCGAATATTCGACCGGGCCAGCTGTCGCAGTCTGGCCTCTTCCGGCCCTTCGCCAACAATCCAAAGGGGCCTGCGCAGCCGGTTAAATGCTTCGATGGCTAGATCCAAGCGCTTATACGGAACCCATTGACCGGTTGCCAAGTAGTAGTCTTGCACGCGGGCAGCCGGCAAAAACTCAGACGCGGCGATGGGCGGATAGATCACCGCAGCCTCGCGGCGATAGTACTTCTGAATGCGGTGTGACACGGTGTGAGAGTTTGCCACGAAATGGTCGACCCGGCTGGCCGCGCAGACATCCCAGAGGCGCAGGTAGCTCATGAAGAACGGAATGAGCCGCCGCTTCCAGGCGCTTTCCACAGAGCTTAGGTAGGTATGATAGGCGCTCCAGGCGTAGCGGAGTGGGCTGTGGCAGTAGCAGATGTGGCAAGTCTCAGGCCGGGTCAGAACGCCCTTAGCCACGCTGGCATCGGAACTGATCACCAGATCGTAGTTTGAAAGATCAAACTGTTCAATAGCGACCGGGAACAGGGGCAGGTACTGGGCGTAGTGTCGCGTCGCGCCAGGCAGCCGCTGAATCCAGGAAGGCGTGATGCGATGCCGCATGATCGGGTCCGAGATACCCCCAGGGTCGAACACGAGGGTGAAAATGTCTGCTTGTGGAAAAATCTCGCACAGCGCTTGCAAGACTTTCTCGCCGCCCCGCATCCTGACCAACCAGTGGTGAACCAGCGCGACGTGGAGATCACCCAAAGCGATGGTTTCCTTCAACGGTTGTTGGATGTTTCTCATTCGGTTTTCAGAGGAGTTCCCCATGCCGCGCGGCGGCGCCGCGTTCGATGAAAATATTCCCCCTTAACAAAGGGGGCGGCGCGAAGCGACGGCGGTCGCGAAGCGACGGCGGTCGCGAAGCGCCAGGGGTTGTCCGTTCAATTCTCCCGATCCCATGATAACCCCCTGAAGGCTTCGCCTTCTTTCCCCTTTGGTAAAGGGGATTGGCGAATTCAAGACACACCTTCTCTTAGGACCTGTAGAATCTCCTGCTCAAACCTCTCCGCAGAGAACCGTTCCTGCGCTATGCGGCGGGCGTTTTCTCCCAGCCTTCTCCGCTTGTCCGGGTCGCGGATTAGCTCAAACATCCGGTCAGCCAAAGCGGCTGGACTTGCTTCGGATGCCAACAGTGCCGTCTTCTGGTCTTCCAGCATCTCAGGGATGCCGCCCGTGGCGGGGGCGATGATGGCTTTACCGAGCGACATGGCTTCCAAAGCGGTCAGCCCCAGTCCTTCCGGCCCCTGCGATGCGAGCACGACGACATCGAGCAGAGCATAGCATTGTTCAACTTCGCGCTGGTGCGGGACGAAGAAGACAGAAGACTCCAATCTTGCAGTCCTGACCCAGGTTTGAATTTCCTCGAGATAGCTGCGGTCTCCTCGGTCGCCGGTCGCCGGGCTTCCGATGACGCAAAAACAAGCCGGATGGGATTGTTGAAGCACAATCGCTCCGGCTTCAACAAACTGGCGCTGGCCCTTGAATGGCGTTATCCGTCCGATAATGCCAAAAACAACAACTGATGCAGGTAGGGGAAGCATTTTCAGATCACGCAGAGCGGCCTCTCTGCTGGTTGTTCCGCTCCAGTGTCGCACAGGGTTATGGATAATCCTGATTCTGGCAGCAAGCCCTGCATCTCTGTCGAGAAGCGGAGACGCTGCCGCTTTCGAACAAGCGACGAGGTGACGGACCCAGCGCGAAAAGAAAGCAACCAACCGTAACTCAGCGCCAGAGGGAAGCACGTTGTGGAGATGCCAGAGGACCGGTCGGCCCGCGAGTTCCCCGGCGACAGCCGCGCAAAGAAAGACTCTTGGGCCATTGGCGTAGATGAGTCGTACCCTGTGGCGAAACACATCAGAAACGATGAGCAACGAGCAAAGCAGGGTTCTGAAGATGAAGCGAACCTGATCCAACCTCGATTTCTCTCTTGACGCGTAGTTTCCGATTGGAAGATGAAAGACTCTAACGCCCTCGGCGGCCAGTGTCTTCCTGAACTCGCCCTGCCCGCTAAGGGCGACCAGCGGCTGAAACTCCTCGCGCCGCAGCGAGTGGAGAACGTCAAGCAGAACGCGCTGGCCTCCGCCAAAATCACTGGACTGATCGAGGAAGAGGATGGGCGCAGGCAGGCGGGGCATTCAAACGGCCTCGCTGCCGTTGCGGTCAGCCAGCGAGTCGACGGCCGCGATCAAGGCAAAAAAGACCGAGAGATTCCTCCAGTAGGTGAAGATGTCGCCCGTAAGCATCTGCGCCAGTTCTCCGTACCAAAAGGCCAAGAGAAAGGCTCCGTAGAGTTGGCAAACTTGCACAGGTGTTTTTCGGCATTTCTGAAGCGCGTTTAGAATCGCAGCGCTCAGCCAGAGGAAAGCAGTCAGTCCAAGAATGCCTGTTTCGAACAGGAGGCTCATATAGCCGTTGTCTGCTACCACGGCTTGGCCAAACAAACCGGTGTGGGGGATGGTCTTGTATCCAATGCCGAAGAGCAAGAGCCAGGGGCGGTCGGCGAAGAAACGCAGCAGGGTTGCCCAATTCTCCCAACGGCCGCTTGTCGCGGAGTTGGGGTCGTCCCAGAGGTCCGCAAGTGTTCCCAGCCTCCAGTTGAAGAAATTGGCTACAACATCTGGAGAGAACTGGTAAACGAGCAACACAAAGCCGCCCACCACCACCGATAACGCAATCAGGACTCGCGGACGCAATTGCTGCTGCAGAACCAGAAACGTGGGAACCGCTACCATCACAGCCAGCCAGGAACCGCGGGAATACGATAGAAAGAGCGCCGACGTAAAGATGCCGGTCCCGAGGCAAAGCAAGACGCGATCTGTGAGCGAAAGACCCTTTCGCCCGGAGAAAAGCAAGCACAGCGCCAGGCACAAAAAGAAGGCACACATGTTTCCGAAACTGCTGGCTTCGTAGAATACGCCTTGCGCGCGGCGAATGTGTCTAAAGTCGAGGTAGATGTACTGGTCGGCAAAAGGATGAGGAATTGGGATTGGCTCGTAGAAGTCCACAATCCCGTAAAGCGCCGAGGCCGCGCCTGCCCACAAGAGGAATTTCACGAAGGTGCGAACGTGCGCGGAGGTGCGAAAACAGGGGAACCCGCGAATCCAGGCGTAGACCAGGAAAGGTTGAAGTATGAGAACAAACCGCAGCAGACTCTGGAGACCCTCCGCGGGGCCAGAGATCCAAAAGGCAAAGGGCAGGGACACCAGCACCGCCATCACGAAAAACAGGCTCGCCTGGATAGTCCGGCTCGATGAAGCGCCATACTCCTCATGCCTGAAAAGCATTGTGAGCGCACCCACGACGAAAAGCAGATTTGGAACATAGACAGGAACATCTCCGCCGAGAACGGAAGGATAAAGTGGGGGCACCACCAGGCTAGCTGTCAAGCAGGCATAAACCCAGCTGCTAAAGGAGCGGATGCAGAGGAACAAGAAAGCAAGACACGCCAGGGCGGCCGCAGACCAAACGACCGCCTGCTTTGAAGCCACCGCCACACCAAGGCCCACTGAAACACCCAGCAACAAGAAGACAGCGTGCTCCATTCTGGAAGGGGGCCAGCGAGAGGTGGAGGCATCCACGACAGGATCACCGCCGAAGTTATTCTGAGCAGGAGCCATACCTTCACCCGTGCCGCGCCAGCAGTGCCAGATCGCTCTTTTTGGGAAGACCTTTCGAAACGAACATCACCCCCAGGTAAACGCTGAGAACAATGCCTAGTGCCTGCAAAGCTCCCACGCCGAGCTGCAGGAGACCCAAACCCAGCACCGTGTGAGCGGCAAGGCTGCCGGCGGAGCGAGTGAGAATTGCCGCAGAGAATAACAGGCTGTGCTCATGAAGAGCCAAGGCGGTGAACAGCACGAGCAGACCGGTTTCTCGTAATAGGTTCGACAATGCCGTCCCCGCGTAGCCAAACTGCCACGTAAGGAGCGGGTTCAGCACCAGATTGAATAGGACTCCGGAAGCCATCACCCAGAGATAGGAGGAGCGCTTTCCGCGCGCCACGAAAGCGTAGAAAAAAATGGCATTGAGGAAGATCAGAGGCACCGAAAACGCCAGAATCTTCAGCAACGGGGCAGCGCCGCTGTAACGGCTTCCGTATAGAATGCGGACAATAAGCGGCGCTCCGAAAAAAACAATTGTTGAAATGGGGATGAGGAAGAACAGGGAGAGCTTGAGCAGAGTTTCCACATAATCCCGGAAGTCTGTCTGCGACTGTCTGGCCAGCCGCGACAGTTTCGGAAAAATGACAGACACCATCAAGCTTGCCAGCAGAAAAAAGCCGGACGACAGGACATTGGCTGCCGAGAAAAGGCCTACATCGGAAGCTGGTCGGAAAAGGGAAAGCACGATCACATCCAGCCGCAGATTCAGGGCGATCAGCAGCGCCGTGAGGCCGATGGGAAACGCCGCAGTTGCGATCGTGAGCATCTGGTTCCAAGTGGGCCAGACGGCAACCACAGGACCGAATTTCGTCACGACCAAAACGGCCCCGAGGATTGCTTCACAGAACACGCCGGGCAGAAAGGCGCAAAGCAGGATAGGCACTGGCCACTTGTAGACAAAGCCTGAAGCGAGGCCCAGCAAAACTAGAGCAATGTTCGTTAGTTGCAGCAGCATCAGATAATGCATGCGTTCGAAGGCTTTGATGATAGCCATGAAGAAATACGAGACGCTCTGCAGCAAGAGCCGCAAGGTGAGAATCCAGACAATCCATCGCGTCTCCTGATCCGAAACTGCCAGCAAACTCAGGACGAGAACGACGGCAGCGACTATGAGTGTCAGAAGGAACTTCAAGCTCTGCACGTTCCAAAAATAGTGGCTGAGCTTATCGGGATGAGAGGCGACTTCGCGAGTCGTCAGCAGGTGAAGGCCGAAGTCTGGCACAAGCGCGGCCAGGGCGGCACACGCAAGGCCGAAGGAGTATTTGCCCAGCGTGCTGGAGTCGTAGACTCGCGCGATAAGAATGGGAACCGCAAAGTTGACCAGCCGGACGAAGAACTCGCCCGCAAAAACCGAGGCGGCATTGAGAATCGTCCGTTTCACGAGAAGCCCTTGGCGCGGCGCTTGATTTCCTTGATCCTCTCTTCAGTGCCACTTTCGATTTCCGCCTGCATTTGAACCTTGGACCGCTCCCATCGATCCCGCACCAGGACGAGCGACGACGAAAGCGCCAATCCCAGGGCGACTGCGAGCAGCACGTTGAGCGGCACGCGAGGCTTCACGGGCCTTTCAGGAACAATGGCAGGTGCGATCACTTTCAGGTCGGTGGAGCGGGCGCTGACATTGATGGACGCATCCTGGTATTTCCTGTTCAGCGCAGCCCAGCCCTCGCTTGCCAGCTCGTATTCCCTTGTGAGCCTCTCCAAGGTGCTCTCCTTGGAAGCTTTTTCCCGGAGCAGAAGAGCCAGCTTGCGGCGCGTGCTTTCCGTTGCTTTCTCCAGCGACTGTATGCCGGCCTTGAGACTGAGCAGCTCGGAGTTTGCTTCTACCAGCCCGCTCTGCACTTGCTGATAGACCGGGTTCACGGCCTCCTCCTTCATAAGAGCCGTGGGAGGCAATCCGCCACTTTGAGAGCTGGCTTCCTTCACACTCTCCCTGAACACAGGGTTCTCGGCCAAGCTGCGTTTGAGTTCGATCTTCGGCTCTTGGTTTTTCAGCTCCTCACTCAGACTGCTGCGTTCTGCTGCCGTCCGCGACAACTCAGTGCCCAACCGCGCAAGCCGGCTTTCGTTCTCTGATTTCTCCTCCAGAAGGTTCCAGACGGACTCGCGCAGTTCTTCCAGCCGAGAGGCTCTGCTGAACTCCAGCAGCATCTGGCCGGATCGTTCCATCGACCGCCGGGCTTCGTCGAGCTGCTGCTTGAGGAATTCGCGTGTGCGCTGGGTATCGCGGGCGTTCAACTCTTCATTGAAGTTGACGGCATTGTCAGCGAAGTAGTTGGCAATTTCGGCTGCCAGCCGTGCATCCGGGAACTCCACGGTGACTTCGAGCAGCCTTGTGTTTTTTGAGAGCTTGACCTCAAGGATTCGCCGGTTTTTGAATTTATAAGGAGTGAGTTCGTAAGGAGGGCGATGAAGCTGAAATTGTTCGACGGTCTTCTGAATGAGGTAGTCGTTGTTGATAAAGGCTTCATACGAGCGCAGAAGTTCGTAATAGACATAGTTCGTCTGACGCGAGCGCGGATCGGATATCTTGGACTCTGAAACGAGGAGGTGAGTTGTCGCGCTGTAGATCTTGGATTGAAGCAGACTGACGGCGCCGGCCGTCAGTCCGCAGAGCAGCGCAGTCAAAAGAATGAGGCCTCTGCGCCGGCGCAGAATGGCCCATTGCCTCCAAAACGAAATTGGTTGAGACTCTTTGACCATGAAGGACTCCCACTTATGAAGACACGTCGAGTAGATTCCGAAGGGCGCTGACGGCTGCCGAGGGATGGCCGGAATACCGGAACGCAAAGGCCCTGACTCGGGCCAGGCGGTTCAGCACGGCATAGTGTCTTTCGACAACAGACGCCTCATCCAGAACAATGTCGCGTTTCAGCCGGTCGAGCACACAAGCCGGTTCAAGCCGGGTACATTCCAGACCCGCAGAGCTGCTGCTGCGTTCCAGGAAAACAAGAACATTCGGCTCGCACTTGCTGCGCGCCTGCCCACCGAACTCCTCGGAGATGCTTAAGTCCAGATACCACTCGTGATCGTTTCTTAACGTAGGTGATCGGCCCGACAGTTCCGGAAACAGCCCTCCTGATTCTGGTGCCAGGCGCATCCTCCAAGGATTGCCCCATAACTTCAACTGCTCCGTTTGCCGGTCCCATTCCAGATGGATCACATCGTCGGAGACGACTTCCATTCCGGTTTTCGCGCAGGCATACGCCAAAGTCGTTTTTCCGGCGCCAGAGGCGCCACAGATCAAGATCCCGTGGCCGTTCAGCGAGACACAAGAACAGTGCACCGGCGTGTGCGACTGATGAACCGCGAAAACATAGAACAGGCATTCGAGAAAGACGTTTCTGAAAAAGGAGCGGTCTTGAACCATCTCCAGGGAGACGAAACCAATCGCTGTGCCCGTCCTCAGGTCGGCTACCGCAAAGTTTGCACTGCCACAGCTGATGTGGAAAAGGTGCTCCAAAGCCCGGTAAAGGGGCACCGGCCAAGGTTCAGCATCATGAAACGTTGGATCGGCACAAATTCGCAGAGTGATGTCGGGCAAGACAGAGGGCGGTGGTTCGCCGTAAGCCCCGAAGCTTTCCAGAGCTGCATCGATGACTGCCGAAGAGTTGCTTTCGACTCTGATGACTCTGCCCAAGGGCACGAATCTGGCAGTGAATCGAATCGGCAACCCGCGAAGCAGAGGATCGGGACAAGCGTTCAAACTGGCCAAGCTGAGGACCGTGGTAGACACCGGCACGTCTTCTCCAGGGGTGGTTTCAGGGAACCTTAATGTACCTAAAGCCAAGACTCAAATCTACATCCTATTCTGCGGGAAGGGGCGAGCGCCGAGTGTCCGATTGAGTGGTTGAATTGGAGCACTGAATCACCGCAAGCACAGGGCAGGGCTGCATCTCGATTGGGCTGACATCCGACTTTCCCTTCCTATTGTGGCTGCTGGGCTTTACCCTTGACAGCCCAAAAGATTGCGGTGTATAGTCCTGCTCGCTTTGACTCCTTCTGGGCGGTTAGCTCAGTTGGGAGAGCACATCCCTTACAAGGATGGGGTCACTGGTTCAAACCCAGTACCGCCCACCACGGTTTAACCGAATGATGCGGGGTCGTAGTTCAGTTGGTTAGAACGCTGGCCTGTCACGTCAGAGGTCGCGGGTTCGAATCCCGTCGGCCCCGCCACTTCCTCACCTGAGCAATGAGTCTTCAGAAAGAGTATGTCCACTACCTTTCCCGCCGCATTGTGGACGAATTGATCAAGCGCGAGATGATCGAGACATCGGATGCCGTGGTGCTGCGAGAAAGGATCCTGGCAGTGATGGAAACCGAGTTGAGTGTGGAGGATCGCCTCAACGAGGAAGTACGCGAGATCCTGAAAGACTATGCAGACGAGATGAGGCGCACGGGTGTCTCCTATCAGGACATGTTCAAGGTCGTGAAGAACAAACTCGTGAAAGACAAAAAAGTGGTTCTGTAACGATGCGTCTGAGCCGTGAAAAGGTCAACAAGCTCTCCCATCTGATCACAGAGGAACTTGTTAGGCTGGAGGATATCGAGTTCATCGAGGATCGCAACACCATACGGCTTGAGGTTGTGAAGATCGTGGGCGAGGAACTGAAGAAGGAAGAGGTGCTTGACAAGGAAGCCCGAAAAAAGATCGAGTCCCAGAAGAAGACAGTTCCCGAAGGCAGTCTCGAGTGGGATATTCTGTATCGAAAGTATTACGCTGAAGAAGTGAAGAAACTCTAAGGCGGTTGAACATCAATTCAAACAAGAAAGACGGCCCATGGGCCGTCTTTCTTGTTTTCGGATGTCCAGAATGTTCAGTTCGTTCGGCGCTTCAGGGTTGGGCGGTCGTCATCTTTCTCAGTGGGTTCGTCTGAGGCATCTTCCGCCTCTCCGCTGGTGCGGCGTTTCAGGGAGGGCCGGTTCGACTTCTCACCTTCCGCCGGGCGCTTGCGATTCTCGAGCGCGAGCAACTTCCCTTTGATGTGATCGAACTCCGAAGTATTGATGACGTACTGTTCACCCTCAGGCAGAATTGTAGAAATATTCACTTGGGTTTTTTCAATGCGATCAGCCGTTGGAGGATGAGTCGAGAACGCTTTCGAGAGCTTGCCCGGTTTCTTTTTTTCCTGAGCCTGAATTTTTTCGAAGAATGAGACAAAGGCCGTAGGGTCGTAACCTGTTTTGTAAACGTACTGAAGTCCTAGAAAGTCCGCTTCGGTTTCGGCGGACCGGCTGAACTGCAAGAATTTGAGTGGAATGAGGAAACCCGCTGCCTGGTACAGACCATACCCAAGTCCTCCACCCAGAAAGATCAACGGCAGCGTGGCGTAGTTGGCAATCGTGCCTTTGGTGTATTGCTCAGTGCCATGGCGGGCCGCAACGTGGGCAATTTCATGGGCCATAACGCCCGCTAGTTCCGCTTCCTCATCCGCGGAAGTAATCAATCCAGAATTAACGTAGAAAAAGCCGCCAGGCAAAGCGAAGGCGTTGATCTCATCTGAGTCGACGACCTTGATCGTGAATGGTACTTTCGCATCCGAGTTGCGAACCAGATTTTGGCCCAAGCGGCTGACGAACTCGTTGATCTCCGGATCGTCGATTAATTTGACCTGCCTCTCGATGTCCTGAGCCAACTGCTTGCCCAGGGCAATCTCTTTCTCGATCGACATCATATTCCAGCTGCCTTTATTAATGTCCCGATTGCCGATCTCTTCGACATCAGAGTGCTTTTTTTTGTCGGCCGCAAGAAGAGGTCCGCTCGGAGAAAGGCAGAGGGTGAAAACCAAGGAAATGGCTACAGACGTTTTCATACTTTTCATGTTACAGAACTCCTTTCCTCGCTCGGGCCAGTCTTGCTTAGCGTCAATGCTAGCACCAGAAGTACTTTATTTCTAGAAAAACGGTGGAGTTGCGGTCAGCACTTGTCAGGGGGGCCTGCCCAGACCTCCAAGGGACATCGTCCTGGCGGCGAACGAATTAGAGTGGTGGTCGGAGGACAAGGTTGTCTCAGACTGATGAAGAATTTCTGCCACGTGCTTCCGCATTTTCAGCGAGTGGAGACGAATCGCCGCTCTCCAAATAGTGGGAGACAGGCCAAAAAGGGCTAATCCAGGTCCATGGACGGGTCGATTGATAATCGTCAGTGGGATTTGACGCTTTGCGGGATTCTTCAGAATATCCAAAACAGACAATTAGAGTTCTCACTCTGGAAAAACTGACGATGATTACCAAGAAAGTTTCCGCCGGACAGATGTGGAAAAGCGAGCAGACAGGAGAGGTTTTTGTCGTCACTTCCCTTTACAAAGATGTGCTCGCATCCTTTGCCATGCTTCGAGCAATTCATTCCGGCGCCCATGAAAACAACAAGCGGGCCAAGGTAATGAAAGCTGATGGCGGCGAAAGTCTCGTTGGGTTCACAATCGCTGAGCAGGTCTGAATCTGTTCCCGACAGGCCAGATGCACTATCTCTTGCTCTTGCGTTTGGGGGCTTTCGTGGAAGAGCTTCGACGAGAAACCGGCTTGGGGGCAGGAATTGCTGCCGTCTTCGGGCGGAGTTCGTTCTTGGCGGCACTTTTCAGACTGGCTGGCTCTGGCCTGGATGGTGGCTTGTCCCGCCGAAAAGATCCCTTCGATTTCAGGACACCCTTCTTTTCGGCAACCAGAATCAGATCTGAGCCGTTCGGGTCGTAGTCTTCGAAGTTGTAGTTCCGGTAGCACGTTAGTTTCGCAAAGCCCACCGACTTAAGAGCCGACTCCAGTTCCTTTTTCAGATACGGATAGATTTCGGTCGTTTGCACAGAGGATTCCCACCGGTTTTCATGCCAGCGAAACTTAGCAATGCTCAGATTGAGAGACTTTGCGTGGAAATCCAACAACCGGAAGAACAACGTTTCCTCGGTTCCGTTTCTTGAACCGCTTGGCGGCGTGAATCGCGACTGATGCTTCAGGATGTAATCATAGTTTCTGGCTTGCAGCACGAATAAGCCACCTGGATTTAAGCATTTATATACTTCCTGAAACAACTTCTTCAGATCCTGACCGGGCTTGAGGTGCGCCACCGTGTCCCCCAGGCACGTAATGAGGTCGAACCCTTCCGAAAATCGTTTGGCCATGTTTGTGAAATCGCCGAGAATATATTCGACGGTCACACCACAGGTCACTGAGTTAGTTCTCGCTTTTTCAATCATTTTCGGACTGGCATCGATACCAACGGCGTCCAATCCCAAGCGGCGAAGCATGATGACGTGAAATCCAGTACTGCAGGCAACATCCAATGAACTCTTTAATTTATTATCACTTACGAGTTTCTTGAAAAACATCCCTTCCGTCCCGATCCGAGTCGGCCAAGAAATCATCTGGTCGTAAGAGTCGCTGAGTCGGTCGAAAAACTCCAGCTGGGAGAGAATGTTTCTTTCCATGAGCCTCTGAACTCGCTGGAAGTGAATCACTTCCAACATCATTAGTATGTGGAATTTATATCAAATGGTGCGAGTCTGCAAGGAAAAAACGGGGTGTGAGGAAGCTGGGATTTGGGGGACTACGGAGAAGCCAGCTAACGAAGTAAGCACTTCCTGGAGGGGAGACCCATGAATGCGAGCCTAACGAGAGGAAACAATCGGCTGAAGTTTCGAGGTTTCCTTCCAAGTGTAAGCAATTCTGTGAACCACGGTCAGATTGGAAAAAAAAGCCATAACCCATAGCACGGGGGCCATTCGGTCGGTCAGAGTTCCCAGAATCATGAGAACCATTCTTTCTGGACGCTCCATGAATCCGACTTTGCAAAGTGGAATGAGAGACTCGGCACGGGCTCGGGTATAGCTGGTCATCACAGCACCCACCATGGCAATACCTGAGAGCACCACGTAGGCCAGGCGCTGCCCTTTCGAGTAATGGATTATCAACCCCAGAAACATCGCGATGTCCGAGTATCGGTCGAGAACCGAATCAAAGAAGGCGCCAAACTTGGTCACATTATTTGTGGTTCGGGCGACACGGCCATCGAGCATGTCGAAAATTCCTGCCAGAATGATGATTAGCCCGGCCTCGAAAAACTTGCCGCGTGCTAAGTAAGTGGCTGAAATGATCGTAACAAGAAAGCCTGCAAAGGTGAGAACGTTGGGGCTGATTCTTAAAGCAGCAGCTCCAGCCACGATAAGGTCGAGAATTGACTTGCAGATCCTGCCAATGAGTTGACTAAACATGATTTTACTCGATGTCTTCAGGCTGATCGTGGATTGTGGTTAGTCTTAGAATCTCGAATTCCTTTACGCCGCCGGGCGTAGTTATCTTGACCGAGTCCCCTTCCTGGCGATTAAGCAACCCCTTCCCGATCGGAGATGTTGTGGAAATCAGCCCTTTTTGGATGTCGGACTCTTCGACTGAGACAAGCTTGTAGGTAATCTCGGTGCCCTTCTGAATATCGTGGAGCACCACCGTTGATCCGTAGGAGGCCCGGTCGGTTGGAAGCTTGTCAAAGTTGATGAGCGCTACTTCAGCCAACCGCTTGCGCAAGTGCGCAAGCTTGGCGTTCAGGATCTCCTGCCGTTGCTTCGCCGACTGATATTCAGCGTTTTCACTCAGATCGCCCAACGACGCTGCTTTCTTCAGTTCCTTGGGCAAATCGTTCTTGAGTTCGTGCTCAATGACCCTGATCTCTTCTTCCAGTTTCTTTTTGATTTGAATGGTCATGCAAAATGATCCTTCGCAGATCGGCCAGAATATAGCGAATCGGGAGGACAATTACAATTCACGAATGACTGACTACGGAACGTTCTCGAATGACCGTTTACTATCAAAAGAGGAAATCGGCATTCTGGCGGAATGGGCCGCCAGCGGAGCGAAAGAAGGCACCCCGAAGAACGCTGCCAATTCCCCTCAATTCGTGGAAGGCTGGAGCATCGGCGAGCCGGATGTAATCTATGAAATGCCGGTTGATTTCCAGGCGCCTGCCTCCGGCGTAGTGCCCTACATGTTCTAGACGGCCAACATGGCGCCGCTCACGGCCACACCTGTCCACCTTGGAGCAAACGACGCCGCAATCGTGGCTGCCAGAATTGCAACTTTCGGTTGGCACGCCGGGAGAAGGTCGCCGAAGAGTTACGGCAAAGGTAAACCAGGTCAAGTGACAGCCAACAGTTGGCTTCAGGGTGAAACGTCTTTTGAATGGGTTCGCACATTACTGGGCCCGAAGTGTGTCGCTTCTGGGAATGTTGGTGTTGTCTGGCGCGGCGACTACCGGTGGCAGACACCGATGCGTCGGGTAAAAGAGATACTCGTTTCAGGCCGGATCGGACGGGTTCCAGCCGACTGGCAAAAAGCGCCAGCGGCTGCATGGTCACGATCGCACTGCTGGAGCCCGTACTTCAGGAGCGCACCGTCGTCGCCCCTGATAGGCAGGATCCACGCCGATCAGCGGCAAGTACCAGTGCGGCTTTCTGGGATGGTACTTCGCCATCTGCTCGACGACCGCGAAGAGATCGCCGGATCGATGCTGAGACGAATTTGGACCCTACTTGCCGGTGACTGCCCGCAACACCCGCAAGTGGTTGCCCCCCAAAATCTTCTTGAGATCCGCCTCTTTATAGCCTCTCTTTAGCAGCGCCGCGGTCAGGTAAGGCATCTTGGACGTGTCCTCCAGACCTGCCGGAACGCTCGAGATGCCGTCAAAGTCGCTGCCGATCCCCACGTGATCGATTCCGGCGACCTTCACCACATGATCGATGTGCGCTACCGCATCCTCCAGCGTGGCAGCTGTCGGCGTCATCTTAAGGTAGCCGGAAACGAACTCTTCTTTCGCAAAGCTGTCAAGCTGCGGGCCGGCGCCGGACGGCTTCAATGCTCCTCGACTGGCAATGCGCTTTTTGTACCCATCAGCGTCCTTCTGACTCAGGAAACCTCCGCCAAAGTTGATCCCGATCACACCGCCGTTGCGCGCCAGCGCGCGCAGCATATCGTCGCTCATGTTTCGGGGAAAATCTGACAAAGCCCGGCAAGAAGAATGCGAGGCGATCACTGGCTTGGTAGTCACCGAAAGGGTGTCGTAGAACGCCTTGTCGGAAACGTGTGAAATGTCGACGATCATGCCGAGTCGGTTCATCTCCCGCACGACTTCCTTGCCAAACTCGGTCAGGCCATTATGGCGAGGTTCGTCGGTGGAGGAGTCCGCCCAATTGTTGTTGCGGAAATGGGCCAGCGTCATCGAGCGAACCCCAAGCCGGTAGAACATGCGGAGCACGCCCAGATCGTCCGCGATCGCGTGGCCGCTCTCGATCGTCAGCAGCGCGGCGATCCTGCCGGCCTTGTGGATCCGGAGGATGTCGGATGCGTTGTAAGCCAGTTCGATCTTGTCCGGATTTGCGTCCAGCAGCCGCTGCATCGCATCCCGGAGTTGCAGGACACGCCGTACGGGCTCGGACCCTGGGTAGTACGTCGGCACGTAGAGCGCAAAATAAGGGGCGAGCATGCCGCCTTCACGGAGGCGAGGAAAATCGACGTGGTACACCGAATTCCGTTTGGAGAGGTCGGCGTCCTGGTAGATCACCCACTGGAGTGTGTCGATGTGGCTGTCAATCCCAATCGCTTTTTTATGGATCCGCCTGGCTCTCTCCAGATCGTCCCCGAGTGCGGCCGAGCCTGCGCACAACACGACCAAGACCAACCAACGCTTCATTCCCGTCCTCCTCCCAGAGGGTGGGCGATCATAACGCGCCTGACGACTCACGGCTAAGCTGCCCCGCGTCCCACTGCCGGTGAGGCGGAGATGACTCTGCAAGATTGCAGCGAGCAGCCTCATACCGCCGAGGGACACGGCTCCGTCGGTTCTTGCCCCCTCACCCGGCCCTTGGCCACCCTCTCCCCACAAACGGGAGAGGGAGTTCTCGAATGTGACCGAAGTTGGAACTTCGTGGGCAGCAAGTGAACCTGGACCGAATGGGACACACGGGAAGCTTCGCCGTAATCGGCTGCGTCCTCTCGAAGCGGTTGCTCAGCAAGCCAGTGCTTATTCGACCCATGATCCTGTCCTACTTACCACGAGGCCAGAGGCCATACGCCGAACCGAGAGCGAGGGCTCCGATCAGGAGTCCTCCTTCGCTGATACCCGCAACCCCCGCGTCTACAACGCTCATGAACACCATGACGGCGCCAAATGCGCCCACGATGCCAGACGCAACCCGTCTTCCCAATTGGCCAGCGCCGCGTGAGTCGGATACTGTCTTGCCTCTTCCAACTTCTTCTTGCCGGGGAGTACTGGCACTCCTGGAATCAAGTATTCCCTGTGCGTGGGCATTCCACCTTTCAAGCTCAGCCACTACTTCCGCCGGAACATTGCCTTCAGGCTCTAAGACGGTGACCACTTTTAGGTAATTGGGCATTTGCTGATATTCGGTCCGTTCGATCATGACTGGCAGTACTCTCTGCCGCGGGTCTGGCCATTTTTGTCGCGCATACTTTAGTTCTGTAAGCGAGTAGCTACCTAGTGCCACCGATTTCGGACTGATGAGGAATACGAACACCTCGCTGTTCTCGACGCCTTTGCGTATCCGTATGTGGTAATCATCGCCAGCCGGAAGACTATCGCGATCAAAGAATACCTTATGCCCCGAACCGATGAGAGCAAGATTAACTTGTTCGGCGATGTCGCGGCGATCAGATGAATAGGATAGAAAGATGATCATGCTTTCTCACCCCCATTCACAAGGACGTGGCCTAACGTCTCAGCCATCACCCGCCGCGCTTTTCAGCGGTCAGGTGGAAGCGCGGGTTAGACATTTGCGGACAAGAACGTTCTTGGGCGCAGCAGGGAAACACCGATTGACCGATACTCTTGCAAAATCACACAGCAACTGGGGTGAGTTGAAAAACACGGGCAAGTTGGCCAGCCTTCTTCAGATCGCCTCGGCGTAACGCCTCCCGGACCTCATCCAGTTTCCGCGCATCGTCCACCGAAAGATACGGCGACCATCCAGTGTCGGTCTCAATCCAGTTAACCTCGACCGCTGCAGCGTATTGCCCCTCATGCACGAATTTCGTACCACGCTTTTGGGTCATGACGTTCTCCTCGCGAAATCGTCTGTCCAGCGAGCCGGGTCCGGCCGATACGCCGTAACGACAACTGCTGGAGACACTGCATCACTCGGGATACCCCAGACAGCATGAATGGGTTTCCCTTCGTGGTCTTGCTGAAGGACCAGCACGCAAGGGCCCTTGTGATAAGCTGGGTACTCCTCGATCACAGTGCCCGTGCTGACACCTTCAAGAATGTCCCTAACCAAAATACCATCCGCAGCAAGCTCATCGTAGCCATGATCTGAAATGAGCACCTCTTGCCGTGCGACCAAATCAAGAATCTGTCGGAAGATATCGCTCATCACGGAATCCTGGTATAAAGAATCATGAACTGTGGCCCTGGTCTAAC
>JAKEER010000694.1 GCA_022616615.1 Acidobacteriota bacterium
ATTGCCCTGCGCTGCTTGGATCTGAGTGGGCGATGGGAGGAATTCTGGGAGAATCGCGCTATGGGCCAGTGAGTCTTACCCACAAATTTGTCGCACACCCATCAGTCCGAAGTGTGAGCGATCTTACTGTTGCATTGGCAGAAAAACCTAGAGATAGGAGTGAGGACGGTGACTAAGTACACTTACGGTATTATTGCGATGCTGCTCTTAGCTGAGGTCAGTTTCAGCTCCCTGGCAAGATATTCGGCTCCGCGGGAAAAACCACTTCTTGGGCCGGTCCAAAAGGTAATGCTCGGCAAAGTCCATGCTCAGGCTGAGATCGTTTATCATTCTGGCAGTCATATCTATGTGATGAATAGAAAAGGCCAGAACGTCGCGCAAATCACGTTTGAAAACCCACGTCGTTATGAACATGCCGCTGTTTCTTACGACCATCGCTTCATCGTCGCCAATGAGCAGAAACCTAATCCTGAACGAAAACCAGGCGGCGTCTCGCTCCTATGGCTCTTTGACCTGGAAAAAGCTACGGAGACTCAACTTGTCCCTCAATTTGACACTGCTGGCAACGGGGGAGTGGACTGGGACCGGAACGGGTTCGTCTACTTCGGTGGAAAGGAGAGAGACGTTGTTCTCGATCCCAAAAGGCCGGAGGATTTTACCGCAAATGCTGCGGCAAATGATGTGTACAAGATCAGATTCGATGGGACAGGCCTTCAGCGGCTCACCAACACCAAGACAAGAGGAGAATCCGATGTCTCTGTATCAGAGGACGGGACTCTCGTCACGTTCAATGATTTGGCAATGCCAGAGGGCGTGATGGAGATTTGGGTCATCAATTCAGACGGATCAAACCCTCGTCGAGTTTATGCCGGCGGCAAGCCTGGTGTTGATAGCGTCCATGATCCTGAACTCTCTCCGGACAACACAAGAGTTGTATTCAGTAGACCCGATCCCAAGGTACCACCCAACTTCCCCAACAATCCGGTTGGTAATACCGCGCATGATGTCTGGGCTATCGGGCGCGATGGTACTGGACTGAAACGCCTGACCAGACCAGGGCCTATCTCAATTATCCCCGACTGGAAAGAGGGTGTTGTTGTGTATACCGAACTCAGCGAGAAGGATAACTATCTTGGGGCCTCAATCGTAAGGGCTGACGGGCAAGACCAAGTTCCCGAACGAATCAAACCGGGAGTCAATAGTCCCAAATGGATTCCTTAGGACATTCCTGGCAGCGCGTGAGATGAGAGCCGAGCACTTGCGAAACTGCGACATCTAATGAATGGGAACAAATCAGATGACACAATACTGTCGGATTATCCAGTCCTTTTTCACATTGCTTCTCTTACTTTGTCACGCAACCTCGGCGGGCGGGGCGGCTGAAGGGCCGGCTCCAAAAGACATGGAGTTTTTCGAGAGACCGATTCGTCCGCTTCTGGCGCAGAACTGCTACTCTTGCCATGGAGGAGACAATCAGTTTGGCTCATTGCGGCTCGATTCGCAGGCGCGTGTAATGAAAGGCGGAAAGAGCGGCCCCGCCGTAGTGCCAGGCAAACCGGAAGAGAGCCTCTTGATCAAAGCCGTCCGGCACGAGACTCTGCAGATGCCCTTGGGGCGTAATAAATTGAAGGGCGAAGAGATAGCGGCTTTGGAAGAGTGGGTGCGAGCAGGCGCCCCTTGGCCGGAGGAGGCTCCAGCGAAACTCTCCACCGGTTACCCCGATTTCTACAAAAAGCTCACCCAGGAACATTGGGCTTTTCAGCCGGTACGCAAACCGGAATTGCCTAACGTCAGCAGAGTCTCCTGGGCCCGCACTCCCATTGATCGCTTCATTTTGGCTTCCCTGGAAAAGGCGGGTCTGGCGCCCGCTCCCTCCGCCGACAAGCAGACCCTGGTCCGCCGTCTGAGCTTTGTATTGACGGGCTTACCGCCGACGGTTAAAGATATCGAATCCTTTTTCCAAGATCGGTCGGCAGATCCCTACGAACGGCTGGTGGACCGCTTGATGGCTTCCCCGCATTTCGGCGAACAGTGGGCGCGTCACTGGTTAGACCTTATGCGGTTTGGTGAAACTCATGGTTACGAATGGAACTACGAAATCATTGGCCCCTGGCGCTACCGCGACTACCTGATCCGGGCCTTCAATTCCGATGTGCCTTACGACCAGTTGGTGCGCGAACATATCGCGGGGGATCTGCTACAGAAACCGAGAATCAATCTGCAGGAACGGATCAATGAGTCGGTGATTGGCACTACTTCTTTCCGGCTGGGAGGCGGGTCACGACGACTGCATTCAATTTCGCGCGATCGGCTTAGATGTAGTCGACAATCAGATTGACACACTGACTAAAGCTTTCCAGGGACTGACAGTGGCGTGCGCTCGCTGCCATGACCACAAGCTGGATCCCATCCCGGCCAAGGACTACTACTCTCTGCTCGGAGTCGTTACCAGCGCCCGTCAGGTGACCCACACCATCGATACTGCCGACGTAAATGCCGAATACAAAAACCTGTTGCGCCAGCTCAAAGCTGAAATCCGCAGCCAGTTGGCGGTGCACTGGATCAAAGAAACCCAGGATATTGGCCGGTATCTATTGGCGGCGCGCGCCGAAACCGAGAACAAGGCTCTCGACGAGCAGAAGCTCCAGCATTGGCGGGCCCTGCTGAAAAAGGAAAAGTTCGAGTTCGAAGATCCGTTCACTCCCTGGCTCACGCTGGCACGCGAGGAAAATCAGAAGTCCGGCGGATTGGCTGCGGCATGGCGAGAATTAGCCGATCTTTATCGAACCGAAGGTCAGGCGCGAGTGGCTTTTAACCGCTATCATTTCGAATCGTTCGGCGACTTCCGGACCGGAGGGGTCGGTGGCTGGCACGCAGACGGCATTGGGCTGCGCGATGGAACAGCCCCCAGTGGCGAGTTTGCCGTGGCCGCCGAAGGGGACAAGGCAGCATCGGGTATCTTCCCGGCTGGCATTTACACGCATGTTGTTTCCGAGAAACTCAATGGGACCCTGCGCTCGCCCTTTCTTCCCAAAAACAAGAAGTTTATCAGCCTGCAGGTGATGGGAGGCAAGCTAAGTGCCCGACGAACCATTATTGACAACTGTTACCTCGGGGAAAATTACAAGGTGCTCGATCAGGACTCTCTGTCTTGGCTCAAGCTGCCGGCCCTTTCCGAACAGAAACGATTGCCCGCTTATGTCGAGTTAGTCACCAAGTTCGACAATCCACGCATTCCGGATCGGCCGGACGTGCTGAAAGAAGTCACGGCGGAGCAGTTGGAATCGCCACGTTCGTATTTTGGCGTAACCCGCGCCGTCTTACACAATGCCGATGAAATCCCCAAAGATGAACTAACCCACATGACTCGCCTCTTCCAGCAGCCTGTGCCAGCGAGCCTGGCGGAACTAGCCGAGCACTATGTGGCTGCTTGCCGCCAGGCAATACGCGCCTGGTCAGAAGGGCGATCGACCGACGATGACGTGCGATGGCTGGACTGGCTGATTCGCAATAATTTGATTACTAATTGCAGGGACCTCAGCCCTCGACTGCGGGAATTAATCGAGGCCTATCGAAAAATCGAAGAACAGATTTCTCCACCCCGAATAATCGATGGCATGGCGGATCTCGGAGAGGGCTTCGACGTCCCGGTGTTGCCCAACGGAGACTGGAAGACTCCCGGACAGCTTGCGCCCCGCGGGTATCTCCAGATTCTCACCCCTGCCAAAGAGGGGCTCCATGTCCAGGGGAGCGGACGCCGGGAACTTGCTGAAATGATTGCCAGCGCGGGCAATCCCTTAACCGCCCGGGTCATGGTCAATCGCCTCTGGCATCACGTCTTCGGGCGCGGCTTGGTCTCCACGGTAGACAACTTTGGGAGTCTGGCGGAAAAGCCGTCGCATCCAGAACTACTCGATTATTTGGCCAGGCAGTTTGTCGAAACGGGATGGTCCCTCAAGAAGATGATTCGACTCCTTGTCCTTTCGCAGACCTTCCGGCAGTCCAATCAAGTTACTCCTAAGGCCGGGGAAGTGGATCCCCAGAATCAGCTTCTGCATCAATATCCGGTGCGAAGACTGGAAGCCGAGTCGATCCGTGATGCAATCCTGGCGGCCTCGGGCACTTTGAATCGCACCCTGTATGGCCCCAGTATTCATCCCTACCGCGAGGACGCCAAGGACTATCGTAAACTCCTGAAAGGCCCCCTGGACGGAAACGGGCGGCGCAGCATTTACCTCAAAGTCACGCGGATGGAGGGCCCAAAATTCCTCGAGCTATTTGACTTTCCCAACACGATGGTGGCGCGCGGCAGCCGGGATGTGACTAATGTGCCCTCGCAGGCGCTGGCCATGCTCAATGATCCCTTTGTAGTGGATCAGGCCCGAGTCTGGGCGGAGCGGATGATCTCCAGGGGTGGAGACTCGGTGGAGCGGCAGATTGACACGATGTTTTGGACCGCCTTGGGACGCCGCCCCCAGACCCAAGAGCGGGAGAGGTTTCGCGGTTTGGTGACTCAACTAACAAATCTGCATGGAATTTCGCCTAGCGACGCGCTCAGGAGTGCAGTCGTCTGGAAAGATGTGGCCCATGCCCTTTTCAACCTGAAAGAGTTCATCTATTTCCAGTAATAAGGAGGACGCAGAAATGAAAACCACGCCTGATTCCCACCGGAACGGATGTCCCGGTGCCAGGACCTCGGGGTGACCCGCCGCGAAATGCTCAAGACAGCCTCCAACGGTTTTGGGCTGCTGGCCCTCTCTGCCCTGTTGGCCGACAATTCCTATGCGGGCCTCTCCGGCCAGCGCGGACCTCACTTCCCGCCTAAGGCAAAAAACGTCATTTTTTGCTTCATGCCGGGAGGAGTTTCTCATATGGACTCTTTCGATCCCAAGCCTAAGCTGGCGGAACTAGACCTCAAGCCCTCGGGTAAGGGGAAACGGAAGTGGTTGAAGTGCCCGTGGAAATTCAGCAACTACGGCCAGAGTGGATTGCCTGTCAGCGAACTCTTTCCGCACATCGCCACCTGTGTGGATGACTTGGCGGTGATTCGCTCTATGAAATCCGAATTACCGCTGCATGCGCCCGGCAATATCTTTTTGCACACCGGACGGAACATCAGCGGATTTCCGAGTTTGGGATCGTGGGTGACCTACGGCCTGGGCAGTGAAAATCAGAATTTGCCCGGGTACCTGCTCCTGCATAACGGCGCGATCCCGCCGGGCGGTCTGGAGAACTTCTCTAATGGTTTCTTGCCAGCGACCTATCAAGCGATGGAAATGCGGGCGGAAGGCACTCCCATCGACAACCTTTCGGTCTCCGACAAGAACCAGCAGGTGCAAAAGGCCAAGCTGGATGCAGCTCTGCAGCAAGACCGGCAATTCGCCAGGCTTCTCGGCTCCAATGATTCTATTGAATCCGCTATCAGTAACTACGAGATGGCCTACCGGATGCAATCGCTGGTGCCTGATGTCCTCAATTTAGATAAGGAGCCTGAAGCCACTAAGCGTCTCTATGGGCTGGATGCGTCGGATAAGCACAAGCGCCAATATGGTCTCCAGTGCCTTCGGGCGCGGCGACTGGTGGAGGCGGGAGTGCGATTTGTGGAAATCACCTGTCCCTCGCTGTTCGGGAATAATGGCACCTGGGACCAGCACACCGAACTCAAGAAAGGCCACGAGACGAATGCCATGGTTACCGATCAGGCGATTGCCGCGCTGATCCAAGACCTGAAAGCGAGGGGCTTGTTCCAAGAGACTCTTCTTTTATGGGCGGGCGAGTTCGGACGAACACCCGACACCGGCAATGGCGATGGCCGCGATCATCATCCCGCTGGCTACACTATTTGGATGGCCGGCGGCGGCATAAAGCGGGGGATAGCCTATGGCGCAACCGATGAGATCGGCAATGAAGCCGTGGAGAACCCAGTTACGATCCACGACCTGCATGCCACGATCCTGCATCTGCTCGGCCTCGACCACGAAAAGCTCACCTACCGTTTTGGCGGGCGAGACATGCGGCTTACCGACGTTCATGGAAAGGTGCTGAAGGAACTCATCGTTTAACCAGGCGAAAAAAGAGGCGCTGCTGAAGGTGCTGACTCATCCCGAGATTCCACTGCATAACAATCCGGCCAAATTGGGGGCACGGTTACCCGTGCGCAAACAGGATGTCAGCTTTGGCCCACGAACGGCCAACGGCAAGCACGCCTGGGATACTCCACACTTTGCTGAGCACCACCAAGAAACTGGGGGTGAGTTTCTACCAGTATGTGCAGGACCGCGTGACCGGAGTCAACCAAGTGCCGTCTCTGGCAGAGTTAATCCAGCAAAAAGCGCAGGCGCTCAATCTTGGTGCATCCTGGAACTCCTCATAACGCTTCCCCAGGAGATACCAGGTAGGAGCCGCGGAAGCGTGGCCGGAGAGAAGTGGCTGATTCTCCAAAGTCGCCACCCAAGCAGTGCCAAGCGGGGTCGTGAGTCTAGAAACAGTATTTTCACCCCACAACAACGGGGAAGGGGTCGTCTGTGTCCGCAATTAATTCGACAGAGGGAGGAAGACAATGAGTATCCACACGAAGCGAGGACTTAGGCGCATATACGTTTTGCATGGGACCATAGAAGCGGCTCTGATGGTTCTTTCGCTAGCCCTGTTTGCCGTACCCGTGTCGAACGCGCAGACGCCGCTGGCGTCGGTCGGGGGAGTTGTTACCGATTCCAGCGGCGCTGAGATACCTGGCGTTAAGGTCACCGTGAAGGACAACCAGCGGGGCGTATCTTTCGAAACTCAGACCAACCAGACAGGCTTTTACGTTATCACAGAGCTGATCCCGAGCACCTACCGAGTTACAGCTGAGATGTCCGGGTTTGGCACGTTTGCAGTGGATTCCTTCCCGCTGTCGACGCAGCAAAAGGCGGTCCTCAACATTACCCTACAACTGGGAACCATGACTGAGACGGTGGAGGTCACGGGCCGGGCCCAGATGCTGGAACCCTCAAACGCGACGCTTGGCGGAGTCGTTGAGAACAAGGCGGTTATCGATCTACCACTCAACAACCGAAACGTCTTTGGGCTAATGGCCCTGTTACCCGGAGTTGCCCCGTCGCTTCCAAATAACTACCGGAACGAGGTTTTTGTCAATCCGGTTCGATTTTCGTTCAACAGGGGGCTGGAATCTACCTCGGACATTCAACTCGACGGCATCTCGGCCCTTACTCAGAGCGATATTAGTGGTATATACGGAGCATCGGCGCTGCCATCCGTCGAGAGTATTGAGGAGTTTCGCGCCCAGACCAACTCCTTCTCGGCCGAGTACGGCCGGAGTGGCGGGGGTGTCGTTACGATGGTAACCAAGTCGGGGACTAACGCCTTCCACGGCACCGTGTTCGAGTTCCTGCGTAACAACGCCATGGACTCCAATAACTTCTTTTCCAACCGAAGCGGGGGCAAACTTGCGCCATTGCGCCAGCACCAGTACGGCGGTGTTCTCGGGGGTCCCGTGATTAAGAACAGGACTTTTTTCTTTGTCGCGGTGGAGAAGAGACTGCTGCACTCGGGGAACTTTCGTCTGTTCACGGTGCCGACCGCTTTAGAGCGTCAGGGTGACTTTTCTCAGACCTTCAACGCCGCGGGCCAGTTGCGTGTCATGTATAACCCATTCAGTACGCGACCTGACCCCACGAACCCGGGCGGCTTCATCCGTGATCCTTTTCCAGGCAACATCATCCCGCGGAACTTCATGGATCCGGTAGCGCTTAGGGCTATGGCTTTCTATCCGGAACCGAACCAGTCGGGCTTGCCATTTACACACCAGAACAACCTGGGCATCACTGGCGTCTCGAGTTCCCCAAGAACCCGGATAGACTTCAAAGTAAATCATAATCTTAGCAACACGAAGCGGTTTTTCGTCCGCTATAACCTCCTCAAACAAACGATCGGGGATATAAACTACTGGAACAACCCCGCTATACAGACCGCCGGGACATTAGCCTGGACTGCGCACAACGCTCAACTGGATTACATTCAGACGTTCGGAAACGCGACGGTGTTAAACCTGCGCGCTGGGTTTGGCCGGTTTGCTGCTTTCCGCCCGAGCTTCGGCTTTCCTTTCGACGTGACGTCGCTGGGCCTGCCAGCGAGTCTTGCAGACTTTCAGGACAAGGGCTCCAAGCCAATTTTTCCAACTCTCAGCATTGCGGACCGCTCGCAGTTGGGCCCCCCTGCCGGCGTCTATTTCCAGAGCTTCAACACTACCCACGTCATGGTGGGGAGCCTGTCGCATGTGGTTGGCAGGCATACTCTGAAGGTAGGAGGCGAATCCCGTACTTACCTCTTGAACTTCTTACAGGTTATCCGGCCGTTCTCCGGGGATTTCTCCCGCAGGATGACTCAAGGTCCTAACCCACTTAGGGCATCCAATGTCGCGGGTGATGGCTTTGCTAGTTTCCTGATGGGAACCGGAGATGGTGGCGGTTCACTCTTTCAGCCCACAACTGCCAACGCCAACCACTACTATGCCCAGTATGTTCAGGACGATATCAAGTGGACACCCAAACTCACCATGAATCTCGGGTTCCGGTTAGAAGAGGAAACCGGTACGACAGAGCGCTACGATCGACTTGCCAGCATTGATCCCACCGTGCTCAACCCCATCTCGAATAATGTTGGCTTCAATGTGTATGGTGGATACGTTTTCGCCGGCAGTGGTCCGGATAGCCTCGGACGGCGGGCGATCCGGCCGATCGAGTACAAACCGAATCCGCGCGTGGGCGTCGCTTACGAACTCAATGATAGGACGGTGGTCCGAGCCGGCTACGGCATCTACTTTGGTGTGACGAGAGCTGGCGCCACTGCTCTTTTCACCGGGTCTCCATTCTCTACCCCCACAACGTGGCTAGCCACTCTAGACGGCGTGACCCCGAACGCTCTTTTGAGCAATCCCTTCCCGCAAGGTTTCTTGTTTCCGCCGGGCTCCTCAGCCGGCTTGCTTTCCGCTGTCGGATCCACTCTGTTTAGCGGATGGCCCCAGACACTGAGGACCGCCTACAATCAGCAGTGGAATTTGACCATCCAACGGACCATTGCCAAGGACACGATGCTGCAATTGGCCTACGCCGGAAATAAGGGAACCCACCTGGCGTTCGGATGTTGTAATGGCCCCGGGCCGAATATGAATCAGCTGCAGCCGTCGCAGATGAGCCAAGGCAACGCGCTGTTGGCGTTGGTTCCGAATCCCTTCTTTGGGTTTATCAAAGAAGGAACGCTGGCCCAGCCGATGATCCAACGGGGTCAACTTCTGCGCCCATTTCCGGCGTGGACCACCGTGAATCCGATTATGGGAGGCGACGCCAATTCTACGTACCATGCGCTGCAAGTTTTATTGCAAAGGCGGTTCGTGGGCGGCAGCACTGTCATGGCCTCCTACACGAGGGCAAGGATGATGAGCGATGGCGCCGATGGCACGTGGAACGATCAAAACAGCGGTCTTGGGTTGGGCGGTCTCCGCAACTGGTATTGCCGAAGCTGTGAGCGCGCGGTGAGCAGTTATGATGTACCCAACCGTTTCGTCCTCAGCTTTGTGTACGAGTTGCCCTTTGGGAAGGGCAAGCAGTTTGGTTCGAGTTGGCATGGCATTACGAATCTGGTCTTGGGAGGGTGGCAGACCAACGGGATTCTGACGCTTGCCTCGGGCCAGCCGCTGGTGTTTTCAGTGGCTCAGAACACGAGTTTCTCATTCGGAGGCGGCCAACACCCAGATGCCACGGGTGTCGACGCAAATCTGGGGAGCGCGCAAAGTGTTGGTCGGTGGTTCAATCAAGCGGCATTCGCTCAACCGGCTTCATTCACCTTTGGTAATCTTGGCCGCACGTTTACGAGTGTTCGTAACGACTGGACGAGAAACATGGACTTTTCCCTTTTCAAGCGCTTTTCCATCAAGGAAAGGCTTGACCTGGAGTTTCGTGCGGAAGCGTACAACCTCACGAACACGCCGGTGTTCGGGGCGCCAAACACCTCACTCGGCTCGGCAGCCTTCGGTGTCATTAGCGGTCAGTCGAACACGCCGCGACAAATTCAGTTAGCACTTAAGGTCTTGTTCTGATGTGTAAAGAGGAAGGAGGAGCAATGTTTGTAAATAGGTTGAAGGAGAAAGGTAACTAAAGGGGACTCCGCGAAATTTCAATTCTAAATTCTAGAGGAGGACGCGATGAAGCGCGAACGACGACCTGAAGTTAGACTCTTTCTGATCCTCGTGATCGATATCTGCTTGGCCATGAGTGGTTATTCCCAGATTAGCTCGGGAACCGTTAGCGGCGCCATTGTGGATTCAAGCAAGGCCGCAGTCCCTGCAGCCCAGGTTCAGGTGACCAATCTGGAAACCGGTGTCGTGCGCAGCGTGACCACAGATGACACCGGAATATATGTCGCTGTCAACTTAGCCCCCGGTCGTTACAGTGTGGAGGCCAGGAAGGAAGGGTTCCAGCCCATATCAAAGACCGGTTTGGTGCTCTCTATC
>JAKEER010000695.1 GCA_022616615.1 Acidobacteriota bacterium
AAGAAGCCAATAGTAAGAATCGAATGGCTTGTGTTTATCGTCACTGCAATGTCTAGTGCGGCAAGTCCCTCATGGGCGGGGACGATCAATGCCTCAAGCTGCTCGCAGTCGAATGTGCAAGCCGCCATTAATTCAGCTAGTGATGGGGACACGGTCATGATTCCCAACGGCTCCTGCTCGTGGACAAGCGGCATCGCAACAACTAAGCAAATTACCATTCGAGCGCAGAACTACACACCGACCTCGGGGGGGAATACGACACGCAGTGTGACGATCACGAACAACGCTGGGTCATCTCCTCTGTTCAGCTTGACCACCGGGAACAATTTCCACATCGGATTAGCCGGCATCCGTATCAATGAGGGGTCTGGTACCGGGAACCACCTGAGAGTCTCTGGCAGCGGGTCGAAGGTTGCGCTCATTAACGACATGTTTTTCGAAGTGAAGCAGCGCAACGGCAATTCGCTGGACATCAGCGTCGTTAGTTGGTCAGCGCAGGGCGGCGTGATGTGGAACACGCGCTTCCTCGGTATTGGCACCGGGGGCACCGGTGTTGTCGGGCCGGATGGTGCGTCGTTCGTCATTAAGGGCCAGCCGCGGGTGTGGAATACAGCATCGACAATGGGCACGCTGGATACCGACGGCACGATCAACCTCTACGTTGAGGATTCATCCTGTTTCAATGTCGGGCAGTTCCCGGACGCGGATGATCACGCGCGTGCAGTCTTCCGGCATAGCACCATCGACGGCTGTTCCGGACTCACGCACGGATTCACCAGTACATGGGGCGGGCGGCATGTGGAGTGGTACAACGACGTTTTCTCCGTTACGGAGGGCGAGCGGAATCACAGCGGTCGCTATTTCTGGATTCGCGCGGGCACGATCGTGTTTACCGATAACGTCGTCAACAATGCCTCCAATCCGGGTGCGTACGGCAGCCCGTCGTCCTTTAGCATCGGTGACAACACCTCGCCCGGATCGTATCCCCAAGCCCGCCAGCCGGGGTGGGGTCACAACGGCACGAGCAACATCAGCGATCCGATCTACAGCTGGAACAATACCGGGGCACGGGCCTATAGCTTCGGGTTTCAGAACGGCTGGGACAGCATTGTCCAGGTCAATCGCGACGTGTTTGTGAACAATGGCGCCAAGCCCGGCTACACCAAGTACCCCTACCCGCACCCGCTTCGGAGCGGCGCACCGCCAAGCGACACCACTCCTCCCACTACATCTATTACAGCACCGACAGCGGGAGCCACCGTCTCCGGCACCGTCACGGTCTCTGCAAATGCTTCCGATAACGTCGGCGTAACAAGCGTCGCTTTCAGAGTTGACGGCACGACGCTCGTCACTGACACCACCTCTTCCTACAGCATGTCGTGGAACACGACAAGCGCGAGCGAAGGAAGCCATGCCCTGACGGCAATTGCTTCTGACGCGGCAGGGAATACCACAACATCAGGCACAGTTACCGTCACGGTGGACAATGTTCCCGCTTCCGACACCTCAGCACCTAGCACTCCCGCTAACCTTGCTGCTACCGCTATCTCAAGCACTCAGATCAATCTTTCCTGGACGGCAAGTACGGACAATGTTGAGGTCACAGGCTACCGAGTGGAACGGTGCACAGGAAGCTCCTGCACGAACTTCACACAAGTAGGAACTCCCACCGGCACGACGTACAATGACACTGGCCTCACAGGAAGCACTCTCTACCGTTACCGCGCAAGAGCAACTGATGCAGCAGGGAATCTCTCTCCCTACTCAAGCATTGCAAGCACGACGACGCAGAGCGGAGGAAGCGGACCCGCACCTTTACCGACAGGGAACAACGGCATTGCCGCAGGATATCCGGGAGATGCGAACATTGCGTCTAATGCCAATGTCCTTTTCGCAGACGGTTTTGAATCCTACAGCACCGCAAGCCAGCTGACAAATAACTGGAATGAAGCGTATCACCTGGAACATACCCGTATCGCCACGGAGGCAGGCAATGTATTTGCGGGAAGCCGTGCTCTTGAATTCAAACTCCCGCAACAAAGCACCGAAGTAGCCAATTCCGCGGTTAAATACATTAATCCGACTGAAGATACCATCTTCCTTCGAGCCTATACGAAGTTTGAAGCGGGGTACAATATCATCGGGTCAAGCCACAACGGCTTAGTGATACAGGCGCAATATTGCTGCCCCGGCGTGCCCGCAAACGGAACCAATAAGTTTTTTGTGGATATAGAGAACAGCCGAGAAGTCTCTTCAGAGACAACTCCCGGTATGACGAACACTTACATTTATCACCCTGATCAGCGCGATATATGGGGAGACCACTGGTATCCGGACGGGAGAGTGGTGCCATTTGACTTGATTCCGGGCGACTTTGGACCGTATTTTGTTCCTCGTCCCAATTTCACTCCAGAGCTTAATCGATGGTACTCCTATGAACTGATGGTCAAGGCCAATACCCCGGGTCAGCGCGACGGCCGCATTGCATGGTGGATTGACGGCAATCTTATCGCTGATTTCCAGAATGTCCGATTGCGCGATGTGAGCAGCTTAAAGATTGATCAGATCGTCCTAGGTCTCCATGGTACGGGAAGCACTGCACGCGAGAACAAGAAATGGTATGACAATGTCGTTGTCGCCCGATCTTACATCGGGCCCATGGTCTCCAGCGCCCCTTCTCAGCCACTGGAAGCGCCAACTGGGCTTCGGATCGTTCCGTGACGGCAAAACTTAATTAACTTGTAGCGGGCGGGGATAAACCCCGCCCGATCAGCGGTTTTCTGCAGCAGGCAATACTGGCACTCCACCGAGCCCGCCAGGGATTCGTGAAAGCGCGGACAGCAAAGCACGGATTTCTGTATTGAGGCCCTCAACCCTCAACTAGGCGATCACGGGGTACGGCGCGCCGGAGATCTGGAGATCTTCCGGCCAAGGTAGCCAATTTAGCTCTAGCGCCTTCACCGATGTGCTCAACGCCCACGCGTCCAGATCAGCATGGGTGGCAAGGGTCGGGTGGAAATGTCTTCGTGGAGCGGCTCTGTGCAGAAGCGTCAAGTACGAGAATGTCTATCTCAATGCCTACGGCACAATTCCCAAGGCTAAAGCCGGAGTGACTTCTAACTTCACGTTCTACAACCAAACAAGGGCTCATCGAAGCCTTGACGGCAAAACACCCGACGAAGTCTACTCCGGTAACCAAGCGCTGTCACTGGCACCTTAACATGGGCGGGTGGCTTAGGCGAAGGCCCACAGCTTGCTCGCGCCGAAGGTAACGAGCGGCACTAACGTCGCCATCAGTGCAGCCGCCGCACCGTACGGCCAGCGGGCCACGTCGATCACCAGGGCGACGACCAGGGAGTTTAAGGCAAGTCCGAGCAGAGACACCATAAGAAAACGGGGCATGCTTTGCAGCGCGGACCGGCCACGCTCGACGCTCGCTTCACGAAACGTCCAGTTGTAGTGACCGAGGAAAGACACCACGAAAGCCATAATCCAGGCAATCAGATTCGCCAGCATCGGATAAGTATCTTTCACTGCAATCAGGCACATGAAAATAGTTACGTGGGTCGCCGTGGCCAGACCACCTACGAGACCAAAACGGAGGGATTCGCGCACGAGTCTCGGCGCGTTCATTCGGTCGTGGTGTCCGACGTATGAAATCCAACTGTTTCCCGAACCAGATACAGCGGGCGCTGCTTCACTTCTAGGAATACGCGCCCCAAATACTCTCCTATGATCCCCAGTCCAATCATGTTCAGGCCGCTGAAAAACAGGATCACGGACAGCAGTGACGCATAGCCTGGAACGTCTATTCCAAGGATAATGGTCTTGGCGACAGTCACGGTAAGATAAGTCGCCGCCGCTCCTGCCACCAAAATTCCTGCGTATGTCCACATACGCAACGGCAGTGTGGAAAAGGAAAAAACCCCTTCCAGGGCGAGATTCCATAAGGGCCAAGCTTTCCATTTGGTCTCGCCCGCGACCCGCTGAGGGCGCCGGTAGCTGACCGAGGTCTGCCGGAATCCAAGCCAGGCAAACAAGCCCTTCATAAAGCGTGTCCGCTCCGGAAGCCGCCTGAGTGCCTGCACTACTTGCTGGTCCATAAGGCGGAAGTCGCCGGCATTGGCCGGGAGGCTGACGTCGCCGAGGCGATCCATGAGGCCATAGAATAGGCTTGCGGTCATGCGTTTCATCGAGGAGTCCGATGAGCGATCCGACCGCACGGCCAGCACGACATCGTAGCCTTGCTTCCACAATGCCACCATTTCTGGAATCAATTCGGGTGGATCCTGCAAGTCGGCATCGAACGGTATGACGGCATCGCCGGATGCGTGGTTCAGACCTGCCGTCAACGCGAGTTCCTTACCAAAATTCCGACTCAGGTCAATGGCCTTGATGCGAGGGTTGACAGCGTTAGCCCGGCGCAACAGCTCAAGGGTTCGGTCCGTGCTGCCATCGTTGATACAGACGATCTCGTAATCGTCGGTCAGCGGCTCGACTATCGGGATGAGCCGGCGAAAGAAGATGTCGCATACCGCCTCCTCGTTGTACATGGGTGTCACGACGGAGAGACGGAACGGCTCGGGGCGAAGGCGGGCGGATTCTCGCTGCATAATTTTCTCGACCTCTGGACAGGCAAAATAGTTAAACGTTCAGTGGAGGTTTATACCCACTGTGGCACGGCGATGCCGCCTTAGGCGGGGGGCGACCATCCAATTAAAGCCGGGAGTTTTCGGGTTGTGAACCCAAACGGATAAGCAGAATCTTCTACTTCTGAGAACCTCCGATCCATACCGTGGCGTTCCCGGCGTATCTACCCGCGACTTCGAATACTGGCCTTGAGTTGGCCAACGCTGGCCCACCAAAGGTCACAATGGCAGTCCTAGCTTTGTTACTAGGATGCTCCGCCTTTCGGCACTGCAAAACAGTCTTCCAAAAAAGCTGAACATCTCCAAGCGAAGCCGGTGGTCGGTTCCGCCTTGTAATCGCGCTCTCAACAGAATCTATTGGATTATCTGCCTTTTCATAAAAGGCTATCTCATAGCCACAATAGTCAGAATTGTGCAGCCAAGCCAGAATATTCTCCAACTGATATGTTCTTTCGCGCTCTGTGAGGAGAGGACGCGCAACCCTTGTCACTATCGGCACCTCAAATCCCACACGGACCATCAGGAGAACTACCGTCGCTGCAATGGTAGTCCCTATGACATATCGAGCCTTGAGAAAGGAGAGTGCTTTCTCAGCCTGAGGCCACCCCAGGGGTGTCACATAGATCGCCATAATTATGGCAAAGAGTGCATGAATTGGCGTACCGATCCCCCCACCAAACGGAAGCAGTGCCGCCGTAAACGTTAAAAAGAGAAGGCTCCAGCAGCGCAAACGAAGAAGCTTCATCAATACTACACAGAGCCAGAGAAGCAATAACGGTAAGCTCTTCAAGAGAAACAAAACGCTTAGTACAGACACAAAGAGAAAGGCCGCTAACTTCAGCCTGGGCCCCGTGCTGAAAACAGCCATCTGAGTTAGTACGAATGCCACGAGGGACGCAACCCTATTGACCTCATTGGTTTGGTAGCTTACGAGGAATCCGAATAGCCTGATGTCAAGAGGCCTTGTCGCAGTCTGCACGAGGAGCGGGGACGCATCGGGCCAGAAACGCGGAACCGCAACAACTAGAGCGGCGACTGCCGTCATGCCGACAAGTAAGATCACAACCGCCTGAACGTGTTGCGCTCTGCTGCGTTGCCAAAAGGTGTCTAGGTAGAATCCAAAGTAGAAGCCTACGAATAGCGCAGTCGTAAACGGGTGCCAAAACACAAGCAGTGTCGCGACTACTGCAAACCACACTTCTTGTTTGGCGAATGTTCCTGAGGCGTGGAAGCGAAGTAAAGCGCCAAGAAGCAGAATAACGGGAATGTAGGATATTCCGTAGACATGGAACAGATGAACGTAACCAGAAAAGAAAACACAGCCGGCAACGAACGAGACCAGTGCAAATAAGCGCCGCTGGGTGGCCGCACGATAGATAAGCCACCAGGCCAGAACGAACATTCCGTATATAAGTACTTGGAATAAAGCCTGACGTAGAACGCCCGTCGGAAAGACACTCGGATCCAGAATGAGAAAGCCCAACCACGTCGCCGCCTGGTGCAGTGGACGGTAAGTTGAAGATATAAACGAAAATGCGTGGGCAAAGTCCTGGCTGTGCACCATAGCAAGCCACCAATAGCTTTCTCTGTGGCTGGCAAATGGTACGGCCATAAAGAACCAAAAAGAAAACCCGAGCACTGTGAGAATGAAATAACTGAGCTTTTGGGTGCGTGCCCTTGGATCGGAAAGGTAACTACCGTTGAACTCCGAAATCTTACCAGCAGATTTTTTGATCATCACTTGATCTCCAAGAAGGCCCTCTGAGGTGTCCCAGACAGCGCCACTAGCGAAAGCCTATTCATGCCGAGGGTCTGACAAAGGTGGCAGCAAGGCGACCCTGGTTGAGTCGGGTTTCATACAGCCACACCTTTCCACACCTTGGAGGACGGCTTCTTAAGTAAGGCCGCCTTAGTGGGCGAGCGGTCGCTTCGTCCGGAAACGACAATCACTCCCAGCAGGAAGATAACCCATAGCAACTGGCCTCTGAATGCTGCCTCAGTGACGTTGTAGAAGAGGAGAATAGTCCACAGGGCCAGACTCAGTGGGCCGAGGCTGGGAAAGGCCCCGACTCTCCTGCAAATGGTCCGGTAGCTGGCAATCAAGAATCCGACAAGAAGGAAGAGCCCGATCACGCCTAAATTGAGGTATACTTCGAGATAGCCGTTGTGTGCGTGATTTACTGGTCCAGCCCGCTCCCAAACCCATAGGAGCCGAGGACCTAGCCAGAAGCTCTCATAGCCGGTGCCAACGAGCGGATTGGTGTTCGTGCTAAGAACGACGCTCCATACGTTGGTTCTGCCGGTGAGGTCTGGGTTCCGCCCGACAGCTTCAGACAACGCTCCGAGGATGCTGATCTCGAAGCCAAATTCTAGCAGCAGGTATAGACAGATTCCGATCGGGATCAGCGCCGTGAGAAGAGCGGGATGGCGTTTGACCGTTTCGCTGTGCGCTGATGCGATCACCACGCAACCGAGCACCAAGCACACGCTAGAGGTCGCACTGTCGGCCTTATTTAGCAGCCAGAGCGTCATGGCGAAGAACGCCACGTTCAAACGAATGATCCATCTCGTCCGCCGTTCCTTGCGATCGCCCCATCGCGTCAATGTATCCCAGAAAAAAAAAAGTCCACTGACCAGACACAGGACACCGAGCATGTTCTTACTCGTTGTGGCCCCTACAAAGAAAGCCTGACCTGTCCATGGGTCGTAGTTCTTGCCCATTTCGGGGTAGTACTTGATGAGCAAAATGGAAAGCGGGATCAGCAGAAAGTAAAGGCGGCGAAGCAGCGTACGGACGGCCTCAAATGGGCGAGGATCGGACAGAGCGACGAGGATCACCACGTAGGTGCCCAGGTCCCGAAACCACCGCTTGAAGGCGATGAAGGGGAAGTCGGACCACAAGACGCTTACGAGGGCGAAAGAAAGGAGGGCTATCAGAGCAACGTTCCGGACGAAGAGCTTTCGCCACTCGAAAGAGCGCGACATCAGGATGCCGAACGC
>JAKEER010000097.1 GCA_022616615.1 Acidobacteriota bacterium
TAAGCCCAATTCGACGAGGTTGATGACGGCTTTGCCGGCAGGGAGGAAGCAGGCCGGACACGGTTCATGGCCTTCAACATCAGCCAGAGCAGCGCCCAATTAAAGAACAAACCCATTTGAATGGATAGAACGGTGATAACCAACAGAGCTATGAATCTGATCAGGTCTTCCACGGTGCCTTCTCCTTCAACTACTTGCCAGGAATCCCTGGGCTTTAGGTCGCAAGGGAATTCAGGCCGCTTTCGCGAATTCACTTTTCGACACATTCGGGCAGCTCTTCAGAGAATATTTGCAAATTTGGCCGGCTCTCCGCCGGTTTGGCGGAACTCTCCGCTTTTTCCTGACCTCCTTCTCCGGAGCTCCCGCCTTTCTTTCGATTTACAAAAGTGGTCAAAACTTCTTTAATGACGCAAAGACTTCAATGCAATTTGAGTTGAAATCGAGTCTAGGAGGATGCTGAAAAACTCTCCAGATGAGAGGCTGGTCGCCGCTTGCTACCGCGCGCGGTACCGTAACTGCTTTGGAGTCAGAGCCCGGTTTTTCCGTACCGCGACCGGTAGGGAGCGTCTTTCGAGTTTTTCAGCATCCTGCTAGGAACGGCAACTACTGGAGAGTGCCATGAACCCAGCAGAAATCCGAACATTGTACGACTACAACAGCTGGGCAAATCAGCGTGTTTTGGAGTCGCTTCAGGCCATCGGCCAGCACGACTTTACCCGTAACTTGGGAGCCAGCCACGGCTCTGTTCGAGGCATCATTACGCACATCGCGGGCGCGGAATGGATCTGGCTGGAGCGCTGGAAGGGGTCTTCGCCAGTCAAGCTGCTGGCGGAGCCAGAGTTTGAGACTGTCGAGATTGCCACCCGCAGGCTCCAGGGGATTGATCGGGATCTGGCCGAGTTTACAGGTGACTTGACTCAAGCCGATCTCGATGGCAGCCGCGGCTACCACTCGACGGAAGGCAAAGCCTATTCCAGCGTTTTGCGCGACATGTTGCTCCACGTCGTCAATCATTCCAGCTATCATCGAGGGCAGATTGCCACGCTGCTTCGCCAGATGGGGGCAGTGCCCCAGTCGACCGACCTAATCCTTTTCACCCGCATGGCCAGCGGGTAACACGCCTGAGTGCGTCGGAGTCTTCGAAAAGAGTCTGAACTACGCCGCTCCGAAGTCGGCCGTCATTCATGCCTGCCGAATTCTAGCCAAGCAATGGAGCAGCAGTTCGGTTCAGGTCAATGTGGTGGCCCCAGGGGCCACAGTCGCCGGAATGGCAACCAGTTCGATTACCTCCGGAAAACATGATCGATACATGGAACAGCGCGCGATGAGCCGCTTCGGCCGGCCGGAAGACGTGGCCCGGGCGGTTCGGTTTCTCCTGGAAACTGACTGCTACATTACCGGGCAGGTGCTGGTCGTCGACGGAGGGCTAAGTTTGAAAGCATGATTTGCATGCCAATCTAGGGGCGGGGGTTGCCAGACTCCTGCCGGGCAGGGTTCGTGGTAATTTTGACTTCGCCAGGCTTCACCATGCCGAGTTCTTCGCGGGCAATTTTTTCGATGGCTTTCGGGTCGGTTTTCAGAGCTCTGATTTCGTTCAGAATTTCCTTGTTCTCGCGGCGCAACTGCTCCACCTTGCGGCTCAATTCGCGATTCCTTTCTTCGCGCCGGCGCAATTCTAGGCAGCCATTGTTTCCAAGGATCGCGTAAACAAGCGCCAACACGCTGACGGTGCCAACCATCAAAAGGGAAAGTCTCTTAAAGAAGGAGCGCTGCTTTGGCTGTGGCATGAGGTTGAGACAGTCTACGTACTCCCGCGCACGAGCTCGCTGGCTGCTTCCGTCAAACGGTTCAATTCTTCCGGACTGTGGGCTTCCACGTAGCACCGGGCCACCGGCTCTGTCCCGGAAAGCCTAAGCAAGACCCAGGAGCCATCCTGCAGGATCAACTTCAAACCGTCGGTCCGGTTCAGCTCAACCACGGGTTTGCTCACGAGTGACGCGGGAGGACTTTCGAGCTTAGCTTTGAGCGCCTCTTTGAGCTCCGGTGTCAGATGCAGGTTTAGCCGCACAGTGCGGAAAGCCCCAACCTTGCTTTCTATCTCAGCAAGCTGCTGTCTCAAGTTCTTGTTCCGCCGAGCTACCATTTCTGCCACGAGCAAGCAGGCCAAAATCCCGTCCTTTTCCGGAACATGTCCCTTGATGGTGAGGCCTGCCGATTCCTCGCCGCCGATGACGATCTTGTCTGCCTTGATGAGTTCACCGATGTATTTGAATCCCACCGGCGTCTCGTGCAACTCGCGCTTGTGGCTTCTTGCTACGGCATCCAGGAAATGCGAAGTCGCCACGCTGCGGGCCGCCCCCCCGCTCCAGCCGCGGGTCTCAATCAAGTAGTCCAGCAAGAGGGGAATGATCTGATTCGGCGTGATGAACGCCCCTCCTTCATCGAGGATGCCAAAGCGATCGGCGTCACCGTCGGTTGAAAGGCCCAGTTTCGATTCATGCCGTCGCATGTCTGCCCGTAAGTCTTCCAGGTGTTCCTCAGCCGGCTCCGGCGGATGCCCACCAAAGAGAACGTCGCGAAAGTTATGGATGGTGCTGACGGCAACGCCGGAATCCGAAAAAAGCTTGTCGAGATATCCGCGGGCTGTGCCGTAGAGCGGGTCGTAACTGATTCTCAGCCCGGCCTTCCGGATGTGTGACAGGTCCACTTTGGCAGCCAGAGCTTTGAGATACTCCGGCGCCGGATCAATCTGTTCGATCAACTCGGATCGTGGAGTCCAATGGCCCCAGACATTCGGGCCGGCCTGAAGCTGCCGGATGTTCTGTTCGATCTGCCGCGTGACTTCAGGCAAGGCGGGCGCTCCGTCGGCGCCGGAAAATTTCAGACCGCAGTACTCCCCGGGATTGTGGCTGGCGGTGAAATTGATTCCCCCATCCACTTTGCGGTTTAGAATCTCGAAAGCAATTGCCGGCGTCGGCGCGGGGCCCTGGCAGTAATAGACCTGAATACCCTTCGATGAGAGGAATTCAGCGCATTCCCAAGCGAACTTGTCCGCTTGGAAGCGGGTGTCGCAGCCGACAAGCAGGCGAGGCTGCGGGCCAGATTTTTTGACCAGCTCAGCAATGCCCGCCGTGGCCAGGCGGACGTTCTCAAACGTAAAGTCTTCGGCGATGATCGCCCGCCAGCCGGAAGTGCCAAACTTGATCTCGGCCATTCGGAATCCTGAAGATCACTCAAAACCCTTATGCAGAGCGGGTTTCAAGGCAACGTTGAGCATTCCCAAAAGTGGCCGTAGTGTAGATCAAAACCAGTATAATGCAAACACATTTCTCGCCGCGGTCGCGCTGCGGCAGCGCCCAATGACCGCCGCCGCCCAGGGGCTGCGTGGAGGGAGCGATGACAGACAAGATTGTGGTTTTCGTTACGGTCGGGAGTTCCCAAGAGGCTGGCGCACTGGCGAGGAGTCTGGTGGAGAAGCGTCTGGCCGCTTGCGTCAGCCTGCTGCCAGGCGTTGCGTCGTGGTATTGGTGGGAGGATAAAGTGACGGAAGACCAGGAAGTGCTTTTGATGATGAAAACTTCGCGCGATAAATTTGCTGCGCTGGAAAAGGAAGTCTTGCGGCTGCATTCCTACGCAGTGCCCGAGGTCATCGCATTGCAAATCGTGGAAGGTTCGAAGAACTATTTGGCTTGGATGGAGGACTCATTGAAAGATGTTGATGGTTGACGATGGCTCCGTCTTGAAGTTAACGAACACCAAGCTGTTTTCATAGAGCAGTTCAACAGCTTATGCGACGTCCCGACCGGCCTCGAGGCTGCGAGCAAATGGATTGCGAACGCGATCATAAAAAGGTAGGATTCCCGCCTTGAAATTTGGCTTAGGGAGCTTCTGGGACAAGAGGACGCCGCGCTAAGAACGGCTGGGCATCGTCGTCTTGTTCATCGTTCCAGTTTTCCGCGCGCAGTTGGCTCGAGACGTATGTGGGATTCGCGCGAGCGATCCTGTGGCGGGCGATCAGGCCATAAGCTCTGCTCGGAAGTGAACTCCAGATTGGGGTCCTTGCTCAAAATGTGACCCGGAAGGAATGAGATGACCTCATGAGTGTTGCGGCAGTGGATCTGTCTCTCAGAATGCAGGAAGCAAAGACAAAGCTCGATGGCCACGTGCGGGAAATCGTCGAGTGGCATTTCAAACCGGAGACAGGATGCCCGTTCTGGCTCGAGTTCGCGTCGAAGTTGGGATGGGATCCGAGACGCGAGATTCGCAGCTTCGAAGATTTGAGGAAATTTCCTCCTTTTGAAGACGAATGGTTGCGAGGCGGGCCAGTGCAGCGGTGGTTGCCGAAGGGGTTGGCCGGCAAGCCACTCTATGTCTTCGAGACAGGAGGCACGACCGGAACACCAAAAAGCCGGCTCGCCATTGAGGACTTCTGTATTGATTACGAAATGTTCAGCGAGACGCTGCCGGACGAATATTTCCCGCGGGGCGCCAACTGGCTGATGCTGGGGCCTTCGGGCCCGCGCCGGCTGCGGCTCGCCGTCGAACACCTGTGCCAGCACCGAGGCGGCATCTGCTTTTGCGTCGACTTGGACCCGCGATGGGTCATCAAGCTGATCAAGCAGGGTGACACTAGCGGTTTAGAAAGGTACAAAGCGCACGTGGTTGAGCAGGCGATCACAGTTCTCGGCGCTGGGCACGACATCCGGTGCATGTTCACAACACCAAAGCTGCTCGAGGCATTGGCCGAGGAACTCGAAAAAGGCGGCACGAGCGTCAAAGCAGCAGGCATCACAGGAATTTTCGCAGGGGGAACCGAATTCACGCCGCAGTATACGCGCTTCGCGGTTGAAGAACTGCTTGGCGAAGGGGTGTACTTGACACCGACTTACGGCAACACGCTGATGGGTCTGGCCTGTTCGAAACCGGTTTCACCCGAGGACGGTTACAAGATCACCTACTTCGCGCCGCAGCCCAGGGCGGTCATTGAAGTGGTTTCCTTTGACGATCCCGACCGGGTCGTGGAGTACGGCGAAACTGGCCGGGTGCGGTTGACAACACTCACTCGTGAGACGTTCATCCCGGGGTTTCTGGAGAGAGATGAAGGCGAGCGGGAGAAACCCTACGAAAAGTATCCGTGGGACGGCGTAAGCGGCGTGCGTCCGTTCCGTAAGGTCGCCGCCCAGACGACTGTGGGAGTTTATTAGGCTCAGAACCGCAGTTTGTTTTGGCCACGGAGGCACGGAGAAAGACTTGGACGCAGATGACCGCAGATCAACGCAGATTCCTAGACGGGCGCACTCGACGATGGCGTCTGACCTGTCCCTTAGAGCCGTGGATACTCGTCAGTCGCGGCTCTTGGGAGTCTGTGCCAAGGCTGTTCTCCACGGCGACAAGAAATCTAGTCAAGAAACAAAGACATTAAGGTCTTGTACGACAGACCTTCCCCAGATTTTTCTCTTGAAGCTGTCTCACAGCTTCAACTCTGTGCCTCTGTGGTTAGCTCAACCCCTAGATTGAGCAGCTTTGTGAGGAACCGATGGCAGTACTGAACATTCCGACTCTGCGATGGGGCCAGCCCTACACGAGTCTCGAAACCGATAATGTAGGGCATTTTATCACTGGCGAGACGTTGGCGCGGGTCAGCCAGGCCAACACAGGTCTGCTCAGCCGCGATATGCGTCACGCTGAGCGCGCGCGGCAGGTGCTGACCGCGATCCCGGTTTCGGAACTAATCGCCATGATGAAAAAGGCGGCGGATCTCTATCTGCGTGCCCCGCTGCCGCTGGGCGATGGCGCGCAAACACCAGAGGATTTCGCCCGCCAGCAGTCGGCCAGCACGGGCCTGCCGGAGCACATGTGCAAGGCCAACATGAGCAAGAACCACTTCGTGCTGTCCAATATGGACAAGATTCTGGACGCGTTGACGCGAGGATTGGATCTGAACATCCTGACGCGCGGCTATGGAGTGGAGTCACGCGGAGTGATGGTGAGTTACCAGGCCCAGGCGCCCGTGCTGGGTCTGGTGCTGCCGTCGAACTCGCCGGGCGTGCACACGCTGTGGCTGCCGGTGATTTCAATGCAGGTGGGGCTGCTCCTGAAGCCCGGCCCGCAGGAGCCGTGGACTCCCTATCGAATGGCCGCCGCGTTTATTGAAGCAGGCGTGCCCAAAGAAGCCATTTCGATTTATCCGGGCCTCGGCGATTTAGGCGCCGAAGTCGTGCGACTGTCAAAGCGCACGATGATTTTCGGCGGCACCGCCACGGTAGAAAGGTATCGCGGCGACCCACGCGTACAGGTGCACGGGCCGGGCTTCAGCAAGATTTTGCTGGGCGATGATGTGGTGGACCAATGGGAGAAATACCTCGACGTGATGGCCGACAGCGTATTTCTTAACAGCGGCCGCGGCTGCATCAATTGCTCGGGCATCTGGGCCTCCCGCCATACGAGAGAGATTGCCGAAGCCTTGGCCGAGCGTATGGGGCCGGTGGAACCAAAGCCACCGGAGGACCCAAAAGCCAGTCTCGCAGCGTTCACGGTGCCCGGCGCGGCGAAAGCGATCTGGAGTGGCATCGAAGGTGGACTGGTCGATGGGGCCGTCGAACACGTCACGGCGAAGTTCGGCCCGCGGCTGGTGGAGATGGAGCGCTGCGGATACCTGAGGCCCGTGGTCATTCACAGTGACTCCCCTGAGAGCACACTGGCCAACACGGAGTTCATGTTCCCGTTTGTGAGCGTGGTGCGATGCCCGCAAAACGAGATGCTGAAGAAGATCGGACCCACACTGGTGGGCAGCGCCATCACGTACGATGAACCGTTTCAGCGGCAGCTGATGGACGCGACGCACATCGACCGTCTCAACCTGGGCCCTGTACCGACCATCCAGCTCGACTGGCTGCAGCCGCATGAGGGAAACATTGTGGAGTTCCTGTTCCGGCCGAGGGCGTTTCAGGCGCGGCTGGAGAAAATGGCAGTGTAAGCACGCCCGGGAATTCTCGAGTAACACTGCTGCGAACTCCTCCTCTGAAAGCCGATGTGTCTTGCCGGTATGCCTAGCGCCTACGGGATTAGCCGGAACCAGAGTGGCAGTGGCTTCCAGCCGCTGTCTTGGAGTTTCTACATTTTCGAACAGTTCCGGCTTGGAAGCAAGCAGCACAGCCGGATGGAGCCAGGCACCGCCAGGTTGCGTTCCATGCTGGAGTGACGCGCACAACCTTTGGTCTGACTGCCAGCCGCGTTCACGCGGCTTCTTCCAAATTCAGGCCAGCCGTTATACGGCTGGTTAGCCAAGTCCGCCGATCTCCGGGCAGCCCGCTTCAGCGGGCTTGGCAAGCCGGAGGCTTGCTGGATTAGTAGCCCGACCGTAAGGGGAGGGGGGCCGGAGCCCTTGCTGACGCGCGGGCTACTGACTGGCACCGGCGCTGTCAGTAGCCCGACCGTGAGGGAGGGCTGCAGAACTTGCCCGCCACTTTTAATTGCACCCCCTCTTCAGGATTAGTTCGGCTGGTTCGCCTTGGCGATGTAGAATTGAAGGTCTGGAACAACAAAAGAAAAGGAGAAAGAACGCATGGCCATTAACCTTCGGATTAGACGCTTGCCTGAATGCTTCGTAATCCTCCTTTTGTTGCTGGCAGCGAGCCGTACGACGGAAGCGGAGCCGGCAAACAAGCACGCCAACACCACTGTCCATTGGCCTTCCTTTCGAGGTCCGGAAGGACGTGGCGTAGCGGAGGCAAAGATTGCCACTTCCTGGAATGCCGATCCCGCCGCCGGGCCCGTGCGGAACATCCGATGGAAGACTCCCATTCCGGGACTCGCTCATTCCAGTCCCAGCATCTGGGGAAACCGCTTGTTCGTTACGACGGCGGTGAGTTCGGCCGGAAGGGCGCCGCTGAAGGTGGGTCTCTATGGCTCCGGCGATTCGGCTGACGACAACGCCGAACAGAGTTGGATCCTTTATTGCCTGGACAAGAACTCCGGGAAGGTCCTTTGGCAGCGAGTCGCCCATCAGGGCATTCCGAGAACGAAGCGGCACACTAAGGCCACTCACGCCAACACGACCCCTGTGACAGACGGAAAGCGGCTGATCGTCTTCTTCGGTTCTGAAGGTGTGCACGCGTATGGTCTCGACGGAAAACCACTCTGGAAGAAGGATCTCGGCACGTTTGCCCATGGGCCCCGAGACGCTGACTTGCAGTGGGGAAATGCCAGTTCACCTGTTTTGTTTGAAGACAAAGTCATTCTGCAATGCGACCAGAGAAAGGGAGCGTTACTTCTCGTTTTATCCGCCAAGACCGGGCAGGAGTTGTGGCGCGTGCCGCGCGACGGGGTTTCCAACCACAGTTGGGCCACACCGGCGGTGGTAACCCAGGATGGACGAACCCAAATTATTTGCAATGGCTGGCCCTACATCACCGGATATGACCTGGCAACGGGAAAGGAGCTCTGGCGCTTGAAGTCGGGTGGCGATATTCCTGTGCCGACACCAGTCTTCGCTCACGGCCTCATCTACGTGACCAATGCGCACGGTGGATTGGCTCCGCTGTACGCGATCAAGCCAGGTGCTTCCGGCGACATCACGCCCGAGGGAGAGCGAGCTGCAGGCTCCAGGGCCTGGCTGGCATGGTTTGAACCTCGAAACGGCGCCTATATGCAAACACCGGTTGTTTGGGGAGATCTGCTATACAGCTGCTCAGACCGCGGTGTGCTGAAGGTGTATGACGCTCGCAGCGGTCAACTGCGTTATTCCCAGCGTCTAGGCTCGGGAACCACAGGCTTTACTGCGTCGCCGATTGCCGCAGACTCGAAGGTGCTGTTCACCAGCGAGGAAGGAGAGGTTTACGTTCTCAAGGCTGGCCCAGCGTATGAGTTGCTGTCGAAGAACCTCTTGGGTGAAATCGCCATGGCTTCGCCGGCGATTTCCGAGGCCGTGTTGTTCTACCGCACTCGCGCCCATGTCATCGCGATCGGAGGAGAAGATGAGAGGTCAAAGGCGAAAAAATCAAAATCGCCTTTGTAGGGACTGGCCGCTGTGCCGGACTTGCCGTGATGAAAAAGAGAAACCCTTCAAAGATTGTGCCGCCCGGCCAGCAGGGAACGCCATAGCGGGCCTTCCCTACGTCGGCTTCCTTCACCCCCTGGCCCGGGCCCTGACGGATGTAGGAACTTGATCGCCAGCAAGCGGCATTAGGACAAAGCGCCTGCCAAATACAGCGTTCCGAAATGCAGGAGCAAGACCGCCTTGCCTTGTTGCTTTCCGTGGCCCGGCGTAATGTCAATGAGCATGTGCTCGGCCGTGCCGTGCGTGGTAGAGAACAACGAGTCCAGTTTGATCATCTTAGACATGTCGGGCTCTGTCCCCCGTGCCAGCTGTCCAGGATATAGAGCCATCGTCCAGTCTTTATCACTGTTCTTGATCACTCCAATGGTGTACTCGCCCGCAGGAAGGGTGACGGTTCCGGCTTTGAGTTCCCCAGATAGCGTGAGCCGCGGGGCGCGCGGAGTAATAAACGTTCCTGCCTTAGCGTTCTGAGCGTGCACCTCATTGGACGGCACCGTCTGATAGGCGATTGCTGCCTCCACGTTGCCCAGTTTGGCAGTGACTGTCTTTCTGAAATGCGGATGCGCCACCAAAGCCGCAGCCGTGAAGACAAGCATCAGTGTCCCAGTGACGAGCGTTTTCACGATTCTCCTCCTTATGGTTTTCATTCTTCGAAGTCTGTCCGAAAACAATATCACACCAGAGACAAGAAGCAACACGTTCCGATGAAGCCGGGGTGCAATTAAAACTGACGGGCAGAATTAGGCTGCTTTTTGCTTTCGATTTTGCCAATAGTGCTCCCAATCTTGGTTGGCGCGCAAGACCCGCAGAGCGAGCATCTTTTCAGCCTTGTCTGGTTTCCACCAGGCGCCAGCAATCTTTAGCCGCGCTTGGATCACGTAGCGATGACCGCTTTCAATCTCCCCGGATCCGATGGGCAAGCCTGCCGCCCGCGCCCACTCCGTCGATGCTCACGAAATTCGCACGTGCCCGCTGTCCATTGATGTTGAGGCCACTGGCAGGAGCTGGAGCAAGAATTGGCTGGTTATCGCGAGTCGTCGCGGAGTCTAGCAGGGTAAACTGAATGTAGCTCCGGCCATTGATGGGCGAGTCTTCAATGGCCCTTTGATCAATAGTGGTAGCCAGAGACGAACGTGTGGTTTCGACTTGCGTGTTCGATACCAGAATATTGAGCGCTTCCGTGAGGGGAGATGGCGCTCAAGAGAATAGAGTCAGATTCCATCAGCATAGGGGGTTGGGGTGCAGAAGATAGGTTTCCACTCTCTTCGTAATCACGAAAGGTCTTGTTACCTGATCGAATTCCTTGAAGTGCGGCGTGACTAGATGTTCCTCAAAGGCAGCTCGGCCTTTATAGAGTTCATAAAGAAAACATTCGCTGCCGTCCTCGGAGAAGCAGACATCAAACCGATGACACCCAGCCTCCTGCAGGCTCCTTCTTGCGTTCTTCAAGACCGTTTCTTGAAAGTCGTTCCTCCATTCGGCACGGACCTTGAACTGAACGGCGACGGCGTGCATATCAGTTCTCCTTCGGTTCATCCATCCACCTTTAGGCAGATGGCTATGCATGATATGCCTGGCGTAGGGCGGCTGCGCGGCAAGACTCCACGCGAGACACGAGAAGGTTGAGTCAGAAAGCAAGCAACACGGGCAAGGCGCCACTCTGCTTATGGCCTAGTGCCACCCACCGAACCGGGACTCTTCAGGAACTGCGCCTCACCTCGACATCCAGCCGCCATCCAGCACCAGGATGTGACCGTGCATGTAGTCGGAGGCAGCCGACGCTAAATAGACCGCAGCGCCCTTCAGATCCTCTGGAGTCCCCCACCGGCCCGCTGGTATTCGCACATTGATCTGCGGCAGACGAACGGGATCGTTGAGCAGTGCCGTGTTCAGTTCAGTGGCCATGTAGCCGGGGGCAAGCCCATTCACATTGATGCCCTGAGGTGCAAGCTCGTTCGCAAGCGCCTTAGTGAGTTGGGCGACCCCGCCTTTGCTGGCGGTATAGGCCAGCACACGCAGTCCGCCTTGGAAGCTCAGCACCGAGCAGACGTTGATGATCTTGCCACCGCCCTGCTTCAGCATCTCCTGCGCCGCTGCCTTGCAAAGAAAATACACCGTCTTGAGGTTCACGTTATGGACATAGTCCCAGTCCTCCTCAGTGAACTCCAGCGCGCCCTTGCGCCGCTGGCCGGCTGCGTTGTTGACGAGAATGTCAACTCTGCCCAGACGGTCGAGCGTTGTGTTGACGATGACCGGAACCGAATCCAGCTTGGCCAGATCCGCCTTCACAGAGACGAACCGCCGGCCCAGTTTCTCAATGGCTGTCTGCGTCTGGTCAAGGCTGCGCCGGCTTCCAGCGCCAACGATGTCGGCGCCGGCTTCCGCCAGGCCGATAGCCATGCCTTGCCCCAGCCCCGTGCTGGCGCCGGTGACAATAGCCACCTTTCCGTCGAGGCGGAATTTGTCGAGAATCGTCATTGTTTGAATCCGCTTCGCTCAATCAGCCCTCACCACGCGCGCTTGGCCGGGGTCCGGGCTACTGAACAGGTCCGAGACTCAAGTCAGTGGCCCGCGCGTCAGCAAGGGCTCTACCTCGACTCAACGACTTACGCGACTTTGACGCAACCCTGCTCAAAGCAGCGGGCTGGCGGCCAAGTCCCCCTTAAAA